>JAFYXB010000098.1 GCA_017546345.1 Alistipes sp. | reverse complement strand
GATCGGCATTGTCGCTTGACGCTGAGATATTGGGGTGTATGAGGGCGGGCTAAAGCCCTTTTGAGGGCGCAAGCAGAGCTTGCTCTTGGGGACGCTTCGTGTTTGTTGCGCATGAATGTCATGCTGAGCGAAGTCGAAGCATCTCCTCAGAATCGACAAGTGGCTACGTATAAAATAAAACGCTTACGCCACATTGTCGCGTAGGAGATCCCTCGACTACGCTCGGGATGACCCCTTAGAAACAGCGCTCCCCATAAGCACCGTCAGGTGCGCTCCACAAAAGTGCCGCAGGCACGCCCTCATCAAGCAAGTCTTAGCTTGCGTCCCCAAAAGCGTAGCGCCCCCACAAATACAGCCCATCTCCAAGAGCAAACCCTAAGCCTACGCTTCTATAATCAATACCGCTCTATCATTTGGCAGTTTAATTGATATATCGTACCTTTGTATATTACTAAAACCAATTAATATGCTTCAGAATACCACTTCCGAGAAGATTCAAGCTATACATACTGCACAACGCGCCTTTTTTGCTACTCACGTAACACTCGATATAGATTATCGTCTCGAGGCTCTACGTCGTCTGCGCGAGGCAATCATTAAGTTCGAGAAGCCGTTGTGCGATGCGCTATATGCCGACCTGCACAAATCCTACGAGGAGGCATATCTCACTGAAATAAGCATAGTCTTGGGCGAGATTGACAACTTCATAAAGCACCTTAAGGGTTGGACGGCCCCATCGCACAAGTCTACACCACTGAAGATGTGGCCCTCGCGTAGCGAAATACTTACCGAGCCTCTCGGCATTGCACTTATCATCGCTCCGTGGAACTATCCTATGCAGCTACTCCTAAATCCACTCGTGGGTGCGATAGGTGCAGGATGCACCGCTATACTAAAGCCTTCGCCCTACACGCCTCGTGTTGCTGAGGTGTTGCAGTCGCTTATCGCGGAGACTTTTGCTGAGGAGTATGTTGCTGTGATACAGGGTAATCGAGATGTCAATGCCGAGTTATTGCGTCATCGCTACGACCTAATCTTTTTCACGGGCTCACCCTCGCTGGCACGCGTTGTTATGCGATCGGCAGCCGAGAATCTCACGCCCGTAGTCTTGGAACTTGGTGGCAAGAGTCCCGTAGTTGTCGATAAGTCGGCAGATGTCGAACTTGCAGCGCGCCGTGTGGCGTGGGGTAAGAGTCTTAATGCTGGACAGACCTGCATAGCTCCCGACTATCTGCTTATACACGAGGAGGTTAAAGAGCATTTTATCGAGGCCTTCAAACGATCTATTCTAAAATTCCACGGTGGCGATGTGCGCAGTAGCCGTCATTATGGCCGTATGGTTACGGATGCTGCTTTTGACCGTGTGAGCAGCTATATTGGCGAGGGCGTGGTGCGTTGTGGTGGAACTATCAATCGCGCGGAACGATATATCGAGCCAACGTTGTTGGACAATGTCAAGGCTAATAGCGGTGTGATGACAGATGAAATATTCGGCCCAGTACTTCCGATGATTACTATTCAGAGCCTCGACGAGGCTATAGAGTTTATAAACCGTCGAGAGAAGCCCTTGGCGATGTACGTATTTGCCGAGGAGAGTGAGGCTCGTAACCTGTTCCGTCTTACCTCGTCGGGTGGTGGTTGTATTAACGATACCATAATGCATATCGCCAACGAGCATCTGCCATTTGGTGGTGTCGGAAATTCGGGTATGGGACGTTATCACGGCCGTGACTCGTTGTATGCCTTCTCGCACCGCCGCTCGGTGGTTATCTCCTCGACGAAGATCGATCTACCATTCAGGTATATGCCCTATAAACTCTTCCGTTTTGTAAAGAGATTGTTGTAATTGCAAAAAAAAAAAGTATCGCAGGTCTAAATGCCTGCGATACGCTTTATCTCATCCAACTTATTGAGTGCCTCGATGGGCGTTAATGAGTTGATATCTATGCCCTTTATCTGGTCGCGGATGGCGATTAGCACAGGATCGTCAAGCTGGAACATCGAGAGTTGTATGCTCTCGCGTGTGGCTGCTGCCGATGCTGCTACACCGTGGTTCTTACCTCTCTTGCGCAACTCTCCTGTAGGTACAATCTCGCCCGAACCGTAGACCTTCTCCAAATTTGCCAATATATCCTCGGCACGCTGCACCACGCTGCGTGGCATACCCGACATACGTGCTACGTGGATACCGAATGAGTGCTCCGTACCTCCGCGCTCCAACTTTCTGAGGAAGATAATGCTCTTATCAACCTCCTTTACCGTAACGTGGAAGTTCTTGACGCGTGGCAACATATTCTCCAACTCGTTGAGCTCGTGGTAGTGTGTGGCAAATAGTGTCTTCGCTGCGCCATGCTGGTTGTTGTGCAGATACTCGACCATCGCCCACGCAATAGATATACCGTCGTATGTGCTTGTGCCTCGACCAATCTCATCGAGTAGCACAAGACTACGTGGTGAGATGTTGTTGAGGATGTTTGCCGACTCGAGCATCTCGACCATAAACGTAGACTCTCCCTCGGCAAGGTTGTCCGATGCTCCTACGCGTGTAAATATCTTATCTACAATGCCGATATGTGCCGACTTAGCTGGTACAAACGAACCCATCTGCGCCATTAGTACTATGAGTGCTGTCTGGCGAAGTAGTGCCGACTTACCCGACATGTTAGGGCCGGTGATAATGATTATCTGCTGCTCGTCGTTCGTGAGCTTGACGTCGTTAGGGATGTACTCCTCGCCAACGGCCATCAACGACTCAATTACGGGGTGACGTCCTTCGCGAATGTCGATGATTGTCGAGTCATCCACCGTGGGGCGCACATAGCCTCGCTCAGTGGCAATCTTGGCCAAAGATTGCAGACAGTCCATGCGTGCTACAACCTGTGCATCGCGCTGAATAGCTGCAAGATGTGTGGCGATGTAGGCTACGAGCTGAGCGTAGAGCTCCGCCTCGATTTGCAGGATACGCTCCTCGGCACCCATAATCTTCTGCTCGTACTCCTTGAGCTCCTGTGTGATATATCGCTCAGCGCCTGTGAGCGTCTGCTTACGTATCCAACTTTCGGGTACCTTATCTTTGTGAGTGTTGCGCACCTCGAGGTAGTAGCCAAAGACATTGTTGTAGCCCACCTTAAGCGAAGGAATACCAGTGATGTCGCTCTCACGCTGCTGTAATGAGTGTAGGTACTCTTTGCCGTGGAGTGATATGCGGCGCAGGTCGTCAAGCTCGGCCGAAAGGCCGTCAGCGATGATGCCGCCCTTCTGTATCTGGTTGTTCTCAGGGTCGGGATATATGTCGCGCTCAAGACGCTGGCGCACCTCGACAAGTGGGTCGATGATATCGGCGTAGCGGTGCATCGCTTCGTTATCCGTACCCTCCATCAGGGCGCGGAGTAGCTCGATAGCCGATAGCGACTGCTTGAGTTGAATAAGCTCACGAGGTGTTACACGCTCCGCAGCGATGCGAGATGCTATGCGCTCAAGGTCGCCAATCGAAGAGATCTCGTTGCGCAGTGCCTCGGCAAATCCCGCATCTTTCACAATGCTCTCGACAATATCTTGGCGGAGACGTATCTTTTCGATATCCATAAGCGGAAAGGCTATCCAACGCTTTAGCTGACGGCCACCCATAGGTGTCATCGTGCGGTCGATAACCTCCATAAAGCTTGACTTACTGTTGCTGCTGTTCGATGTAAAGAGTTCGAGGTTGCGCATCGTGAAGCGGTCAATCCATACCGACTCACCACGTTCGATACGCGATATAGAGGCGATATGTGCCGTGTGGCGATGCTCCGTAAACTCGAGGTAGTAGAGCGTAGCTCCCGCTGCCGAGATTCCTGCGCTCATATCCTCAATGCCGAAGCCCTTGAGTGACTGCACACCAAACTGACGGCATAGTTTCTCGCGGTTTACATTCTCGGCAAATATCCACTCCTCCAATCTATACGTATAGTGCTTCTTGCCGAATGCCTCGTAGAAACGCTCCTCGCAACCGCGTTGGTGAAGTATCTCCTTGGGTCGCAGATTTGATATGATCTTGTCGATGTAGGCGTCATCGCCCTCCGTTACGTAGAACTCGCCTGTCGAGAGGTCGAGGAATGCTGCGCCTGTGGTCTTCTTGCCGAAGTATACCGATGCAAGAAACGTATTCTCCTTGCCTGCCACGAGGTTTTCACCCATAACAACACCAGGAGTCACCATCTCGATTACACCACGCTTGACAATCTTCTTCGTGAGCTTCGGATCTTCGAGCTGCTCGCAGATGGCAACACGCTCGCCAGCACGCACCAACTTGGGCATATAGTTGTCCAATGCGTGGTATGGAAATCCTGCAAGTTCGACATACGATGCTGCGCCATTTGCTCGACGCGTAAGCGTGATGCCGAGAATGCCGCTCGCCTTTATGGCGTCCTCGCCGAATGTCTCGTAGAAGTCGCCCACACGGAAAAGAAGTATCGCATCGGGATGCTTAGCCTTGATCTCGTAGTACTGCTTCATCAAGGGCGTCTCGACATATTTCTTCTCTTTTTTGCCCTCTGCGGGCTGATTGTCAGATGTTAGCTGCTCGTTGCTTGCCTCGCTTTTTAGCGTTGCATCCTCCAAGCTTTGCTGTTTTCTTCGTGGGCTCATTCTGTAACTGATTTATCTTGCAAAGATAGGAATTTTTCTGAGAATATACAACCTCTATTTTCCTCATCGCTTTTTTGCTATTTCGAAAATAGTTGTTAATTTTGTATTATCGCATATAATAAACACTCTCACAATATTATGAAAAGACATTTACTCTATCTCTTTACTCTGCTCGCCTTTGCAGCGTGTACGCAGAACGATGTCGAGGAGCTCACGGCTAACCGCGCAGATGTCCCCGAAACTTTAACCGTTGGCTTCGAGGGTGATGATACTCGTATTCAGCTCAACGAGGTGCAG
>JAFYXB010000097.1 GCA_017546345.1 Alistipes sp. | reverse complement strand
TCAAGGCCGCTGTTGGCGAGTACGAGTCGGAGGTTATCTCTGTTACGGCTACTGAGCCTGCACAGCCCGAGGAGCCAGAGAACCCAGAGCAGCCTGAAAACCCAGAGCAGCCAGAGAACCCTGAGCAGCCTGAGAACCCTGAGCAGCCAGAAAATCCTGAGCAGCCCGAGAACCCTGAGCAGCCCGAGAACCCTGAGCAGCCCGAGAACCCTGAGCAGCCCGAAAATCCTGAGCAGCCCGAAAATCCTGAGCAGCCCGAAAATCCTGAGAATCCTGTGCAGCCCGAGCAGCCCGAGCAGCCAGCAAAGGAGTATAAGGTAGGCGACTACTACGAGGAGAATGGCAATAAGGGTATCGTATTTGCTATCGAGAAGGGTTACTGCTACATCTTCTCTCTCGATGAGGCCGACTTGCAGTGGTCTACAATAAACGTAGACTGCCAATACAACCATAGCAGCAATGGCCAGTTTATGACCGAGGATCTCTTTAACCCTAAATATGGTAATCAGAATATTGATGACTACCCAGCCTTTAAGTGGTGTATCGAGCACGGCGAGGGTTGGTTCTTGCCATCATCAAAGGAGTTGGGATGGATGTGGAACGCAATCAGTGGCGGCACACACGACTTCAATAGCGACAGCGTAAAGGCTTACAATAAGTTGCTTGTTGAGAAGGGCGGTATGCCATTCACCGCGACCTACTACTCTTCATCAAACGAGAACTCGACAGAGTATATCGAGGTTGTAGCATTTATGTCGAACAGCGTTGTTTGTCTTGAGCCATATAAGACAAGCGAGTTCACTGTTCGTGCGGCATATCGTTTCGCCGTTGAGTAAACTTAATTGTACGATTTCGAGGGGTTTTCCATCACGATGGGAAACCCCTCTCTATTTTATATAATAGTTTATTTTTATATCTTTGCGCTACGAAAAGATTACGAAGATGAAAAAGTCGGAATTTGGCTTTATTGGCGATATCGCCAAGCTATGCTCTACACTACCCCACAACGGCTTCGAGCCTATTGGCGACGACTGCACCGTCGTGGAGTGCGGTGCGGGCGAGGCTATGGTATTTACTACGGATATGCTTATTGAGGATGTACACTTCCTTCGCGCAGCATCATCGCCCGAGGAGGTAGGCGAGAAGAGCCTTATGGTGAACATCAGCGATGTGGCCGCGATGGGCGCACGCCCCGTGGCGACACTCCTCAGCATTGCCCTACCCGAGGCGGCACAGGGTGAGTGGGCGGAGCGCTTCATGCAGGGTTACTGCGAGGCCTCGGCACGCGAGGGTGTAGCTCTCGTGGGTGGTGATACAACAGCCTCACGCGACCGAATTTCGATAAATGTCGTGGCTATTGGTCGCGCTCCGATGAGCAACATCAAGCGCCGCTCGGCAGCTAAGGTAGGCGATGCGATATGTGTTACGGGACGACTCGGCATATCTTCGAAGGGTCTTGTCGATATTATGTTTGGCGACCTGAACACCGCAGCAGCTAAGGCTCACCGCCGCGCACAGGCACGCACCACCGAAGGTGCATGGCTCGGAAAATGCGAGGAGGTACACGCCATGATGGATATCTCGGACGGCATAGCCTCAGATATCAAGCATATTATGGAACAGTCGCACGTAGGAGCAACAATCAACCTCGATGCCATACCTACGGACTACGACATACGCTATGCCGTGAGCGGTGGCGAGGATTACGAACTTCTATTCACCGTGGATGCCGCACACGTAGCGTCGCTACGCCAGGCACTGCAGCACGAAACAGACACGGAGCTGAGCGTGATAGGTCATATCACGGCCGAAGAGGAGCTTGTATGGATGGATAAGGGAGAGCGCGTAGAGCTTGAACTTAACGGCTTTACGCACTTTTAGAGCGTAGCAACTCCACCACGTCGCCAAGAGCTCGCAGGCGGAACACCACTGAAAGAATAAGATAAATAGATACACCAGCGACAATCTCCACCGCAAGGCGCAATGCTACGTGCAACCCGCAGATAGTTGGGTGCACAGCATATAGAACGAGCCACATAGCTACTGCCGCGAGTAGCTGAGGCAGAATAGTTGTAGCAAAGCCACAAAATCGCAATGAGGTGTATCGTCCTGCCGCAACAACATTGATAAGCATATCGACAGCCGCCATAGCCGTCATACCCCACGCCACAGCCTCTACACCACGCGGAATGGCGTAGATGAGTACGAGGGTCATCACTACCCTACGCAAAATCTCCAGGCGCACAATCACACGACCGTCACTCTGTACCTTCAAAACATTATAGGCGATAGCCGAGAGGGGGAAGAATAGACCCGAGAGGGCCAAGATTTCGAAATAGGGAACCGTAGGCATCCACTTCTCGCCCAAGAGCAGAGCAAACATATCCTCGGCAATAGCCACAAAGCCGAGCATAAGCGGAAAAATCACAAACGAACATACTCTTACTACACTACGGTATCCTTCTGAGAACTTCGCCGTATCATCCTTAAGTTGCGACAACGCAGGATAGGTGACACCCTGCACCGCCTGGACGGTAGAGGTCACGGGCAGATCCTTGAGCTTCTGCGCCTGAGAGTAGAAGCCAAGCTGCGTCGTAGAGTGCATCTTGCCGATGAAGAGCTGCGCTACATTATTATATATAGCCGCAATGAGATCCGTCGCAAGCAGTCGCAGACTGAATGGTGCCATACGAGCAAGCGCCGTAAGACTAAATCGCATAGTGCAAGGGCGACGACGCAACAGCCAGAAGGCCACAGCCTTGACACCCATCTGCAACAGACGCTGCGCAACAAGGCTCCAGATGCCACAGCCACACAAAGCCATAACTACAGCCACTACGCCACTGATAAGCGAAGCGACGAATACCGTCTTTGAGAGTAGTGCAAAGCGAAATTCTCGCGTGAAAAGCACCGTCTGCACCACACATAACGAGTTGATAGGCAAGACGAGAAATAGTACGGGGGCGACACGGGCAATAACCTCACGCCCGTAGAACTTCGCAACCATAGGCGCACACGCCACCAGCACAACATACAACAACAGCGACATCGCCACGTTGAAGCCCAACACCGAGGCATACTCCTCGTCCGTGGGCGTGTTCTTGCGGATAAGCGTCTGCGAGAAGCCGCTATCGACAATCGTAAGAGCCACAGAGGTAAAGAATGTAAGGATAGCCATAACACCGAAATCGTCGGGCGAGAGGCTACGGGCAACGATGATGCTGACGGCCATCTGTATGACCATCGAGAGGAGCTTTTCCGAGAAGCTCCACGCAACGCCGCTAACCACCTTATGTCCTAAACCACCGATAGCCATACCCTACTACCTATTCACCAGATACTCGACAGCCAAACGATAGGACTCCATGCCAAAGCCCATAATCGAGCCCTTGGCTACGGGGGCTATCAGTGAGATATGGCGAAACTCCTCGCGGGCAAGGATCGAGGATATGTGCACCTCGACAACGGGTGTAGAGATCGCCGCGATAGCATCGCGCAACACTACGGATGTGTGCGTGTAGCCACCAGCATTGAGTACAACGCCGTCGTAGGCACCCTCGCTATGCTGCAGCGCATCGACAAGTTCGCCCTCGATATTCGACTGATAGTAGTCGATGGTATGCTCCGAGTAACGTGCGCGAAGAGCTCCGAGGTAATCCTCGAAGCTCTCACGTCCGTATATCTCGGGTTGGCGACGCCCCAATAGATTGAGGTTCGCACCGTTGATAACCAAAATTTTCATCCTATATAGATTATAGGTTTATTTACATCGGACCAAACCATCATCAGACAATCGCATCCTCCGTAAAGTATATTTCCTGCAACCAAATTTATCGTTAGTAGGTGTTATATACAACGCTCGGCGAAGAGGGTGTCGATGGGCTGTACTTGTCGTACTACCCATTGACAACTTTTTTCGTTAGCGGCAGTAGATGACGCCTTATCACGATAAATTTTAGTACTCTTTAGCTACAGTCTCACCCTTCAACACACGTAGAGCATTCTCTGCGAGTGACTCGAGCTCGTTCTCACCAGGATAGATCTTGATAGGAGCAATGAACTTACAGTAATCAACAATGATGTCGTTTACGCAATCGTTCCATGCGATACCACCTGTAAGAAGGATAGCATCAACCTGACCCTTCAATACAACAGCCATCTCACCGATGAACTTAGCCACCGAGTATGACATAGTGTCGAGCATGAAGCGTGCCTCCTTATCGCCACCTGCTGCACGTACCTCGTTGAGCTCCTGTACGTTGTTGCAGTTTACGTGGTCTACCAAACCACCCTTACCTGCCAACAACTTCTTGATCTCGCCCTTCTCATACTTACCTGAGAAGCACAAGTCTACCAAGTCACCTGCTGGAAGAGTACCTGCGCGCTCTGGAGCGATAGGACCATCACCATCCAAAGCATTGTTAGTGTCGATCACGCGACCCTTGCAGTGAGCCGATACTGAGATACCACCACCCATGTGAACAACAACAAGGTTGAGATCCTCATAAGGACGACCTACCTCCTTAGCATAGCGACGAGCGATAGCCTTCTGGTTCAATGCGTGGAAGATAGAGCGACGTGGGCACTCCTTAAGACCGCTGATGCGAGCCATATCCTGAAGCTCATCAACAACAACAGGGTCAGCAATGTATGCCTCAACACCTGCTACATCTGCGATGCGGCGTGCAATGAGAGCACCAAGGTTGCTGGCGTGCTGACGCTTAGGAGCCTTAAGATCGGCGATCATAGCCTCACCTACACGGTATACACCACCCTCGATAGGACGCATAAGACCACCACGGCCGATAACAGCGTCGAGCTCCTCGAGCTTAATGCCGTCATTCTTAAGAGCCTCAAGGATGATCTCCAAGCGCCAGTCAAGCTGGTCTGCAACAGACTCAAAGCGAGCAATCTCCTCTGCTGAGTGGCTCAACTTGATTGTCTGCACCTGCTCCATATCATGGAACAACGCCACCTTTGTAGATGTTGAACCAGGATTGATGGTTAGAATTTTATATGCCATAATTTAATGTCAATAGGTTGTGTTAGTAAAACTATTTTGCTGACAAGCAAGCCAAAGCGATTGAGTAAAGCTTAGTCTTTGTAGAGTCACCACGTGATGTCAATACGCAAGGAGCTGTAGGACCAGCAACCATAGCTGCCAACTCAGCACCACCAAACTTAGAGCAAGCCTTGAAGAATACGTTACCAGACTCGAGGTTAGGGAACAACATACAGTCAGCATCACCAGCAACAGGACCTGTAAGCTTCTTAATCTTAACGCTCTCCTCGTCGATAGCTACGTCCAATGCCAAAGGACCCTGGAACAATGCGTTGCCAAGCTCACCTGCCTGACCAAGGTCAGAAAGCTCCTTAGCCTCAACTGAGCTAACTACCTTAGGCAAAAGCTGCTCGCTAGGTGCAAGCAAAGCTACCTTAGGCTGCTCGATACCGAGGTTGTTAGCAGTAGCGATGAGGTACTTTGCAATCTGCTTCTTCTGCTCCAAAGATGGGCAAGGAAGAACAGCTACGTCACTAACTACCAAAAGCTTGTGGTATGCAGGAACCTCCAATACTGTAACGTGGCTAAGAACAGTACCTGCAGGCAACAAACCCCACTCCTTGTTCAAGATACCACGCATATACTTATCAGTAGGAACAACACCCTTCATCAATACGTCGTACTCACCATTGTGAACAGCCTTAACAGCGATCTCAACAGCCTTTACATCCTCAGACTCTGGAATGATAGTGTACTGGTTGATATCTACGCCCTCAGCCTCGCAAGACTTCTTGATCTCCTCAGGATCACCAACCAAAGTAACCTCTGCCAAGCCAGCCTTGATAGCCATATCGGTAGCACCGATAGAGTGAGTATCCTGACCATATGCAACAATCATCTTCTTCTTACCACGAGCCACCGCAGCAGCTACGAGCTC
Organism: Alistipes sp.; assembly: GCA_017546345.1. Classification (GTDB taxonomy): domain Bacteria; phylum Bacteroidota; class Bacteroidia; order Bacteroidales; family Rikenellaceae; genus Alistipes. Next base: position 814 of record JAFYXB010000097.1, on the reverse strand, counting down.
ATCCAAATGCTTAATCATAGTAGTTTTAGATTTTATTTTGTTTGTATATTTTATTCAAATTGTCGGGCGCTGAGCCCTACATCAAAACGTATAACAAGGGCTCTTTCGAGCCCCGCTATACAACTCTTACTTTGTCAAACGATAAGTATCCTTAGCGATAACAAGCTCCTCATCTGTGCAGATTACGGCAGCCTTAACGCGTGAACCCTCCTTAGAGATCTCATAGTCTGTGCCACGCTTACCACGGTTGCGAACCTCGTCGAACTCGAGACCCATAAACTCCATGTTGCGCAATACATACTCACGAACCTCAGGTGAGTTCTCACCAACACCACCAGTGAAGATTACGAGGTCTACACCACCCATCTCAGCAGCGTACTCACCTACGAACTTCTTAATGCGGTTGCCATACATATCGCGAGCAATGATAGCGCGCTCGTTACCCTCATCGTATGCAGCGTCGATATCGCGCATATCGCTTGAGATACCTGTAAGGCCCTGAACACCTGACTTCTTGTTGAGCATATTGTCAAGCTCAGCCAATGTCATACCCTCCTTCTGTGCGATGTATGTTGCAGCGCTAACATCCATAGAGCCTGCACGTGTACCCATCACAAGACCATCGAGTGGAGAGAAGCCCATTGATGTATCGTATGACTTACCATTCTTGATAGCAGTAACAGATGCACCGTTACCGATGTGGCAAGTAACGATCTTAGAGTTCTCGAAGTCGAGACCGAACATCTCAGCACCTACACGAGCAACAAACTTGTGGCTTGTACCGTGGAAACCATACTTACGAACGCGATACTTC
>JAFYXB010000096.1 GCA_017546345.1 Alistipes sp. | reverse complement strand
TGCCATTTGTCAATCTAACACGTGCAACCTTACGCATCGCTGAGTTAGGCTTCTTTGGAGTAGTTGTGTACACACGAGTACAAACTCCGCGACGCTGAGGACACGCAGCGAGTGCTGGCGACTTACTCTTCTCCACCATAGTCACTCGACCGTTTCTTACAAGCTGCTGAATTGTTGGCATCTCTTAAAAAATTTTGTCCTTTTAATTTTTTGTTAACTGTTTCAATTTCATTTCCGAAGAAATTGCCCGCAAAGATACTAAAAATTTTTCAAATACAATATATATAGACACTTTTTTCACTCAAAACACCCCAAAATCACCAAAATACCGATATAATTTTCTTATAATATTTTAGAAATTATAATTGAACATTTATGGCTTTAATGTTAACGTATTAACACATTGACAATTACACAAATTAACACGATTTAGAACAAGCCAACTAACCTAGTCAGCTCGAGCGATTTACGAAATAGGACAATTAGTGGACTAAAAGAGAATATGATGATCCTATTTAAAACCTAATTTAGAAGAGTGTAGCAAAAGCCAATACGACCCAAATTAGATAGAGAATAGTCGCCATCATCACATCGATACGGATGAACAACTGAGGCAACATAAGGGTCAGAACAAGAGTCAAAATAACGAGCAACGCAGGGGTTGCTGATGGGATAAATACGAGCATCGCAACGAGCATCAACGCCACTGCAATAAGCAGTCTCCAGACAACACGCGACGAGTCCAAAAGTGACATTCGAACACCAGAATAAGCAATCAAACTACACACCGTTAAGAAGAGCGTAGCACCCAAGAATACGAGGCGTGGGAGGGTGAGATATGGAAGTAATGCTCCACTGCTAATCTGCAACTCTGCCATACTCCAAATGTCGGCAAAGGCCACGCCAAACTCTCCACCAAGGAGCCACACAATATAGCAATAGACAAAGCTTGGAAGCACAGCTCCCACAAGCGAAATTATAGTCTCACGAATAGAACCTCGAACAACGATAATGACCAATAGTAGCAGAAGCACAAAGGGAATTAGCGAACTATCCACCAATGGCATCACACCCAGCGCAAGCATCGCCGTAAAGAGATATCCGAGTCGTTTATCAGGACCCAAGCAGTAAAGCAAACGTCCAAGCAACTCCGACGCGAGTAGCACTATCACCATAAGACTCAGATAGTTCGCAGATGTGGTTGATGCGAACATAGCCACACCACCGAGTGCCAACAATCCTAACGACGAAGCAGAATAGAGACCTATGCGAACAGCTGCTCGAGCAAAGCGCAATCCCGAATAGATCAGCGCTGGGAACATCAATAGCGCTGACAATAGCGAGTGGTCGACAGCAAACTGCTGAACTACGCCCTGCAATGGGGCACCACCCTCTACCGCCACTACATCAGTAGCCGATAGCGCAGCAATAAGCGCCACAAACGCAAAGAGCATCAGTGTAATTAAACCCTCCGAGAATTTATGTCGAGCAACATCAAATATCATAATTCAACTTTATAAAGTTTCTCCCACTTGAGCCATCCTGCTTAGCGCAAACTCGCTGTAGAGGAGCCGTCGTTACGACTAAAATAGCTTTTTGTTTAGCACACGAACCCTGCCACTTGAGCCATTCTGCTTAGCGCGGCTCTGCTGTAGAGGAGCCGTCGTTACGACGGCAAAGGTACAAAAAACATAAATAATAACAAAGAATTTGCTGTTTAAGAGTTTTTTATGTATCTTTGCGCGATTTTCTATATAAATATAAGGAATAAAATACAATAACAAAAAAATATAGAGACTATGAACATTACAAAAGAGCAGCGCGACGGTGGCGTATCAATCGTTAAGGTCGTTGTTGGTGAGGCAGACTACGGTCAGGCAGTAGAGAAGCAGTTGAAGGAGTACAAGCGTAAGGCTAACGTTCCAGGTTTCCGTCCAGGTATGGTACCTATGGGCATCGTTAAGAAGATGTACGGCAAGCACATCCTTGCTGAGCAGTCATACCACCTCGCTTCAAACTCAGTATTTGAGTACTTGAAGAATGAGAATATCGACTACGTAGGCGATATCATCCCATCAGAGGAGCAGGGTGAGTTCGACTTCGAGAACGGCACAGAGTTCGAGTTCGTATTCGAGTATGGTGAGGCTCCAAAGATCGATGTTGAGTTCACAGCTAAGGATAAGGTTGTTTACAACAAGATCAAGGTTGACAAGAAGATGCGTACTGACTACCGTTCTAACTACCTTCGTCGTTATGGCCGCTTGGTAGAGGTAGACAAGGTTGCTGATGACGAGGCGTTGAGCGTAACTCTTGACAATGGCGATATGCGCATCGAGGAGGCTTACGTAGGCCTTATCTCTATGACTGAGGAGGAGCGCAAGGTATGGAAGGGCAAGAAGGTTGGTTACAAGACTACTGTAAACATCGAGGAGCTCTACAAGAAGCCTGAGCAGCGTGCATCTATCCTTGGCGTTAAGCAGGAGGAGTTGGCAGAGGTTAAGCCAGAGTTCGAGTTGGAGATTACAAAGATTCGCCGTTTCAGCGAGCCTGAGCTCAACGAGGAGTTCTTCAAGATGGCATTCCCTGCAGGTAATGTAAACAACGAGGAGGAGTTCGAGAAGTTCATCGACGAGCAGATTGAGTCAGAACTTAAGCGCGAGTGCGACTTCTTGTTTACAAACACTATCCGTGACTTTGTTATCGAGAAGGCTGGCATCCAGATGCCTGAGGAGTTCTTGAAGCGTTGGTTGTATGTTATCAACGAGGGTAAGTTCTCTCGCGAGGAGATCGAGAAGGACTTCGGTGCATTCATCAAGATGTTCACTTGGAACTATCTTCAGAAGCACTTCATCACTGAGGGTGAGTTGAAGGTATCTCAGGAGGAGGCTAAGGCTGAGGCTATGCAGTTCGCTCAGATGCAGTTTGCTCAGTACGGTATGCCATCTGCACCAGCAGATATGCTTGAGAACTTCGCAAAGCAGATTATGGACAACAAGGAGCAGCTTCAGAAGATCTACGAGAAGCTCTTCGAGGAGAAGGTTGTTGAGTACATCCGTGGCAAGGTGAAGATCACAGAGAAGGCTATCTCTGCTGATGAGTTCGCAAAGCTTGCTTCTGAGATGGCTTAAT
>JAFYXB010000009.1 GCA_017546345.1 Alistipes sp. | reverse complement strand
GTTACGAAAGTATATTAACTACTATACCAACGACCGTATTAAACTAAAATTAAACGGAAAGAGTCCGGTACAATACCGAACTCTTTACCAATAAATCTATTTAATAATCCGTCCAAATTTTTGGGGTCAGATCAATTTCGGGAGTCCTTTGTTAATTTCGCTCAATTATTGGCTCGATGAAAAACTCCTCAACCCTACCCTACAACGACTACGGAAGCGCCATGCAACGTCGCTTCGGAGGCCGTGTGCAAAAACTCGCTATCGACGCAGGATTAGGGTGCCCTAATCGAGATGGCAGCATCAGTTTTGGAGGTTGTAGTTTTTGTCGTAGCGACGCTTTTTCGCCCTCATACTGTCGCGAAGATGGAGGCATAACAGAGCAGATTGATCGTGCCCTAAATTTTCACACCTCGCGTCGTCGATGCGCAAAGCATTATCTCGCATATTTTCAGTCAGGCTCAAACACTTATGCCAACGTAGAGCACCTCGAAAAGCTATACAGCGAGGCACTTAATCACCCTGCTATCAGTGGCATAATTATCGGCACACGCGCCGATTGTATCAGTTCCGAAAAGCTCGACTTATTGCACCATTTATCGCATCAAGCCTACATAGCTGTTGAGTATGGCATAGAGTCGGTTTACGACACCACTCTACAGCGCGTAAATCGTGGCCACGACTTCCACGCCGTAGAGCGCGCCGTGGCTGCAACACACCAACGAGGCATTGACGTTGGCGGCCACCTCATCGTAGGACTTATTGACGAGAGTCGCGAGGAGATAATACAAGGTATGGAGCGTATCAACGCTCTGAAACTCAACTTTATAAAATTTCATCAGCTACAAATTTATCACTCCACGCCCATTGCCAAGGAGTGGCAGAAATACCCCGAGCGCTTTCTTTTTGGCTCGCCCAATAGCGTCGATAGCTACATTGAGCTGATGATTGAGCTCCTCCGCCATCTCGACCCCTCGACGGCTGTCGAGAGGTTGGTAAGTAGCGCACCTCACCACCTTTTGCTCCACTCGCCACTTGGTGGCCTTCGCCCCGACGCGGTACGCGAGTGCATCATAGAGCAAATGAGGGCAAGGAATATACGACAAGGCGATGCACTTTTGGGTTAAAGGTCGAAAAATCGAGCATTTTACCACCTATTACACACAACGCCGCACACGGCTGATTTTCAGCAGTTAGCACATACAAAAGCTCGCCACCATATCGTCCAAATATATAAATATATAGGGTAGCGGCAAAAAAATTGGCGCTAATATGCCTTAAATTGGAATAAAATTTCTAACTTTGCTCAGTTAATAATTACAACCACAAACGTATGGCAATTAAGAATAATGTAATGATCGTTCGCCAGAGACTTCTTACAAAACTTGTAAGCCTCTGGAATGAGGGCCAGCTTGTCGAGAAAATCGACCGTCTGCCCATCGAGTTCAGTCCCCGTAACTCTCAGGTACGTGGCCGTTGCTGCATCCACAAGGAGCGCGCAGTATGGAAGTATAAGTCATTGCCCTTGCTCGGCTACGATATGACCGACGAGACTGATGAGCTTATGCCTCTCTCAGACTATGCTAAGATGACTCTCGACCGCGAGAAGATTAAGGACAACATTATGTGCGTTATCGATGAGGCTTGCTCATCTTGCGTACGTACAAACTACGATATTACAAACCTTTGCCGCGGTTGTGTGGCTCGTGCATGTGAGCACGCTTGCCCCAAGAATGCTATCGAGTTCGACCCCGATACATCACAGGGTAAGATCAACCACAAGGTATGTATCAGCTGCGGTAAGTGTTTCTCAGCTTGTCCATACCACGCTATCGTTTACATCCCCGTTCCTTGCGAGGAGGCTTGCCCCGTTGGTGCAATTTCGAAGGACGAGTATGGCGTAGAGCACATCGACGAGTCTAAGTGTATCTACTGCGGTAAGTGTATGAACGCTTGCCCATTCGGTGCTATCTTCGAGATTTCACAGGTATTCGACGTATTGCAGAGCATCCGTCGTGGCGAGCAGGTTATCGCTATGGTTGCTCCTTCAATCCTTTCGCAGTACGACGCTCCAACTGAGCAGGTATATGGCGCTATCAAGGCTATCGGCTTCACCGATGTTATCGAGGTTGCACGTGGTGCTGAGGTAACTACAGAGAAGGAGACACACGAGTTCGCAGAGAAGATGGAGGAGGGTCAGCCATTCATGACTACATCTTGCTGTCCTTCATATATGGAGATGGCACGCAAGCACGCTCCTGAGTTGCAAAAGTATATCTCTTCAACATATTCACCTATGGTCTACACTGCCGAGATCGCTCACCAGAAGTATCCTAACGCAAAGGTAGTATTCGTAGGTCCATGTATCGCAAAGCGTAAGGAGGCACGTCGTGAGGATCTTCCCGAGAAGATCGACTACGTACTCACATACGAGGAGATTCACGCAATCTTGGGCGGTATGAACATCGAGTTGGGTGAGGCTAACATCCACCCAGTAGATTGCGCATCACGTCGTTCGGCTCACGGCTTTGCAGAGAATGGTGGTGTAACAGCAGCTGTTAAGGAGCTCGTTGCAGGTAAGATCGACTTCACAACATTGCAGATTGCAGGCTTGAACAAGAAGAACGTTGGTTTGCTCAAGGCCTACGGTAAGACAGGCAAGGCACCAGCTCAGTTCATCGAGGTTATGGTTTGCGACGGCGGTTGTATCTCAGGTCCTAGCGTTCACACTGCATACGAGACCGGTAAGAAGACCTTCACAGCAGAGTTATTGAAGCGATAATTGATGAGGGAGTTGGTTGAGCATTTGGCGCGATGTCACAAGCTCGACGCCACAGCTTTGGGGCAGCTGCTACGTAGCGCTGTCGCAGAGGATGATGTGCTACAACTACTCCGCGACACAGCGGTCCGAACTGCTCGCCAGCAGTTCGGACTTGGTGTATATGTACGTGGCCTTATTGAGCTAAGTAGCTTCTGTCGTTGCGACTGTCTATATTGCGGCCTACGACGTAGCAATCGCACAGCGGAGCGTTATCGACTTAGCTCGGAAGAGGTCATGGAGTGTTGCCGTGAGGGCTATGCTCTCGGATTTCGCACCTTTGTATTGCAGGGTGGCGAGGATGGCACACATACCGATACGTGGCTTAGGGAGCTTATCAGCAAGATACGTGCTACGTATCCCGATGTTGCAATCACGCTTTCGCTTGGTGAGCGTAGCGAAGAGTCGTACAAGACTCTGAAGGAGGCAGGCGCAAATCGCTATTTGTTGCGTCATGAGGCCGCAAACGAAGAGCTCTACGCTTCGCTACACCCATCGAGCAAGGGCCTACAACATCGTCTCGACTGCCTTGCAGCGCTGAAGCGTTGCGGCTATCAGACGGGAATGGGCATGATGATTGGAGTTAAGGGCCAGACCATTGAACATATTGTCGAGGATCTACTTCTTATCGAGCGTATGCAGCCCGAGATGGTGGGCATCGGTCCCTTCCTACCACATCGTGCGACACCTCTTGGCGAGGAACCTGCAGGCGAGCTACGCCTCACACTCGCCACAATTGCCATAGTAAGACTTATGTTACCACACGCCCTACTACCCTCAACAACAGCTCTGGCAACGCTCACGCCACGTGGCAGGTTGGAGGGAATACTCTCGGGAGCAAATGTGGTAATGCCCAACCTATCGCCCACAAGTGTCAGGGCGAAGTATGCTATATATGAGAATAAGGCCTCGTGGGGTAAGGAGGCAGCCGAGGGCATCGCAGCGCTAAACAGCGAGCTCGAGACCATAGGCTACCATATCGACTTCTCGCGAGGTGATTATCAACCCTAAAACTAGTTATGTTATGAGTACAATAGAATACAACCCCAAGTCGCCCCACGCGGCAGAGTTTATCCACGATGGTGAGATTCGCTCGACGCTCGAGTATGCACGCCAGATGCGCAACGACCGAGAGCTTATCGAGGAGATTCTCTTGAAAGCCGAGGAGGGCAAGGGCATCTCACACCGCGAGGCCGCAGTGCTTATCGAGGTGGAGGATAAGGAGGTCGAGGAGCGTATATACGCTATTGCCCGCAAGCTCAAGGAGCGCATCTACGGCAATCGTATTGTGATGTTTGCCCCCTTGTACCTCTCGAACCACTGCGTGAATGGCTGTGTATACTGCCCCTACCACGCACAGAACCGCACAATACCACGCCGTAAACTTACCCAGGAGGAGATTCGCCGCGAGGTAATCGCCCTTCAGGATATGGGTCACAAGCGTTTGGCGTTGGAGACTGGCGAGCACCCTAAGCTCAGCCCTATTGAGTATGTATTGGAGTCTATCGACACCATATATTCTATAAAGCATAAGAACGGAGCTATTCGCCGTGTGAATGTGAACATCGCGGCTACTACCGTTGAGAACTATACCCGTCTGAAAGATGCAGGTATCGGCACCTATATCCTCTTCGAGGAGACCTACGACCGTGAGGCTTACGAGAAGCTCCACCCAACAGGTCCAAAGAGCGATTGGGCATACCATACCGAGGCTATGGATAGAGCTATGGAGGGAGGCATCGACGATGTAGGTATCGGCGCATTGTTCGGACTATCGAACTATCGCTACGACTTGGTGGGTATCTTGATGCACGCCGAGCACCTCGAGGCACGCTTTGGCGTTGGTCCTCATACGATTAGCGTGCCTCGTATCCGTCCAGCAGATGATATCGATCCTAAGGACTTCCCCGATGCTGTTACCGACGATGTGTTCCGTCGCATCGTTGCCGTATTGCGTCTCGCAGTGCCATATACAGGTATGATTGTATCTACGCGCGAGTCGAAGCGCTCACGCGAGTTGGTTCTCGATGTGGGTGTATCGCAGCTTAGTGGTGGTTCACGTACCAGCGTGGGTGGTTATGCCGACGAGCAGGATATGGAGAATGTCGAGGATTCGGCACAGTTCGACATTTCGGACGACCGTACGCTCGACGAGATCGTTGGCTGGCTCTTGGAGCTTGGCTACGTTCCGAGCTTCTGCACAGCATGTTACCGCGAGGGACGCACGGGTGATAGATTTATGTCGCTTGCTAAGCGTGGCCTTATCGGCGACTGCTGCGCACCTAACGCATTGATGACCCTTGCCGAGTATTTGGAGGACTACGCTTCGCCCAATGTTAAGCTTTTGGGTAAAAATATGATCGCTCGCCAGACACAGATTATCCCATCAGAGAAGATTCGTCGCATCACGCTTAAGAACCTCGAGGAGATTATTAATGGCAAGCGCGACTTCCGCTTCTAAAGTGTTGTAACTATGCAGACTACAGCAAGTGCGGAGCGCGTACACATAGCGATATTTGGACGCTGCAACGCCGGAAAATCGACACTTATGAATGCCCTCACAGGGCAGGAGACAGCTATCGTCTCGGCACAGCCAGGCACGACGACCGACCCTGTGCGTAAGGCTATGGAGGTCAATGGCTTGGGTGCTGCCGTAATTATCGACACCCCAGGTTTGGACGATAACACGCTTCTTGGCAACGAGCGCGTGGCACGCAGTGCAAAGATTCTCGACCAGACCGATATTGCATTGGTGCTTTTTACGGATAAAGAGTTCGAGGTCGAGCTTCAGATAATGGAGGAGTGTCGCGTAAGAGAGATTCCTACGATTGTAATCCTCGCACAGGCCGACCGCATCGCAAATAGCGAGGCATTGGCGGCAGATATTGCCAAAGCTACCGAGCGTAAGGTGATTACTCTCAGTGCACTCAATGGCGAAGGTATGGAGCAGCTGTATGATGCTCTGCGTGCACTGCGTAGCGAGGAGCAGAGACTCATTACCGATGGTTTCTGCAAGGCTGGCGACAAGGTGCTTTTGGTGATGCCACAGGATAAATCGGCACCCAAAGGTCGTCTTATTCAACCGCAGGTGCAGACCATCCGCGAACTATTGGATAGAGGCTGTGTTCCAATCTGTTGCACGCCCGAGACGATGTCGGAGGCTTTGGCGGCATTGAGCCACTCACCGGAGCTTATTATCACCGACTCGCAGGCCTTCGATGCGGTGTATAACCTCAAGCCCGAAGGTTCGACGCTCACATCGTTCTCAATACTTTTTGCTCGTTACAAGGGTGATATAACGCTCTTTACTGAGGGTGTAAAGGCGCTGAAAAATATCACTGCCAAGTCACGCATTCTCATCGCCGAGGCTTGCACGCATACGCCACAAAATGAGGATATCGGCCGTGTGAAGCTACCACGCCTACTCCGCAAGAAGTTTGGCGAAGAGCTGCAAATCGACATTGTCGGTGGCGCAGACTACCCAGAGGATCTCACGCCCTACGATTTGGTGATACACTGTGGTGCTTGTATGTTTAACCGCCGCCATGTGCTCAGCCGCATCGAAAAGGCTCGTAAGCAGGGTGTTGCAATCACCAACTATGGCGTGATACTCGCTGCGTTGAGTGGCATTCTTGACCGCGTGCGCACAAATTAGTTTTGCAGATTAGGATAAATTATGTAACTTTGGACAAAATTACTACCACTATGGAGAACAAAAAGATAAAATTGTTGGATCGTCGATTCAAGATTATGATTCCCGCCGAGGAGATTGACAAGGCTGTAGAGCGCGTTGCCGAGCAGCTTAACGAGCGTTACGAGGGTAAGACCCCCATCTTCTTGGGTGTGTTGAGCGGTGCATTTCTGTTCCTCAGCGACTTGGTGCGTAAGGTGAACTTCGACTCACGCTTGGCTTTTGTTAAGATTTCGTCATACGACGGCACACAGTCTACGGGCAACGTGAAGCAGCACCTCGGCATCGACTTCGACATCGAGGGTAAGGATATCATTATCGTCGAGGATATCGTCGAGACGGGCCACAGCATGAACTACTTGCTCGAGTACTTGAAGGAGCGCAAGCCCGCAAGCGTGGCTATCTGCACACTCTTCTACAAGCCCGAGAAGTTCCTCCACGAGTATAAGATCGACTATGTGGCTATGCCTATCGGTAACGAGTTTATCGTGGGCTACGGCTTGGACTACAACCAGATTGGCCGCAGTCTTAAGGATATCTACGTTCTTGACGAGGATTAACGATTAGGCACAACGAGGAGCGATGACCGATAGTACGAAGGAGCGCGTGATGCGATATTTCTGGCGAGGCCTTATCATAGCCTTGGCCGTCTACACCGTCGTAGTATGTTTCGGCACGGTGTGGAAAATCGTACGCACACGCCTACGTACCGCCGATATCAAACGCCATATCGAGAGGTTGGAGGCAAAGATTTCGCGCGACAGTGCCTTTGTCGAGCAGATACAGCACTCTCCCGACTTTTTGGAGCAGTTTGCCCGCGAGCAGTACCACATGCAGCGCAGCGGCGAGACGGTCTATATCCTCGAGGAGTAGCCGATAAAAACTAATCACACATATCTGCCGAGCACAAGATGCTCGGCAGATTTTTTGTATATACACAATAATACGACGACGCGACACGTTAAATAGTCAAACAATCAACTTAAAAACCACGTGCCTATGTAGCATTTTGCCTCCTAACATTTTGAAAATTAAGAGTATGATTAAGAAAACATTTTCAGTTTTAGCTATTGCTGCACTATCAGCAGCAAGTGGCATTGCGGGCGCATGGTGCGTTGGCAACTATCTCGAGGAGGAGAATCACACGGCACGTAAGGCACATTTTGCCGATAAAAACATCTTTACGCCCGAGCACAAAGGCGCGGATACACGCTTCGCATCCGCTGTGCCCACGCTCGAATATCCCGATCTGACATACGCCGCCGAGAACGCCGTGAAGGCCGTGGTAAACATCGAGGCGACAAAGGAGATTGCCACACGCGGTGGCAGCGTAGATCCATTCTTCGAGTTCTTCGGATTCCCACAAGGCTATGGTCAAGGTGGCGGTAAGCGCGAAGCACGCGCAGGAGGTTCGGGAGTGATAATATCTGAAGATGGCTACATCGTAACCAACAACCACGTAATCGAAGATGCCACGAAGTTACGCGTAAAGCTCTACGACGGTCGCGCCTTCGATGCAAAGGTCATCGGCTCGGATCCTGCCACCGATGTTGCATTGCTACGCATCGAGGCGGAGAAGCTACCAACCATACCCTTTGGCTCTTCGGACGACCTACGTCTCGGCGAGTGGGTACTCGCCATCGGCTACCCTATGGATTTGCAATCTACAATCACAGCGGGCATCGTATCTGCTAAGGCGCGCAGCCTCGGAGCTCTCAACGACCGCCACGGCATTGAGTCATTCATACAGACCGACGCAGCGGTAAACCCCGGAAACTCGGGAGGAGCCTTGGTCAATACGCGCGGTGAGCTCGTGGGTATCAACACGATCATCAAGACCTCGACAGGCAGCTACGTAGGCTACTCGTTCGCAGTGCCCGAGACGATTGTGCGTAAAGTGGTTATGGATCTCAAGGAGTCTGGTGTGGTACAGCGCGCTGTATTGGGCATTTCGTTCCGCGCTATAGATCAGAACTTTATCGACGAGATGGGCAAGGAGCTCGGTATCGACAAGATAGGTGGTATATACGTAGCCTCAATCGTCGAGGATGGCGCAGCATCGAAGGCGGGCCTTCGCAAGGGCGACATTATCGAGGAGGTGGATGGCGTAGAGGTAAACGACTCGGCAATCTTCATCGAGCAGATTGGCAAGCGTCGTCCTGGCGATGATCTGAAGTTAAAGGTTCGTCGTAATGGCGAGCTACGCACTATGACAGCGACACTACAAAATCGCAGTGGCGAGACCGCCCTACTATCACGCGAGGATGTCGATATTGTAGCGGCTCTCGGCGGTCAGTTTGCGACAGCCTCGGAGCGCATCTGCCGACAGCTCGACATTCGTGGTGGCGTGGAAGTACGTGCCGTGAAGCGTGGCGGACTACTCGAGCGTGCACGTGTCAAAGAGGGTTTTATCATCACTCACATCAACGATAAGCCTGTACACCGCCTTGAGGATATGGAGCGAATGAGCGATAAGATTGGCTCAATAGATGGCATATACCCCAACGGTCGCGCTTCGAGCTATATGATTGTTGAGTAGTGGCTTAGAAAAACAATAGGGATTGTCCAACAAGTTATATGGACAATCCCTATTTTACAAGAGCTTGTATAACAAGAGCTAATTTTAGGCTTGCGTAGCTCGAAAAAGCGGAGTTTACTTAAGTGTAAATGAGCATTTTGAGAGTAAGCATAACGACAAAGTAGCCTTGTTAGGCAACCTCTTGCTATTACTCGCAATCAACCCATACCAACGGTGCCCCACAATAAAGCAACTCCTCATCGGTGAGCTCTACAGAAATAATACCCGCGTCGAACGAGGCAACCTCATAGGGCTGATACACCAATAGAAGGCCATTTTCTGTGATCTTCACCGAGCGAGGGATATATACGCTCTCGGGCGAAGCTACAAAAAGCACATCGTCACACACCTCGTTGAGTCGATCGTAGATCAAAGCCTGCACAGCTGCGGCCCACTCACCATCGATAAGATAGCTAAAGTCATAGAGACCGCCTGTAGCAAGGTCGTAGCAGTCGTAGAGCAACGCATCGCCACCATGCGCACCTCCCGAGTAGGTCTCAACACAGGTCTCGTAACACAAAACGCTATCGTTGCGACCAAGGAATACCTGCTGATCCAACGAATAGCTACAGCCAAGGCAGTCGCACTCCTCGCCATCGGCACAATTAGTTGCGTACTCAGCAACAAGCAAACGCACCGACTCCTCAACATCTGCGGGGTAGAGCGCAAACTCATCGAACGTATGAGCATAGTTCATCGCATCTATTCTCTTGAGAACATCGCTACTATCGGTATTGGCGATACGCTGATAGCGGATATTTACTGAACATGAGCCATCCTCGACAGATGACACGGTATACTCCTCGAACGTAGGTAGCAAATCGCCATTGCTATTTCGACGCTCCGAGCTGCAAGCAGCAGCCAAAAAGAGCATTAAGCAAACTGTTATTTCAATACTTTTTCTCATCTTAAAATATGTTTAGGATTGTAAAATTAGTAATTTTTACGGAAAAATTCAATTTTTTCGCGCATTTTTTCACAAAATATTTTGGAGATTAAAAAAAAGGCTGTATATTTGCACCGTTAAAACAAAACAACTGGTCGATTCATCTAAGGGCTAGGATACCTGCCTCTCACGCAGGACATAGGGGTTCGAATCCCCTATCGACTACCAAAACAGACAACTTTTCGGTTGTCTGTTTTTTTGTTTATGGGCTCTTGGCCTAAGCTGGCTTGGGGCTTAAGATGCAGTAGACACGACATACGTCGTGTCACCTTGATTTGATAGCTTACATTTACAAGCAAGCATGAAATGCAAACCATCAAATCAACCACCTACGGTGAAGACTGCATCAAAAAAAACACTCTAAAATAGGCGGTGGTAGCTGATAGCGCATTGCTCACAAAAATGGGGTTGAGCCGATAAAATTTCAGTTTATTGCTCGGGCATTGACGCCCTGCGCTATATTTTAGGTATCGGCTCTTCAGCTTACGCTGTCCGAATCCCCTATCGACTACCAAAACAGACAACTTTACGGTTGTCTGTTTTTTTTGTTTATAGCTGCACTTCGCGTTACTCACTTAAGGAGGGGGGGGGGAGGATGAGCCGATATGATAGCAATTTATTGCTGGCTTATTGCTCGGGCTAAACGCCCTGCGCTTTTAATAGGTATCGGCTTTCCAGCGATGCTGGCAGAGACACCTATTGAATCTATATAAGAATATAAAGCAAATGCCACCAACTGGAATTCCCATTGGTGGCATTTATTATGCTGTAAATAGCACCTTCTGATTAGAAGTTGTATGTACAAGTCAATGCTACGCCAGCAAAACCATGACCCCATGCATTGTGCAAGAAGTAGATTGTTGGACGGTAGTCAAGAGAGAGAGTTACGGGCTTGTTGAAACGAAGACCGAAAGCTACATCACCAGCAACACCGACATTGAAGTACTGAGGAGCAAATGCTACAGAAGCACCAACACCAGCAGAGAGGAACCACTTACCAACGCTTGGAGTCCAGTTCCACTCGAAGCAATTCCAGTTGTATGTTGCATTAACGTTAAGCTCCTTACCAAAACCATAAAGACCAACGTTAGCCTCGAGATAGTTCTTAGCAGAGAAGTGACGCTCATACTGAACCTCAGCACCGTAACCAAGACGAAGACCGATAGAGTTCTTATAATCCTGTGCGAATGCAGATGTAGCGAAAAGTGCTACAGCAACTAGAAGTAAAAATTTTTTCATCGTGTTTTGGGTTTTAGTGAATTAAAAATTTTCTTATCGAATACAAATATACAACTTTTTTAGCAAGTTTCAAAGTATTTTCAGCAAATATCTACTTTTTACGAATACAAATAATCAGGTCGCCGAAGTCTTCGGATATAGCATCAAGTAATGGGAAGTGCCGTCTACCACGGATTTAAGGCTATCGGAATATTTACAGACGAGAGGGATAAGGACAACTTTCAGCGAAAATAGAACAATGGACTTTTTTT
>JAFYXB010000008.1 GCA_017546345.1 Alistipes sp. | reverse complement strand
ATGCTCTATTCTGCGGCTTCGCCCCATACACGGTGGCTTAGCTCTACGCCGCACATCTCCAATGCGCGCTGCGTAGTGCTGAGACATAGCTCCTCGATGCTTGCTGGGCGGAAGTAAAATGACGGTGAGGCGGGAACAATAACGGCACCAGCCTCGGTGAGCGTTGTCATATTGCGTAGGTGTATGAGCGAGTAGGGACTCTCGCGTACAACCAACACAAGAGGTCGTCGCTCCTTGAGCATAACATCTGCGGCACGCTCTATGAGTGTTCGCGATATGCCCGATGCGATGCGACCAACCGTACCCATTGATGAGGGGATAATGAGCATCGCATTCCAACGTGCAGAGCCACTTGCCAACGATGACCACATATCGTCATTTGCGTAGCGTGTTATGCGCTCGTGGTGGGGTAGCGCCTCGCCTTCGGCCTCAATTACAGCCTCGGCATTGTCGCTTAGCACGAGTGCGATACGCTCAATGTCGGGGTGGGAGCATAGTATCTCCAACGCCTGACGGGCATATATAGCGCCGCTTGCTCCTGTTATTGCAACTATGATGTTCATAAATCTGCTTGTTTTCTAATACTACAACTCCAATATCTTGCACTCCAGGCCCATCTCGCGTGCTTTACGAAGTAGGGCGGGTAGCACGTAGCTCGTATTGCGGAACGACTTTGCGCTGTCGTGCAACGATACGATATCTCCTCCACGCAGATCACGTATCGTGCCTTTCAAGCAGGCCTTGGGCGATAGGTGACGGTTATAATCGCGCGAAAGTATGCTCCACATCACCACGCGATAGCGTTTCGCTACGTAGCGTAGCTGTGCGGGTGTTATGCGGGCATAGGGTGGGCGGAATAGCTCGCTATGCACCATATCTGAGGCAAAGTCTATATCCTCGATATATCGCTCCAGCGACATTCCCCACCCCTTCTGGTGGGAGTAGGTGTGGTTGCCCACCTTGTGTCCACGTTCGAGAATCATCTCGTAGAGATCGGGATATAGCTCTACGTTTTTGCCAAGCACGAAGAATGTAGCCTTGGCGTCGTAACGATCGAGGGTGTTGAGTATCCACTCCGTCACGCCAGGCGTAGGGCCATCATCGAAGGTGAGGTATAGACCCTCGTTATCGTCGATGCTCCAAATCATCTCTGGGAAGAGACGACGTATCAGTCGTGGTGGCTTTATGCGCATAGTCTTTGTATTACTCCACAAAAATAACTTTTTTTTCGCAAATCGAAAAATATCGTTACCTTTGTATCTACATTTGTCCCTGATTTGTAGGGGCTATATTAATATATAAAGGTAAATCAAAACTCGATAACAATATCTACATTATGAAACGTTTTCTATATCTATTTGTTGCTTTTGCGCTAACAATTGTTGCTGTAGGTTGTACCGTGAAGACCAAAACGCCGACGAAGAGCAGCGTTGGTGAGCCTTACGATGTTATGGTCGTATGCGACGATGAGGCGTGGAGAGGCGACCTCTCGATGGCTGTATGCGATCTATTGGAGGAGGATGTCCCAGGTCTAACACGTCCCGAGGGCTATTTCGATATTGTGCGCCAAGTGTCGCACGCAGCGATTACGGATTATGAACGTAAGTATGGCAATATTCTGATTATCAATACAAACGTAGCTGGTGAGCCATCGGTCGAGATGGTGCGCAATCGCTACTCTACACCTCAGCTTATCGTGGTGCTTAATGCCTCAAGTGCTGAGGCCGCAACAGAGTATATTGAGACGCATGCCGACTATCTTCGTGAGTTGTTCGAGGCTAAGGAGCGTGCGCAGAGTAATAACTACTATGCCGCGCGTCCCGCAGATCAGCTTGTGGCCGATTTTAAGCAGCATACGGGTATAGATATGCTCATTCCAAGTGGATATTACAAGGCTACAACACGCGATAAGGGGTTGTTGTGGTATATTCGTGATTATAAGAATAAGGCGCAGTATATCTTTGCTTATAGCTACGCAGCGACCGATCCTAAAGAGGATCTTACGGCTAAGTGGCTTATGCTATCGTTGGATAATCGTCTGGCAACCATTTCGAGCAAGGGTGCTGTAGGCTCGTATATGGGTGTTAATGAGAATGGCCCTGCTGTGGTGCGCAACCTCGAGATCAATGGTCGTGAGTGGGTTGAACTTCGTGGCTGGTGGGAGGTGAACAACGACTTTATGGGTGGCCCATTTGTGAGCTATTCGACCTACGATGCTGCAACCAACGAGATTACAACCATTATGTTTGCGCTCTACGCACCCGAAGATAGACAGCGTAACTTGCTTCGAGAGATCGAACATCTCATATATACGAAATAGGTCGTCAATTATGCGACCATATAAAAAGCGACAATGAAGCTCATTGTCGCTTTTTTGATTATTTCACTCTATGAAATAAATACTATCTGTCGAATGCCTGAGCCTTGAGTGCGATGCCCTCGCCATCGGGCGTTACAAGCACTACGCCAGCCTCCTCGCGTGTGATGTGGCCGATAATATCTACAAGGCCTAAGCGAGCTACCTGCTCCTGCTTGTCCAAAGGTACGGTGAAGAGCAACTCGTGATCCTCGCCACCATTCAGAGCTGCAATTACGGGGTCGATACGCATCTCCTCGGCAAGCTCCGTAGTCTGACGTGCAATAGGAATACGCTCCAAGTAGACGCGTGCTCCACACTGCGACGAGCGGCAAATCTGGCGAAGGTCGCTTGCCAAACCATCCGAGAGATCGATCATCGAGGTTGGACGGATACCCTCCTCGCGCAATGCCTCCAAGACGTTGCTTTTAGCGCGTGGCTTGAGGTAGCGCTCCAGCAAATATTCATAGTCTGCAAACTTAGGCTCGGGATTCTCGATATCCTTCAACACGCGCTTCTCACGCTCCAAGAGGTGCAAGCCCATATATGCAGCACCAAGGTTGGATGTGATGCAGATAAGGTCGTGCTCCTTCGCGCCCGAGCGATATACGATATCCTCCTTCTTTGCGCGACCCACCATCGAGATATTGATGATAAGACCATTCATCGAAGCTGTAGTGTCGCCACCTACGATGTCGATGCCAAGCTCCTTTGCAGCAAGCTCCATCCCCTCGTACAACTCGTCGAGAGCCTCTACCGAGATCTTTGCCGATACACCAAGCGATATTACAGCCTGCTCGGGACGAGCGTTCATTGCGAGGATATCGTTAGCACCACGCACGATAGCCTTATAGCCGAGGTGCTTGAGTGGAAAGTAGCTAAGATCGAAGTCGATGCCCTCGGTGAGCATATCGGTTGTGAGTAGCATAGCCTCCTCGCCGAGGTCGATAACTGCTGCGTCGTCACCAGCTGCAAGTAGCGTTGAAGCATTGCGCTGCTTGAGGCGCGCTGTAAGGCGGTCGATAAGACCAAACTCTCCTAAAGAGGCAATCTCTGTGTTGTTCGATTTGCTCATTGTCCTATACTTTATAAAATTTTTTGCAAAAGTACTTTTAAGATTGGAAAGTTGCAAAAAAAAAGTTATCTTTGCACTGATTTTTTTTAATCACACAGCTTTAAACATTAAGACACTATGTTGAATATTATACTTTTTGGAGCTCCGGGATGTGGAAAGGGTACTCAGGCGAAGCGTTTGGCCGAGAGCTATGACCTCTATCATATATCTACAGGCGAGGTTATCCGCTCGGAGATTGCACGCGGCACAGAGCTTGGTCGCAGCATGGAGGGCTACATCTCACGTGGTGAGCTTGCACCCGATTCAATCGTTGTAGAGATGGTGCGCGATTATATGCGTACACACAATGACAAGGGTTGTATTTTTGATGGCTTCCCTCGTACTACGGTTCAGGCTGAGATCTTCGACAAGATGCTTGCTGAGATTGGCTCGAAGGTAGATGTTATGATCTTTATGGATGTTCCCGAGGAGGAACTCGTACGTCGTATCTTGTTGCGCGGTAAGGACTCAGGTCGTGCCGACGATGCTTCGGAGGATGTTATCCGCAACCGCATCGAGGTGTATCGTGCGCAGACTGCCGTAGTGGCGGACTACTACTCAGCCGTAGGTAAGTATGCCGAGGTGAATGGTCTTGGCTCTATGGACGAGGTGTTCGACCGTCTGTCGGGTGTTATTGATAGCGTAAAATAGGGTAGCATATACCACTTTATGTGAAAACAGACGAGTCGCAACACAATATTGCGAACTCGTCTGTTGTTTATATACATAGATATTTTACAAATTGAATTTATGAAACGACTTCTCATATTTGCACTGTCGCTTGTCACATTGTGTCTAACTGTCGAGGCGCGAAGCTATCGCATCGAGGATGTGCCCAATGTGCAACTTGCAGATCGCACACGCTTTGTCTCGAACCCCGATGCTATACTTTCGGCCGAGGCAGTAAGAGCTATCGACGAGGTGTGCTTCAGTCTTAAGGAGCGAGGTATTGCCGAGGTGGCGGTGGTCGCTCTCAAAGAGATAGAGCCTGCTGATAGCTTCGATTTTGCTGTGAGCCTCTTCGAGAGCTGGGGCGTGGGTGATGATAAACTCGATAATGGACTCGGTATCTTGCTTGTTGAGGATCTGCGCGAGGTGCGTTTTGTAACGGGATATGGCCTGGAGGGTGTCTTGCCTGATGCGTTGTGCTATCGTCTGCAGCAGCAATATATGATTCCATATTTCCGCGCGGGCGACTATTCGCAGGGTATGGTCGAGGGAGTTGTGGCTATTGATAAGCTACTCTCGGGCGAGGATCTGCCCATTGCTGAGGGTGATGACGAGGCGGAGGCTATGGCCGTGGCGCTCGTATTCACGTTGTTGTGCGTGGTCCTTCCAATCGTAATGATTATAGCCGCAGAGCGTCAGAAGAGCAAGTGTCCGAAGTGTGGTAAGCATACGTTGCGTGTTGTTGATAGCAACGATATGGTTGATACTAATGGTTTGATTATCAAAGTAGAAACGCTGCGCTGTACGAATTGTGGTGCGGAGCAGACGCGCACGAAACGCAACGACCATAATCGACGCGGTGGCGGAGGTGTCATCTTCTTCCCTATGGGCGGCTTTGGTGGTACCCGAGGCGGAGGCTTCGGTGGCGGTTTTGGCGGTGGAGGCTTCGGTGGAGGATCGTTTGGTGGCGGTGGCTCGAGCTCCAGCTGGTAGAAAGAATCAATATTAACAATTAAAACAGATAGATTATGAAGAAGAGTACATGGATTATCCTTGGCGTTATCGCCGTGGTAGTCATCTGGGCTATTGGCTCGTACAATGGTCTTGTAACAAAGGATGAGAAGGTGTCTGAGGCGTGGGCAAATGTCGAGACGGTATATCAGCGTCGTGCCGATCTTATCCCCAATTTGGTAAGCACGGTTAAGGGCTACGCTGCTCACGAGCAGGAGACCTTGCAGTCGGTTGTTAAGGCTCGTGCTAACGCAACTAATATTACGCTCGATCCTACAACCGCTACGGCTGAGGATATGAAACGCTATATGGCTGCACAGCAGGAGGTCGGCTCGGCTCTTGGTCGCCTTATCGCTATTGCGGAGAGCTATCCCGATTTGAAGGCAAATCAGAACTTCTTGGAGCTTCAGAAGCAGTTGGAGGGTACCGAAAATCGCATCTCTACGGAGCGTCGTAAGTACAACGAGACTGTTAAGAGTTTCAACGCTTCAATCCGTCGCTTCCCCACAAATCTTATCGCAGGTATGTTTGGCTTCGAGAAGCGCTCGATGTTCGAGGCTCAGGAGGGTGCTGAGGTTGCTCCCGTGGTGGAGTTCTAAGCTCGATGATTTGTCGGTTTTAGACCACTAAAATATAAGCGACGACGGTTATTTCCCGTCGTCGCTTATGTTTTTATTAGCATATCTAACGCTCTATTCCGCGTTCTGCTCCTCTGCGTTTGTCTGGGCGAGAATCTCCTCTACACGCTCGATGATGCGCTGGGGTGTGATTGCCTTAATACATTTGTAATCGCCTGTCTTGCAGAGTTTTTTGCCGTATACCGAGCAGGGACGGCAGGGCATCTCCTCCTGAAGAATACCACGGCTGTCCGAACCGTAACCCGTAAAGCCGAGCTCGGGGTGTGTCGCTCCCCAAACCGATACCGTAGGCGTAGCTACAAGCGCTGCAAGGTGCATTACCAGCGAGTCCATAGTAATCACGCAGTCGAGGTTCGATATAAGGTCGCGCTCCTCGTTGAAGGGCAATCTACGCCATAGGGCAGTTACATTCTCGTACTTCTTCTCCATAGCTTCGGCAAAGGCTGCCTCCTCGCCAGCGCCGCTGTGAATGAATACCTCGTCGAAACGCTCCGAGAGTAGCCCTACGAGCTCCTCGCGCATACCCTCGGGATAGGTCTTGCCCTCGTGTGCCGAGAATGGAGCGAAGCCAATCCAGCGGCCACTCTTTACGCCCATAGGGTTTTCGAATATCTGTCGCTTTGCGGGCTTGGGGTCGTCGAACTCGAAGCCAAAGCTGCGGATAACATCGCAGTAGCGAATAACTGAGTGCTTGAGGGGTACTGCCGTAGCACGGCTATAGCCCATACGGAACCACTTCTCAACACGGCCCTTGTCGATGGCATGGCTGGGGATAAATCCTCGTATAGCACACAATATGCGAAGGATAGATGAGCGGTGTACACCGTGAACATCGGCGATAGCATCGACACCAGCGCGCTTGATTGCGCCTGCAAGACGCCATAGGTTACCCAACTCGCCAACCTTACGGTCGATGTCGTCGAGGAAGAAGAAGTTTACATCCAAACCGTCAAACAACGGACGCAAAAACTGCTTGGTGAGGATGCTCACCTTAACCTTTGGATATGCCTCCTTAAATGCTCGTACGACGTGGGGTAGCATAGCTACGTCACCAAGTGCCGAGGTGCGGATTATGAGTAGATGCTTGTATTTGGGCTGTGCCACTTCGCTGCTATTTGTTGCCATAAAGTACTGGGTTTAGTTTCGGATCATTGTACATCTTCATCTGCTTGTATGTCTTCATATACTTGCGCCCCGCTTCGATATCCTCGAGAAGCTCTTCGATAGCTGATGAGAGGTCTGTGCGTTGCTGCAAGAGTATGTCGAGCTTTGCCTGACACGATGTGCGGTGCTCGTCATCTACGTCGTTGCGCACAACCTCGCAGTGCATGTGATATATCTTTAGAGCGAGTATCGACAGACGGTCGATGGCCCATGCGGGA
Organism: Alistipes sp.; assembly: GCA_017546345.1. GTDB lineage: Bacteria > Bacteroidota > Bacteroidia > Bacteroidales > Rikenellaceae > Alistipes. The sequence goes on along the minus strand of JAFYXB010000008.1, from coordinate 5,360 downwards.
GTCTCGGTGTTAAGACGAGCATCCTTAGCGGGTGTGATGTCTTTGTATTTGTTAAGTAGGTAAGAGTCAATATATTCCACCATATCTGTACGCACCTGGTTTGAACGGTCGATACGGCGCTTAATCTCCAATGCCTTTACAGGGTCGATTGCAGGGTCGCGGATTATGTCCTCCAAGTGCCACTGTATGGTATCTACCCAATTCTTCTCGTAGAGTAGAGCATCGAGCGAGCCTGCCTCGTAGGGATTATTCAATGCTTGATCTATGTTGTCGTATTGGTGATAATCCTCTATTGAGCGAACGAATATACGGTTGGCATTTTCCGTAAACATATTACTCTTTTTTTATTGTGTATTTCATTATAAAATCGTATCTTTGCACAAAAGATAACGTAAAATAATAGACAAATATAATGAATTTTATCGGGAAAACAATCTATAAAGCAATATTAATCGTTTTTCTGCTCTTTTTTGCATATTCACCACTCTCGGCACAGGTCAATGAGCCAACATCGGGCAAGGCGCTGAAAAATACGAGCGAGTGGGTGCGTATGACTCGCGAGGAGTATATCATGAAGTGGCGCCACTTAGCTATCGACAATATGGAGGTATATGGCATCCCTGCAAGTATCACTATGGGTCAGGCAATCCTCGAGTCGGGTTTCGGTAACGGCTACTTGGCACGTGTGGCAAACAACCACTTCTGCATAAAGTGTAAGAGCAACTGGACAGGTGGTAAAGTATATCACGATGACGACGCTAAGGGCGAATGTTTTAGAGCCTATCCTACGGTGGCAGATTCGTTTCAGGATCACGCTGAGTTCTTGAATAATGGTCAGCGTTACGACTTCCTCTTCTCGTACGATGTGACCGACTACAAGAGTTGGGCTAAGGGACTCAAGACCGCAGGTTATGCTACGGCTAAGGATTATGCCGAGCGCCTAATACGTGTTATCGAGGAGTCGCAGCTCTATCTACTCGATCAGAAGGATGGCATAAGACTCTATGATGAGTATATGGCAAAGCGCTTTGGTATTGATCCTGAGAGCATTGCGCGTAAGTATGCTCCCGAGATTAGGGATAAGTCATTGGCGAAGGTTGATAACGTAGTCGAGATTCGCGAGGTAAGCGACAAGCGATTGGCGCACGCCGACAATGGCGTAGATCCCAACAACTTCCGTGTGACAATGGGGTCGTATAACGGCTACAACGTGCACCTTACAAATGGTGCGCACTACATTGTTGCAAACGCGGGAGATACCTTCGAATATATCGGTGCGAAGTTCGATATTTCGGCAGCTACGTTGCGTAAGTTTAATGATTTGAGTAGTGGTGAGCAGCCTAAGGGTGGCATGGTGATCTACATCGAGCGCAAGGCTTCGCGCTGGGAGGGTGACGAATTGCTACACACGGTGGTCGAGGGTGAGTCCCTACACGACATTGCTCAGCTCTACGGCATACGCCTCGTGCAGCTATCGAAGATGAACCGCACACGAGCAACAACCAACCTGAAGGCAGGTCAGACAATACGTATCAAGTAAACACAAAACCTTAAACAATAAATCGTGGGGGTAGATTGCTTATCCCCGATAGTATAACCTAAATATTGAGTATATGGGTGCGCTAAGAGAGAAAATATTGGAGTCGATAGTTCGCAAGTCGGCCCTCAAGCAGCAGATTTTCGACAATACGTTTGCTACGTTCAACGATCTTAAGGAGACGCTCTTCGAGATGGCTTCCGAGATTGATGATGAGTTGGATGGTAAACTCGATCGCCGTGTGCGTATCGAGTACCGCGATAGAGGTAAGTTTGAAGCGCAGTTGCAGGTGGCAAGCGACATCTTGCTATTCCAGATGCATACCGACGTATTCGAGTTCGATGCAAACCATATCATCTGGCAGAATAGCTACGTGCAGAGCGACAGACAAAACTCATACACGGGTGTTATTAACATCTACAACTTCTTGTCGGACTCGTTGAAGTATAACCGTAATGCCGATGAGGGATACCTCATTGGTCGTATCTTCATCAACCGCGACAAATGCTTCTGGGTGGAGGGTAAGCGTCAGACGTTGGTGCGCCCCATGGCCTTCGGTACGCGTAAGATCGATCGCGAGTCGTTGATATCTATCGTCGAGACAGCTATCAACTATGCTCTCAACTTCGATCTGCTGATGCCTCCCTACGAGGAGAATATCCGCGTGACAGTAGATCAGTTCAACTCGAAGCTCGATAACTCAAAGTTCACAACAGGTAAGCGTCTAAGCTACGACTTCTCCATAGACGACATTTAGTTAGTGGGTAGGAATGTGCAAACCTTAATGTTATCAAGCCAGCGAGTCTATATCCGCTGACATCCACATTTAGTTAGTGGTGAGGAATGTGCAAACCTTAATGTTATCAAGCCAGCGAGCCTATATCCGCTGACATCCACATTTAGTTAGTGGGGAGGAATGTGCAAACCTTAATGTTATTAAGCCAGCGAGCCTATATCCGCTGATATCCACATTTAGTTAGTGGTGAGGAATGTGCAAACCTTAATGTTGTCAAGCCCGTTAAATAATTAACAGAAACTAAAACCTAAAACTATATGAAACGACTATTTTTAACTTTTGCAGCACTTTGTGCATTTGCTGTTGCCGAGGCGCAGGTGAGCTACCTCGAGATGGTAGAGATGCGTAACAAGCGCCCAGAGTATATCAACCCCGCAAGCCTCACGCCACTTGCAGGTACAGATAAGTACATGGAGCTTGACGGTAAGCGTGTGGTACTCTTTGACTACAACAAAAAGAGCCTTGGAGAGGTGGTATTCAGCAGCGATAAGCTCTTGATGTCATACGCAAAGTCGCCAGATGGTACAATGGCGTTGTACGAGAAGTGGGATGGCGAGTCACCCCGCAAGGAGATCTATCGCCACTCGTTCACATCGGACTACTACATATCTTGTCCCGATGGCTCGACAATCAAGATTGACGATGTTCGCGATATATCGTTCTCGCCCGACTCTAAGTTCTTGGCGATGGGCTATAATAACGATATCTTCCTCTACGACCTATCGACAAACCAGATCTACAACATAACCGATGATGGTAAGTGGAATCACATCATCAACGGTACGACCGATTGGGTTTATGAGGAGGAGTACGGTTTTACTAAGGCCTATGCCTTCTCACCCGATAGCAAGGAGATTGCCTACCTTAAGTTCGACGAGAGCGAGGTTAAGGAGTTTGAGATGATGCGCTACGACAGAGAGCTCTACAACAAGGCTTACAAATTTAAGTATCCTAAGGCTGGTGAGAAAAATTCGGTGGTGACACTCCACGTTTACAACATTGAGACACGCCAGACACGCGAGATATCTACAGGTAAGGAGACCGATCAGTACATCCCACGTTTGGGCTATACTCCTGGTGGTGAGCTCTTCTTCTACCGCGTCAATCGTCTCCAGAACCACTTCGAGGTAGTGTTGGTTGCTGCCGACGGCACACAGCGCGTAATCTACAACGAGAAGGATGATCGCTATGTGGAGCGCCCTAACGATCAGAGCGTTATCTTCATCGACGAGGATCGTTTCGTAGTTCGTGAGGAGACAACAGCCGGTTGGTTCCACCTCTACCTCCACTCAATATCATTGGGACGTCTACACGCCATTACATCGGGTGAGTGGGAGGTTACACAGCTTGTTGGCCTTTCGAAGAACAAGAAGCAGCTCTACTATATGTCTACCGAGCAGTCGCCATTGGAGCGCCACCTCTATGTCATCAACCTCGATGGCACAGATAAGAAGTGCTTGCTCTCGAAGCCTGGCTACTGGAAGGTTTACCCATCGTCAGATATGAGCTACTTTGCTGCCGAGCACTCAGCAACGGATTGCTATCCTACAGCTGCTGTCTACAATACCAAGGGTAAGATGGTGCGCTCGTTGATGCTCGATGAGAATGCTGCTAAGAATGAGGAGGTTGCAACGCCCAATTATCAGCGTAACTACTACACATTCACTACCGAGCGTGGTGATGAGTTGCAGTACTTCCTCATCTATCCCAAGAATTTCAACCCTGCACATCGCTATCCTGTGCTTATCACTCAGTATTCGGGCCCTGGCTCACAGCAGATCGAGAACCGTTGGACAACAGATTGGGAGGAGACCTTGGCACACAACGGCTATATCGTAGCGTGCTGCGATGCTCGTGGTACGGGCTACCGTGGTGAGGAGTACAAGAAGGTGACATATGCTAACCTCGGTCACTGCGAGGTTGAGGATCAGATTTCGTTTGCTCGTCATCTATCACGTCAGAACTTCATCGATGCTTCACGTATCGGTATCTATGGTTGGTCGTATGGTGGTTTTATGGCATTGGGCTGCTCGCTCAAGGGCGATGGACTCTTTAAGATGGCTATCGCTGTAGCTCCTGTGACCTCATGGCGCTACTACGACTCGATCTATACCGAGATCTACAACGGTCTACCACAGGACAACCCCGAGGGTTATGACAACAACTCGCCTATCAATTTCGCAGACCGTCTATCGAACAAGACTCGATTGCTCATCATTCACGGTACGGCCGATGATAACGTACACTTCCAGAACGCTATGGAGATGTGCCGCGCACTTAACCGCGCAAGTAAGCAGTATGACATGATGGTATATCCCGATCAGAACCACTCGATGCGTCCCGACGATATGATCAACATCCGTCAGAAGATGGTGGATTACTGCTTGGAGAACTTGTAATAGTGTAGGTTGAAACTAAAAAAATTGTTAATCCAAAATATTTTAGTATCTTTGCGCGATTTATTTCTGCCGCGTATACAGATACGTCAAATACTTGCGGAAAAATTATTACTTAAAACATATACAAAACTATGACTATTACAGCATCAGACATTAAGATTGGTATGTGCGTGGAGATGGAGGGTAAGACCTTTATTGTTGTAGATTTCCAGCACTGTAAGCCCGGTAAGGGTCCCGCTTTCGTACGTTCAAAGCTCAAGAACTTGGAGAATGGTAACGTATTGGATAAGACCTTCTCTTCAGTATCACAGAAGATCGAGCAGGTACGTGTAGAGCGTCGCCCATATCAGTTCACATACGAGGATGACCTCGGTGCACACTTCATGCATACTGAGACTTTCGAGGAGATCAACATCGACAAGAAGCTCATCAACAACGCTGATCTTATGGCAGACGGCCAGATCGTTGAGGTTATGTTCCACACTGAGAAGGAGACTGTTCTTTCAGCAGAGCTTCCTCCTATCGTAGATATGGAGATTACCTACACTGAGCCAGGTGTACGTGGCGATACCGCTTCTACAAACTCACTCAAGGCTGCTACAGTAAACACTGGTGCAACTATCAAGGT
>JAFYXB010000095.1 GCA_017546345.1 Alistipes sp. | reverse complement strand
GACTATACTTCGTTCTTGCCTGAGCACCTTATGGCATCTGATAGCTACTGGGCAGAGAACCCCAACCTCGCTTACCGCGACTATGGTCCTAAGATCTTCCTTGAGATTGCAGCAAATGGCGTTGTAACCGTACCTACTGAGAAGAATACCTACTTCTTCAATCCTCAGGTACTCGACAACTTCTCATTGTCGTTCTACGGCACAGACTACAACCTCAAGCAGAACGCTCCTTGCGCATTCCCAGTATCAATCTCGGATGATGGCAACACCATCACTATCGGTCAGTGCATCTCTGGCGCAGAGTTCGACTATGGTGTATATCGTCCTGCCATCTGGAACAACGACATCGAGTTGCGCAACCTCGCAACATCAGATATCGTTCTTAAGCGTGCAAAGAGATAAGAATAACTAGTTAGATTAATAAGAAAACCTAAAATTATACAGAAGCATGAAAAACTTTGGAATTAAGGCACTTCTCTTCGCCTTTGCGCTTATTAGCGCAGTAGGTTGTTCGGAGGAGCCTCGAGAGATTAATGACAGCATCACTCTTTCGGTAGATAAGAGCGAAATCGTTGCCGATGGCAAGGATACCGTAACATTCACAGTCACATCTGGTGAGGCGGATGTTACAAAGAGTACAATCATCTTCAACATGGCTGATAACTCAGCTGTTGCAGGTCGTACATTCTCAACAAGCGAGGCTGCAACCTACACCTTCTATGCTCAGAAGGGCAATGTTAAGTCAAACGAGGTTACTGTAGTTGCTAAGGCTGTGGAGAATGGCGAGCAGCCCGAAGAGCCTGAAGAGCCTGAACAGCCTGAACAGCCAGAGCAGCCTGAACAGCCTGAAGATCCTGAGCAGCCTGAAGATCCTGAGCAGCCTGAAGATCCTGAACAGCCTGAAGATCCTGAGCAGCCTGAAGATCCTGAACAGCCTGAAGATCCTGAACAGCCAGAGCAGCCAGAGCAGCCTGAAGAGACAAAGCCTATTGTTTTGGCAGCATCGAAGACATCAATCGTTGCAGATGGTGTTGATATGGTAGAGTTCACCGTAACTCAGGGTGACGCTGACGTAACAAAGCAGTGTGCAATTACTGTAAATGGTGCAGTTATCAACGGCTATTCGCTCAAAGCAACCGAGGCTGGTACATTTATCTGCTTCGCAACAAAGGATGGTCTTACATCTAAGATTGTCACAATCACTGCAACATCGGCTCCCGTAGCTGGCGAGGGCAAGAGCATGGTATTTGCCGAGGGCGTATCAATCGCTTCGGGCTGGTACGACGTAAATAAGAAGGGTGCAGGCGACAATGGCGATATTATGATGTGCTGGGCTGCAGCATCGTCTAATATGATTCAGTGGTGGCAGGATCGCTACGTAGCGGCAGGTAACACTCTTCCTTCAACTGCAGTTACTGGTCCTGGTACTAAGTCGCACGGCTCATTCGGCCCATACGAGCTTGCAATCATGGACATCTACCACTCTCAGTGGAACACAGCTAAGGGTGGTGACGCATATCAGGCAATTCCTTGGTATTTCGAGGGTGTAAACAATGCAGCATCGTTTAACGACTCACACGCTCAGCCACTATCAGGCTATAACGGTGGTTTCCTCTCTTCAATCATGAACGACGCTAAGAGCAATATGTACTGTGAGTACACTATCGAGGGCATGTCATTCTTGCTTGGCGAGAAGAATCAGTATGTTGGCGAGTACACCAACTACTATAACTGGGGTCAGGGTTCTGAGCTTCAGGGCGATGCTAAATTGAAGAAGTTCACAGAGTTCATCGTGAAGTTCATCGACAACGGTATCGCATCACTCACTGTAGCTGTAGATACTGCAAACCTTAGCGGTGCTCACCACGCAGTGACGCTTTGGGGCTACGAGATTGACAACGCAACAGGCCTTCTCACACGTATCTGGATCACAGACTCTGATGATTTGATCGCAGAGCCTAAGGAGCCACGACTCAACGAGTACACCGTAGGTTTGAGTTCAACAGGTACTATCGAGTTCAAGAAGACAACTACTCGATACAACCTCTATGCTGTAGCTATCCAGCCTCTTGCTGGCTATGGTTCTAAGTAGGCTTAGCGTACTAATACAAATAGAGGAGTGTTCTCACCGAACACTCCTCTATTTGTATTAGTATAGTAGCTTAGTATTAGTCGAGCATCTTACAAAGTGTCGATACGCATAAGCAACTCTGTAAAGTCAGAGTGTGCATCGGCAAACTCATCGTAGGAGTGCTCCGAGTGACCTGCCTCGGGAACATCCGACACATACTTAACAGCCACTACGGGGATATTGTCGTAGAGCTCTGCAACCTGACATATTGCAGCAATCTCCATATCGAACAACGCCTTATCAACACCAAAGCGAGCCTTGACCTCGCGTGCTATATCGGCATTGACGAACGAGTCGCCCGTAAATACGGTCTCCTCATCCTTGCCGAGCAACTTACGTGGGTCGGTAATCTCGGGGCAGAAGCCCTCGGGGATGATTGCATCGTGATGTATAGCGCGTGATGGCATAACTATATCGCCCTGCTTACGACCAAGCGACGCTGCAGCAAAGCCTACAACAGCCAATACATCGTACTTCTGCTCGGCCAATGTAAGGGCACGTGCAACACCAGCTGATGAGAGTGCCTTACCGATACCAACCTCAACCAAGTCGTAACTATGCTTCAAGCCCTCGGCCTTATCCAAGGCGTAGCGCATGGCGCGGTACTCGCGCGATGTGGGAGCACAAATCAGGATACGCATACTACCACCACTTCTCATATACGTTACCAATACCGAGCTCCGTAGCCTCCTCAGCAGTAAAGAGCGTACGCATATACTCTGCCATAGCGGCATTTGTCGAGTCGATAGCGTAGAGACCTGGGTTACCGCACTGTATCTCGTTAAGACCTACGACATCAGCTGACGAGCGCAAAGGGAAGACCTGCTTGTATACGCGACCCAAAGCCTGACGTACATCCTCAGCCTCGACATCCTGCATTGTAGAGAGGTAGAAGCCTGTCTTGCACCCCATAGGGCAGAACGAAACGATGCTCGAGCCAATCTTCTCATCCAAACGGAGGTAATAAGCCATAAGGTGCTCGATGGTGTGTACCTCACCTGAGCCAAGGGGAGCGTGAGCCATAGGTGCACGGAAGCGCAAATCCCAAGAGCGTACGGCGTACTGCTCGTTGATGGTATATACCGAGCGAAGGTAAAGACCTGCATCGAGCGTGCGGTGATCTACGTCGAATGACGAAACTACATGTTCTTTCATACTATATCAATTATTTATTAGTTCATTTTATAGCGCAAAGATAGCACTTTTTTCGAGTGATTATCTATCTTTGTAGTCAAAAGCTGAGAGCCACAGCCAATTAGTGGCTCTCGACACCGAAAAATCGTAGATAACAGATGAAATTTCGCACCGAAATAGCTATCAAGCCGTGGTCGCAAACCATAGACCATAGCCACCATATACTTAGCCTCGGATCATGCTTCGCCGACAACATAGCACGCCATCTTGCGCGCCACAAATTTCGTATCGTGGCGTCACCTACAGGTATACTCTTCAATCCACTGTCGATAGCCCAAAGCGTAGAGGATATGTATAGCGGTAAAAACATTGAGCATAAGGAGCTTATCGAGAGTGATGGTCGATATCTGCACTACGCCTTTCACTCCTCTATCTCGGGTGCAACGCCCGAAGAGGCACTACTCAACATGAACGCAGCTCTCGGCCGTGGTCGCGAAGCGCTACAACAGGCCAATTACCTTATCATCACGCTCGGCACAGCGTGGGTATATCGTCTGCGTAGTACAGGCGAGGTAGTTGCCAACTGCCACAAGCAACCTGCAGCGACATTCAAGCGCGAGCTACTCGACGTGGATAGCATCGTAGAGGCAATAGAGCACATAGCGACGATGACCTCGGCACGCATAATTCTCACACTCAGCCCCGTACGTCATATTGGCGAGGGTATGGAGGATAACTCTTTAAGCAAGGCACTCCTTCGTGTGGCAATAGACAAGGTGTGTCGAGCGAGTGATCGCTTCATCTATTTCCCTTCGTATGAGATAGTTATGGACGACCTTAGAGATTATCGCTTCTATGGAGAAGATCTTGTACACCCCTCAGAGATGGCTGTGGAGTATATTGCCGATAAGTTTTTTGCAACGGTAACATCACCCGTTACACGCCAACTTATGGAGCGCATAGCTCGCATCGTGCGCAATGCCGAACATCGTCCCTCGCATCCACAAAGCGAGCAGTACAAAGAGCTCTGCCGTCGCACGTTGGCCGAGATCGCAGCACTCGAAAATATAGATTTTTCGCAGGAAAAGCGCCACTTCGAGCAAATGTTACAAATAAATTTGTAATTTTGTAGGATTTTTCGAAACTACAGAATGATTTTATTTAGACGACACATACTCAACATTGGACTCTTGGTTGCTACCCTACTTCTCAGCGCAGCAACAGCATGGGGTGCAAAGCCACGTCTTGTGGTCAATATCGTTGTTAGCGGTATGCGTGGCAGCGATATCGAGCGCTATTACGACAACTTTGGCGATGGTGGCTTCCGCCGCTTGATTGATGGTGGCCTATACTACAGCAACACGCTAATCGACTATATGAACACCTCGACAGCCGCAGGCTTAGCGACGCTGTCTACGGGCACAATCCCCGCGGTACATGGCGTCGTAGGCGACAGATGGTGGAACTATACCGACTCATCACTCGTAGCACTCATCAACGACAACAAGGCTCACTCGGTAAAGTTCAGCACCGGAAGCGGAAACTACTCGCCACACCGTCTGCACGTGCCAACCATTGGCGATATGCTTATTGCAGCCAATAGCGAGAGTAAGCAGATAAGCGTTGCGATAGATCCCCTATCAGCAATCGTCATCAATGGTCGCAGTGGCGTTGCCTATTGGGCCGAGAACAACCGTACACATTGGACAACATCGTCGGCATACATCTACGACCTGCCCAAATGGGTAGAGAGCTATAACGAGGCAAATACTAATCGTCTATACTCGCTAATGCGCTGGACACCACTTGGCGATATTACCAAGTATCACAACTCGGAAGTAGCCGTAGTCGAGGGCATCAAGGGTCGAAGCACTCGCCTACTTAGCGATGTTAATCTTCACCTTGCCGATAGCGAGATAGGCCGTATGCGCTACACGCCAGCAGGAAACACTCAGCTCTTGGAGTTTGCATCGAGCGTCGTGGCACATGAGGAGCTGGGTAAGGATAATGCAACGGATATTCTTAACATCGTATTGGATACCCCACGCTACATAGCATCGACCTATGGTCCCGAGTCTATCGAATATGAGGATATGCTCTACCGTCTTGATAGCGACCTTGCCGAGTTTTTATTCTACATCTATGCTCAGGTCTCAACTCCCGAGGATATTGTAGTAGTACTCAGCTCGGATCATGGCACATCGCCATCGTACAACCCCGTAGGTGGCAAGGAGCGCGACAGATTTAACACCCGACAGATGGTCGTTATCGTAAACGCATTCTTAGGTGCGCACTACGGCACGGACGACTACGTATTGGGCTTTGCGAACAACAGCATATATCTAAACCACACCGTTATACGCTCGAAGCGTCTATCTATTGATGCTATGCGCGAGGAGGTGGCAACATTTATGCTGCAGCTACGTGGCGTAGCAAATGCTATATCGACAAGCTCGCTACGCAACAACTCCTTTGCCGAGGGTCGTAGCCACCTTATGCAGCAGAGCTACTCACCAACACGTTCGGGCGATGTGATGATAGACCTACTACCTGGCTGGATTATCGAGGATAGCCAGATACGTTCTGCATCGGATGGAGGATACAACTACGATCGCCACATCCCTCTTGTGATGTATGGCGGAGGTATTAGCCATGGCCTGGTAGAGGGTGTGATATCATCGACAGCCATAGCTCCAACAATTTGCCTCATCGTGGGCATTGACGTACCTTGGGCTACGGAGTCGAAGCCACTTAATGAGGCTATGGCGAGAAAAGCAGGTAAGAACTAAGAAGAAATAATATATATTTATGACACAGGATAGAATACAAGAGGAGATTATCGAGGAGTTTTCGGTATTTGACGATTGGCTCGATAAGTACGACTACCTCATCGGTCTTAGCGACACGCTACCGATGATCGATGCTACGAAGCGCACTGAGCAGCACCTCATCGAGGGTTGCCAATCGCGCGTATGGGTAGCAGCCGAACTTCGCGACGGCAAGGTATACTACACGGCAGATAGCGATGCTATAATTACCAAGGGTATTATCGCCCTACTCGTGCGTGTGATGAATGGCCGCACAGCAAAAGAGGCTGCCGAGCTCGACCTATACTTCATCGATGCTATTGGCCTCGGCGAGAACCTCTCGCCAACACGTAGCAACGGTCTACGAGCTATGATTGCGCAGATGAAACTCTACGCATTGGTATTTTCTAAAACAACACAGGAGTAATGACACCAGAAGAGATACTTGAGGTTGAGAAGCAAATAGTGCTTACCCTCAAAAACATTTACGACCCCGAGATTCCCGTAAACATCTACGACCTCGGCCTAATCTACGAGATTAACTACGACCCTACAGGTACGGCAGATATTATCATGACGCTCACGGCGCCCAACTGCCCTATGGCCGATATGCTTCTTGCGGATATCAACCGCGAGGTAGGCAAGGTTGCAGGCGTGGAGAAGGTGAACATCACGCTCACGTTCGATCCTCAGTGGGATAAGTCGATGATGAGCGAGGAGGCTCTATTGGAGCTCAACCTACTTTAATAACTTGTAGCATAAGCCATTAGTTTATCTTTAAGGAGTATGTTCGAGAGTAACGATATGTCGCGCTGCGCAGAGCTCATCGCCACGATTGGCGATTTGGAGCGTTGCCAGCTGATGACCGACTTGGCCTACGAGCGTATGGAGCGCAAGCAGGTCGAGTTGCTCGATATTCTCAATCGTACGAACAACGATTGGAATCAAACGATGTTCGTAATGCTCCTCAGATATATGGGTGGCCAGCACAACAAGGCGGCTTCCGAGGTGCTTGCTCACCGCGTAGGCTACAACACCGTAGTACGCGAAAGCGGCTCACTGGCCAACATCGAGGCACTACTATTTGGTGCATCAGGTCTATTGGAGCTACTAAACGAGGATAGCTACACGGCACATCTTAGCGAGGAGTTTCGACATCTTGCAGCGAAATATAGCATCGAGCCTATGGATGCAGCGATGTGGAGACTCAAGGGAATGTATGCCAACAGCCACCCTATTCTACGTCTGGCACAGCTCGCAGCATGCTTCCATCGCCATAGTATTACGATGAACAGTCTGCTGGAGTGTCGCAAACGACGCGATATATCCAAGCTGTTTAATGCGACAATATCGGACTATTGGGTAGATACACTACACCGCTTCACATCGGGTAGCTTCATATCAAACCGCATAGGTTCATTCACAAGCGACATCCTCGGCATCAACTTCGTCGTGCAGATGATATTTGCATACGGACACTATACCCATTCCGAGCTATTGACGCAGCGTGCTCTGGAACTTTTGGAGAATATACCCTCGGAGAATAACCGCTACACCACTATCTGGAACTACCACGCACAGATTAGCAAGAGCGCGCTCGAGAGTCAAGCCATCATTCAGCTATCGCGCCAATACTGCGAGTGTAGCCGTTGCGATGAGTGTCCCCTGGCCAAGATTCTCAGCTATAGGTCTAAAGTCAGACAAACGCAAGAGTAGATATTAAAATACTATAAACTAAAAGCAGGAAAGCATCGACGCCTTCCTGCTTTTAGTTTAGCTCCCACGAGCCTTGTTATACGTTCTCTATACGCACACACTCAATACCCACCTTCTTCAATAGCTCTATACCATCATCCGAACGATAGGGGTCAGCATAGACAACACGGCGAATACCAGCCTGAATGATTAGCTTGGCACACTCAATACAGGGCGATGCCGTAACATATAGTGTCGAGCCATCGCAGTTATTGGCACTCTTAGCAACCTTCGTAATAGCATTAGCCTCGGCGTGGAGGACATAAGGTTTCGTCTTGCCCATATCATCCTCACATACATTCTCGAAGCCCGCAGGTGTACCGTTGTAGCCATCCGAAATAATCATCTTATCCTTAACCAACAGCGCTCCCACCTTGCGACGTACACAGTATGAGTTCTCTGCCCATACGCGCGCCATCTGAAGATAGCGCACATCGAATTGTAGTTGCTTTTGCTCCTTGTAGCCCATAGCTCTATTGTGCGTTAATGTTCAACATTTAAGCCATCTTACCGTGGCAGTGCTTATACTTCTTACCCGAGCCACAAGGACATGGATCGTTACGACCCACCGACTTATCAACCTTGATAGGCGCCGTCTTACCCTTCTCGCCCTGACCTGCAGCCGCAGCAGCCGCCATACGCGATGCCTGCAACTTATTTACATCGACCTTGCTACGCTGCTCACGTGCCTGCTGCACTGAGTCGGGATTGTTCTCGCGAAGAGGCAAGTACGACTTATTGAGCACCGCAAGAACATCGCGGTTGATATCCTCCAACATCTTCGAGAAGAGCTGGAACGACTCGAGCTTATAGATAAGCAATGGATCCTTCTGCTCGTAGGTTGCATTCTGAACGCTCTGACGCAAATCATCCATCTCGCGAAGGTGCTCACGCCAAGCATCGTCGATAGTTGTGAAGAGTGCGATCTTTGCGAATACGCGATAGATCTCCGCACAATCCGTATCCTTACACTTCTGCAACTCTACGGGGATAGTATAGCGCAAACGACCATCCGTAAGAGGGAAGGCAATACGCATATCCATATTATTCTTTCTATCCTCATAGATACGCGCCATAGTAGGACGTACCGAGTCGGCAATAGCCTTCGACTTACGCTCGTAGAACGACTCGAGATCGGCAACAATAGCGTCGATAATAGCCTTAGGCTTGAGCTTCATAAGCTGCTCCTCGGTAAGCGATGTCTCGAGAGCTACCTCGCGCATAAGATCGAACTTGAAGTCCTCGTATGAACATCCCTCGTGAGCCTCAACAAACTTAATAGCGTAGTCGTAGCGAAGGTTGTTCATATCGATATCGATACGCTCACCATAGAGAGCATGGCGACGACGTGTGTAGATAACCTCACGCTGTGAGTTCATCACATCGTCATACTCCAACAATCTCTTACGTACGCCAAAATGGTTTTCCTCGACCTTCTTCTGAGCACGCTCGATAGCCTTGGTCATCATACCTGCCTGGATAACCTCACCCTCCTGAAGGCCCATACGGTCCATCATCTTAGCGATACGCTCCGAGCCAAACAGACGCAACAAGTTATCCTCCAACGATACGAAGAACTGAGAAGAACCTGGATCACCCTGACGTCCTGCACGACCTCTCAACTGGCGATCTACACGACGGCTCTCATGACGCTCCGTACCGATGATAGCCAAACCACCGAGAGCCTTAACCTCGGGCGAGAGCTTGATATCGGTACCACGACCCGCCATGTTGGTAGCGATAGTCACCTGACCACGCTGTCCCGCCTCAGCAACGATCTGCGCCTCCAACTGGTGCTGCTTAGCGTTAAGCACATTGTGCTTGATACCACGCAACTTGAGCATACGGCTCAACAACTCTGAAATCTCGACCGATGTAGTACCAACCAACACAGGGCGACCCTCGGCCACCAAGCGCTCGATCTCGGCAATAACGGCGTTGTACTTCTCACGAGCTGTCTTATATACCAAATCCTCCTTATCGTCACGGATGACCGTCTTATTCGTTGGGATAACCACAACATCGAGCTTATAGATGCTCCAGAACTCCGAAGCCTCAGTCTCGGCAGTACCGGTCATACCTGCGAGCTTGTGGTACATACGGAAGTAGTTCTGCAATGTAATGGTTGCGAAGGTCTGCGTTGCATCCTCAACCTTCACATTCTCCTTAGCCTCGATAGCCTGGTGCAAGCCGTCTGAGTAGCGACGACCCTCCATGATACGACCAGTCTGCTCATCGACGATCTTCACCTTATTGTCGATAAGAACGTACTCCACCTCCTTCTCGAACATGAAGTAGGCCTTGAGCAACTGGTTCATCGTATGAACACGCTCCGACTTGATAGCGTAGTCGCTAAGAAGTGCATCCTTCTGCTGTGCACGCTCCTCGGCAGAGAGCTGCGACTGCTCCAACTCTGCAATACGAGCACCAATATCGGGAAGTACGAAGAAGCCCTCCTCGTTGAAGCGCTTAGAGGCTACCTCGTGACCCTTATCCGTGAGGATCAAGGTGTTCATCTTCTCGTCGTGGATCACGAAGTTGTCGTCCGTAATCTCGTGCATACGCTTCTCGTTATCTTGCATATAGAAGTTCTCGGTCTTCTGCAAGAGCACCTTTACGCCAGGCTCCGAGAGGAACTTGATAAGCGCCTTATACTTAGGCATAGCCTTGTGGGCACGCAACAAGAGTTTACCTGCCTCCTCCATATTGCCTGCAGCAAACAGACGCTTCGCCTCGGCAACATCCGAAGACGACATCTTGCTCTGGAGATCGTAGATATACTTTGCCGAGGGCTGGAACTCAGCGAAGAGCTGATCACCACCCTTAGGCACAGGGCCTGAGATGATAAGAGGAGTACGAGCATCGTCGATCAACACCGAATCGACCTCATCGACAATAGCGAAGTGGTGCTTACGCTGTACCAAATCGTTGGGCGACGAAGCCATATTATCGCGCAAGTAGTCGAAACCAAACTCATTGTTCGTACCAAACGTAATGTCTGCCATATATGCCTTACGACGCTCCTCAGAGTTGGGGCGTGTGTTGTCGATACAAGCTACCGACAAGCCGTGGAACTGATACATAGGACCCATCCACTCGGCATCGCGTCGTGCAAGGTAGTCGTTCACAGTAACTACGTGTACACCCTTGCGTGCAAGAGCGTTGAGGAATACGGGCAACGTAGCTACGAGGGTTTTACCCTCACCCGTAGCCATCTCGGCGATACGACCCTTGTGGAGTACCACACCACCGAAGAGCTGCACATCGTAGTGAACCATATCCCACTTGATGACATTACCACCTGCCGTCCACTGGCTGCTGTAAATCGCCTTATCATCCTCGATGCGCACCAAATCCTGACGTACGGCAGCGAGGTTGCGGTCGAAGTCGTTAGCCGTAACAACCACCTCGTCGTTCTCGGCGAAGCGACGTGCCGTATCCTTCATGATAGCGAAAGCCTCGGGAAGAATCTCCTCCAACTTCTGCTCGATCTTCTCGTCGATGCGCTTTGTCGTATCGTCGATATCCTTAGATATGCGCTCCTTATCGCTTAGCGATGTCTCGGCGAGCTCCAACTTTGCCTTCTGCTCCTCGATATGACGCTCATCATCAGCAATGAACGTAGCAATAGAGAGGCTAAGAGCTGCCGAACGCGCACGAAGCTCGTCGTTGCTAAGAGCCGAAATCGAGGGATAAACAGCCTTGATCTTCTCTATGTAGGGAAGAATCTCCTTGCGATCCTTATCGGCTTTCGAGCCGAAGAAGACCTTAATAACTTTTGATAGAATATCCATTTTTGCTTATTTGTTTTCTACATCTGCGCTACAATGCATTGTTGTCCAACCGCGGACAACCACATATATAACGCGCAAATATACAAAATCTTTCAGAGAGCACAAAGCCCAATATCGAGTTTTTTCGTCGATTTACTCTTTTTTATAAAAAAGAGGGCGCTATTTACGACCCAAATAAAGATAATCGACTCGAACGGATAGGCCAAACGCACACTCCATTCGAGTCGAATATTACACTGCGACTAATCACCAACTACCTTTTACAGTAGGTCATCGACAACAAACTCAACAGCAATGCCGTAACACACAAAATCGTAGCTCGGCCATTCTCGCCAAAAATAGACACAAATTCCAAAATGACAATTTCGGCAGCGAGTACTATTAGGCCAATACCCGTTACGGCACGAAGGCGCACGATGTTGTATTTAGCACGCTTCTCGTCACTTGCAGTATTGTAACCCGACAAGAGCCAATCACCCCTACCGAAGAGTATCACTATTGCACACATAACCAAGATTATGGCAGCAATACTCACATAAACAATATCCATATTAACGTTCATAATCACAGCGGTTTAGTAGTTATAACTCCTACGGCGTGAGCGACGCATACGCATCATAGCAATCTCGGCACGCGAACGACGACGAATGTAACGCAGACGAAGAATGCTTGCAAGAGCTGCTACATAGAGCGGAGAACAGCATAGTTCCATAACCTGCGCTTCCTCGATCGTAAAATCTCCAGTCCACCACAGCACATAGGCAATAACCGTACATGCTACCGCCATCATAGACAAACCCCACGACATCCTTGTCCAGCAGGGGCGCGGTGCCTTGCGTCGAAATTTTAGGAAGAGACCGAGAAAAAATATAGCTAATAGTGTCCATTCGGCTGCAATCTGCCACTCCACACCCTTGCGTGCTAAATTAGCGACTGCGCCATCGGCATTCACTAAGAGCAGACCCGAAACAGAAATTAGTATATCACTAAATGATAGCTTAAACCCCTTATTCCTTCTCTTAAGGCGTTGTTGCGCCTTATTCCAAGCGACAAAACGCAAGTTCCAGATGCTATATCTATTCTTTATCTTCATTTGCCCCTGTGTTAGTTTTGCGTTTTGCACGAGGCCTGCGCCCACTGCGACGCAAGGCCTCGGCAATTATCCATTGTAGCTGCCCATTGACTGAGCGAAACTCATCGGCAGCCCACATCTCCAAAGCATCCATCGTGTCGCCATCGACACGCAGGACGAAGCTTCGTGTATTTTGCTCCTTAGCTGCCATACGCCTCGTTAGTTATGCAATGTTCCTGTATTCACCACGGGCTGTGCAGCCTCATCGGCACACAACACCACAAGCAGGTTGCTAACCATAGCTGCCTTACGCTCCTCATCAAGCTCCACAACCTCCTCTACTGAGAGGCGCTCCAAGGCGATCTTAACCATAGATACAGCACCCTCAACAATTTTCTCGCGTGCTGAGATAATGGCATCGGCCTGCTGACGACGCAACATAGCAGCGGCAATCTCGGGGGCGTATGCCAAATAGTTAAGGCGTGCTTCAACAACCTCGATACCAGCAATCGAGAGACGGTCGTTGAGCTCATCGGTCAGACGCTCGTTAATCTCCTCACCACCCGAACGCAACGTAACCTCCTCGGGCGAAGAGTTGGTATTCTCATCGTAGGCATACATACCTGCTACCTGACGCAATGCCGAGTCACTCTGAACAGCTACGAAATTCTCCAAGACATTCATACGCGCATTAGCACCCGAAGCACCCAACTCCGAAGGTGAGTCGATCTCGAACACCGCGTTGTATGCACCATCGTTCTTAATCTTCCACACCACAACCAAGCCGATAAGAATAGGGTTACCCGCCTTGTCGTTCACCTTGATAGGATCTACATTGAGGTTACGCGCACGCATCGAGAGCTTCTTAGCCGACATCAGTGGATTAATCCACCAAAAGCCCGTATTGTAGAACGTACCGCGATAGTTGCCGAAGAAGAGCAACACGCGAGATTCGTTAGGCTCGAGCATCACATAGCCAAAGAGCATGATAAATGCGAGCAGCGCAAGCACTAAAACAACGATAAGTTTCCATGGCTGAAAGTCGAAAGCTTCAATCGTATGGATAAAGAGCCATACTGCAGCCACAACCAACGCCACGTTGAGCAACAGCGCCACGAAACCGTTAAGTTTCCAACCAGAATAAGTGTAGTTTTTCATAGGTTATAGGTTTTAAGTTATGTTCTTCTTTAATACGTTTTAGCCACTGATTTAAGCGCGAATATCTGCATCATTACGGCCACAGCGCAAACGCCAAAACTCCGCCTTCCATGGCCACACACGCAACTTACCAAACGATAGACCACCAAAGATCCAATTCAAAATGTTCATCTCAGTTTTCATAGGTTATAGGTTTTAAGTTAGACTATTCAAATTGCGATACAAAGTGATATTATTTTGATATCACAAAGATACTGCAAAAATTTCACATTCTCCAAATTTCCTATCACTTTTTTTTTCATAAACACACAACAAAAAATAAGGGATTGTCCGCAATGGAACAATCCCTTAATAATATAATAGTCTATTAATTACTTAACTATCGCATCATGTGTGGAGGAGGACCAAATGGCATCTTACCAGGTGCGACATCCATACCCTCGTACTTGCTCGTATCCTTAGATGCATTCTTACCGAAGTGACGCAAGTTGTAGGTAAACTGAACAGTAAAGTAACGACCTACGACACTATTCCACGAATTCTG
>JAFYXB010000094.1 GCA_017546345.1 Alistipes sp. | reverse complement strand
TATCTCAGGAAATTTCTTGTTAGAAGGGGTTAGATTTGGCTATGACATGAAAAATGGCGGATGGGACATACTCGACGTATTTCCCATTTGTGGCAACGATTGAGAGCGCGGAGCAACCCCTTTCTTTCCTGCACGCCCCAATTTCTTGTTAGAAGGGGTTAGATGTGGCCTCGATAAAGAAATTGCCCCAGATGGGTAGTACTTAACGTACGTCCCATTTGGGGCAATGATTGAGAGGTCGCAGATGACCCCTTATCTCAGGAAATTTCTTGTTAGAAGGGGTCAGATTTGGCTATGACATGAAAAATGGCGGATGGGACATACTAAGCGTATTTCCCATTCGCCATTTTGATTGAAGAGTCAAAGATGACCCCTTATCACAAGAAATTAACCGTTGGTGCGGTCATAAAACTCCACTGTAGTACAAGTGTATGAACCCTTGATCTTGTGGCCATTGTCATCCTCACAGTCGAGAGTTACGATGTAGTTGTTACCATCAGCCTTAACAGTGATAGTACCCTTTGAAATAGGTGCACCCTTATCGTGAAGGATATAACCCTCCTCAATTACCCAGTACCATGAGTTGTAGTACTCGCCAACCTTGTTACCCTCAGTACCAGCGATGAACGAGCTCTTAGCTGCGCTCTCCTCGTTAGGAACTGCAGTGTAAGTACCAATCACACCCTCAGATGTATGAAGCATATTATCTGCAATCACGTCGAGTGAGAAGTAGTCGCCATTGAGAGCGTTAGAGTCGGCTGAAAGCTGGATAGACCAGTTTACGCCACCTACCTCGTACAAGTCGCCGTAGTAGAACAAACGCATCATTGCTGTATTGTACTCGAAAGTATAGTCCTTAGTAAGGCGTGAGTATGGAGGCTCGTTAGTTACCTCTACCCAACCAAGCTCGAGGCCACCCTCGTAAACAACCTTGTGGAGCTTGCCATCGTCATACTTCACGACAGCCTCAACGCGGTTCTCAGTAACTGTGAGAGTACCACCAAGAACGTAGTTCTCCTTGTAAGTACCATCCTCGCAAGTCTCAAAGCGCATACTGTACTCGAAGCCGAATGTACCTGCTGTACCCAAGCTATACTCGTCGAACTCATATACACCTACGGGGAGTGTTAGAGGATCGCCTGCAGGGGTATCAGAGAAGACGTCGAAACGATAGTAGGTATCGAGGAAAAGATCCGAGAAACCTGTAGTACCGTTTGTTGAAAGGATGATAAAGTAGTTGTAGCCAGGAGAGTATTTTGTACCGTAGTACTCGCCATTGAGCACCTTAGCCTCGTAAACAACATCGGGCTTAGCGGCAGCTGCTGCCTGCACGATCTGCACGTTGAAGCTAAGCTCGCCGTATGCTACGTAGAGGATAGCGTTACGAGCAGCCGAAGCCTCGTTTACTG
Source organism: Alistipes sp. (assembly GCA_017546345.1). Classification (GTDB taxonomy): domain Bacteria; phylum Bacteroidota; class Bacteroidia; order Bacteroidales; family Rikenellaceae; genus Alistipes. Next base: position 2,325 of record JAFYXB010000094.1, on the reverse strand, counting down.
CAACATCAAAGGTGATAGTCTCGCCAACAGTGATGTTAGAGATCCACTCCGCAGCACTCTCAGCTGTAGGAAGCTCATTCTCCTTAACATTTGCGAGTGTGTAAGTGACAACACCCTGACCACCCTCTGCTGCGAAGTTAAGAACTGCCTCCGAGGTGAGTGTAAGTGTTGCGGGCTCAGAAGGAGTGCCTGGAGTCTCGCATGACACCAAAGCGACAAGAGCCATTACAACAAATAGATAAAACTTTCTCATAATTTTGTTTTGGTTTAAGATTCAAAAATTTTAGCAAAGGTAATTATAATATTTCAAATCTCAAAATCTGACCTATACCAGCAATATGACACCCAAAAATTTGTCGATATTGTGCAAAAGGAATAAAAAAGTGTTGCCCGTCAGTTGGCGGGCAACACTGCTATATTAGTTTGCTAATAGCGACTACAATGCTGGGAGCAATGTATCATCGTACCACTCTGGGCACTGGTTGATGTGCTCACCTACGATACCGCTCAATGTACCTGTGATAGCGTTACCAGCATCGTCCAAGCAGTCGAACTCGAGAGTGTAAGTGTTACCATCGCGTGTGAAGTTGATAGTACCATCAGCAATAGGACCACCCCAATCGCCTGTTGTCATACCATTCTCGCACCACATAGTCCATGTGTTGAGAGGCTCATAACCGTTGCGAAGCTGACCGGGAACGAATGTATTAACCTCACCCTTAGCATTCTTGCAAGCCTTATACTCACCGAGGTAAGCATCCTGACGGTAGCCCTGACCAGGCTCAATCATCACCTCGATAGAGAAGTACTGGCCACGGTAGCCCTGCTTCTCCTGGATAGCCGAAATATACCATACATCGTAGCCCAAACCGAAGTGATCGCCACGGTAGTAGCAACCGATGAAGCCACCATCGATATTGAAGTCGTAGTCACCCTCGAACAATGAGTATGGACGTGGAATATCCTTAACATAGTCGAAACCTGTCATAAGCTCACCCTCGAATGTTACGTGGTGCCACTCACCGCAGTCGAGGTAGATGAGAGCCTCGATAGTGTTCTCCGTGATAATTACCGAACCACCGATAATGTTTGAGATAAGCTGATCACCCATCTCCGATACCTCTGTATAGTAGCTGTAGCTTGATGACATAGAGCCTACCAAACCACGGTTGTTGGTATCTATTGTATACTCACCTGCTGGAACTGGAACAGGCTCTACTGTGAAGCCCTGTGTTACATCGGTGTAGATATCAAAGTAGTAGTTACGGCTACCGTAGTAGTTAGTTGAAGATGTAGGAACACCAACATCAGAAAGCACGATAGTGTAGTTGAATGCAGAAGAGCCTACCTTACCGTAGTATGTACCATTGATGTAGGTTGCAGCGAAATCTACGTCGTAGGGTGACTCGTAAGCCTTCTGAGCAACGTTGATTGATACGCTCTGGTCACCATAGCTGATGAAGACAACTGCAATACGAGTATCCTCAAGCTCGTTCTTCGTAACCATAAATTTCACCGACTTGTCTACAGTAAGATCTGTAATCCACTCAGCGTCGCACTCAGCCTTTACGTTCTCATAGTCTGAAGCACCACCGAGGTTGAACAAAACCTCCTGCAAACCGCCCTCAGAATCGAGGATCAAGCTTGTGTTCGAAGTCACGGTAAGAGTACCCTTAGTACCCGATACACCGCCCTCGCAAGCGACGTTGAACATCGCGCAAATAGCACACAATAGTGCTACAAACGAAATCTTTTTCATTATTACAAAAAAGTGTTAATAGTTTATATTTGGTTTTATTATCTCATCAGATTTATTCTTGTACCCAAAGCTAATATGCTGCTAATCACCAATATAACCACCAAACAACCAACAGCCCTTTGGGCACAAAAAACATATTCACTATACAAAGGTAAAAAAATATTTTTTGTATGCAATGGCTAATACGACAAAATTAAAAAATAAATTTCTTTAATATTTATTTGCTATTTCTTTTGCAAATATGTGATGACGATATATATACGTTGGCTACGAGGAGATGCTTCGGCTTCGCTCAGCATGACATTCACGCGCGAGATGACGGAATATACAAAATCGTCATTGCGAGGAATTATGACTGAGGGGGCGCAGTATTTTGTGGGGGCGCTACGCTTTTGGGGACGCAAGCGTAGCTTGCTTGATGAGGGCGTGCCTGCGGCACTCTTGGGGAGCGCACCTGACGGTGCTTATGGGGAGCACCTCTTCTAAAGGGTCATTCTATATTGGCTACGAGGAGATGCTTCGGCAAGCTCAGCATGACACTCATGTGCAACAAACGCGAAGCGTCC
>JAFYXB010000093.1 GCA_017546345.1 Alistipes sp. | reverse complement strand
ACCCAACTTCTCGATGAACTTACCATCACGTGGCGCTCTGCTATCTGCGGCAACGATGTGGTAGAAAGCATAACCCTTCTTACCGTGACGTGCCAAACGAATTTTAACAGCCATTTGCTATAAAATTTTATTGGTTAATAATTATACGCATAACCCTTTCCGGGTTTTAAGCGCGCAAATGTACGGAGAATATTTTATTCTACCAACACTTTCGCCATCTTTTTTGTGCTTAGGTACACATTTTGTTAGGTTTAGGGTGAGTTTAACCTTAAAATACGGTTTATTATGCAGTTAAAGAAGTACAATCGAATGCCTACGATGTTTGGCGATCTGTTCCCCGAGACGTGGCCCGACCTCTATTTCCGTCGTGGCGCAGCACCCCAGGTAAATGTCATTGAGAGCAGTAAGAAATTTAAGATCGAAATTGCTGCTCCCGGTATGTCGAAGGATGATCTGAAGATCGAACTTACGGCCGATAACCAGCTTATGGTGAGCCTCGAAAAGAGCGAGGAGCATACCGATAATAAAGAGCCTAAGAGCTGCGAGGCGGGTGAGGAGTGTCACTACCTACGTCGCGAGTTTTCGTGCAACTATTTCCGCCAGCTCTTCAATATTCCCGAGAGCGTGGATAAGGAGCATATCAGCGCGAAGATGAAGCACGGCGTGTTGTCTATCCATCTTCCCAAGCGAGATGGTGCAGATAAGGGTTCGGAGGCGCGACAGATCGCCATCGAGTAGGGACTATATAATAACAGCAGGGCGTTGCGAAATCGTTATGATTGCAACGCCTTAACTAATTTATATATATGTCTATTTGGAGTGCTTGTCCTCTGTTCTGAGCCTCTGTGATATGAAGGCGATGGAACGAAATAGAGCCCACTGAATCATCGACACGGCAAAGATGACTATTGCTCCTGCGATAGACCACAGCTTGATGAACTCTATCTCGGGCAGGAATGCTGGGAGAATGAGTGCTCCGAAGGTGCATAGCAGACCTAATATTAGGAGTATATCGGCAGCGTTTACCAGTACCGCCTCGCGGAAAATATATTTCGACTCTGCAATGGGGTGAGCATTGGTGTAATTCTCGCGTGTTACAACCTCCTCCATTCCCTCAGGTGTAGGCTCCGATGCACCATCTTCTGGTCGCTCGGCGTGGCAAGCTGGGCACTCCTTGATGTTGTTATCTACCAGTGAGTTGCAGTTGCGACACAACCACTCGTTTCCACTCTGTATCATAATCTCTGTTTAGCTTTGAGGGTAGACTATTTTGTTGCTTCGTTGTGGTCAATATCACATCCTGCGCAGTTGCCCGAACAGATGTTGTCGTCGTCGCAATCATTGAGTCCCATATCCTCGCGGGTCTCCTGTACTGCACACTTGATACCCATCTTCTGCATCGTGGGGTTTGTCGATATCTCCGACTGAATGTGATGACCCTTGATGATGTAGGTTAGCGACATAGCCAACGCGAAGAATCCTACTACGGCAACGGCCGCAATTATTGTTGTGAGTAGTGGTGACATATCTTTTTTGCGATTTAATGCTAAAAACTTAGTTTTTATTGTATTTTCGGATGCAAATTTATATATTTGCAGTTGAAAATGCAAATATTCGAGTCCTTTGTGAGATAAAGGCCGTATATAATTGTTTTATACTCATTTGATTGTATTATGAAGATAGTGATAGCCGGTGCCGGAGATATGGGTACACACCTTGCTCGTATGCTTAGCGGTAATGGCCACGATATAACCATCGCCGATATCGACCCGAAATCGCTGGTCGAGGTAGGAAACCTTGTCGATGTCGTAACCGTCGAGGGTGACACAACCCAGTTCTCGGTGTTGCGCAAGGCTGGTGTCCGCAAGTGCGACCTTTTTATCGCTGTGCGCTCTGTGGAGAACGATAACATCCTCTCGGCAGTTATGGCCAAGCAGCTCGGCGCAAAGAAGTCTATCGCGCGTATCGATAGCAACGAGTATCTCGAGCCAAATAGTAAGGAGGTATTTATCGATATGGGTATCGACTATCTCTTCTACCCCGAGCAGATTGCCGCCCGCGAGGTTATCAACCTTCTTGGTCATACATCTACCTCGGAGTATGTCGATTTTGCAGCAGGCAAGCTGTCGTTGGTAGCCTTTCGCCTGGAGCTTAACTCTCCGTTGCTTGGTCGCAGGGTTATAGACCCCGAGGGCGATGATGAGGATTTGGAGTATCGCACCGTGGCTATCGTTCGTGGCTCGCGCACGCTCATTCCCACAGCCGATGAACGCTACGAGGAGGAGGATATGGTCTATGCAATCTGTCGTCACAACGCAACGCAGAGTGTTGTAGAGCTCTCGGGACGTGGCGAGGTCGAGATTCGCAATATGATGATTCTCGGTGGTTCGCGTATCGGCGTGCGTATTGCGAATGAACTGCAGAACGATGTCAATATCAAGCTCGTGGACTACGATGCCGACAAGGCCTACCGTCTTGCCGAGATGTTGGATAAGACGCTTATCATCAATGAGGATGGTCGCGATACGGAGGCTATGATGGATGAGGATCTCGCAAGTATGGATGCCTTTGTGGCGGTTACGGGACGTAGCGAGACAAATATCCTCGCAGCGATGCTTGCTAAGCGTATGGGTGTCAAGAAGGTTATTGCCGAGGTGGAGAATATCAACTATATCTCGTTGGCCGAGAGTATTGGTGTCGATACGATTATCAACAAGAAGTTGGTTACGGCGTCAAATATCTTCCGCTTTACGATGAGTACCGATGTGCAGGCTATCAAGTGCCTTACGGGTAGCCAGGCCGAGGTTATGGAGTTTATCGTTAAGCCTAACTCGCCCGCTACGAAATCGCGTATCAAGGATCTCGGTCTGCCCAGCGACGCTATTATTGGAGGTGTGGTGCGTGGCGATCGAGTGTTTATCGCGGTTGGCGACACGCAGATCAATGCCTATGATCGTATCGTAGTCTTTACGATGCCCGACTCGGTGATGCGCGTTGCAGAGTTCTTCAACTAATAAAGTATAGATTAATATAAACAATATAAATTACTAACCATTATGTATATAGCTATTGCTGGCAATATCGGTAGCGGCAAGACTACGCTCACCGAGATTCTTACCAAGCGATATGGTGCTAAAGCCTATTACGAGGATTTAGCAAATCCCTACATCAACGACTTCTACGAGGATATGGGTCGTTGGTCGTTTCACTTGCAGTTGTGGTTCTTGGGTAGTCGTATCCAGCAGACGCTGACAATGCTCGCTGACGGCTCGGCAAATGTTGTGCAGGATCGCACCATCTACGAGGATGCACACATCTTTGCCGATAACCTCCATAGTATGGGCCTTATGGCAAGCCGCGACTTCGATACCTATATGAAGATGTTCAATATCGAGCAGAACCTCTTGCCTCGTCCCGATGTGCTTATCTATCTCAAGGCGAGTGTCTCTACGCTTATCTCGCAGATTAAGATGCGTGGTAGAGAGTATGAGCAGAATATCGACGAGGAGTATCTCAGACGCCTTAACGACAAGTATAACCACTGGATAGAGAACATCTACGAGGGCCGTGTTCTCGTGGTAGATAAGGATGTGGATGACTTCGTTGCCGATCCTTCGATTATCGACCGCATTTGTGCATCGGTCGAAGATATGTGTAACGAGAAACGTAAACTATAATCGCTGTATGACGACATCTCTTCCCGAGGAGTTTATCTCCACGATGCGCGAAACGTTGGGTGACGAGGCCGAGGAGCTATTTGCTGCTCTTGATAGCGAGGCTGTGACCTCTATCCGCCTAAATCCCGCCAAGCCTGCCGAGGTGTGGTCGGGTGAGTCGGTGGGGTGGTGCGCTATGGGTCGCTATCTTGCCGAGCGTCCTTCGTTCACGCTCGATCCGTTGCAGCACGCTGGCGCATACTATGTGCAGGAGGCATCGTCGCAGTTTGTTGCACACTTACTCTCTGATATCAATATGGAGGGTAAGCGTGTGCTGGATATGTGTGCTGCACCAGGAGGTAAGACTACGATCTATTCTACACTTGTGGGCCGCTCAGGTCTTGTTGTCGCTAACGATATCAACCGCAGTAGAGCTCTTGCGCTCTCGGATAATGTTCAGCGTTGGGGTATGGGTAATGTCTTGGTTACCTGCACCGAGCCTCGCCATATCGGAGCCTTCGAGGAGTGGTTTGATGTTGTAGCTGTCGATGCACCCTGCTCGGGCGAGGGTATGTTTCGTAAGATGGAGGAGGCTCGCTCGGAGTGGTCGCCATCCTCTGTCGGAGTGTGTGCATCGCGCCAGAGGGAGATTTTGACCGAGGCAATGCGAGTATTGCGTCCAGGAGGTACGCTCATCTATAGCACCTGTACGTTCAATCCAACGGAGGATGAGGGTATTGTTGAGTGGCTTATGGAGGAGTATGGCGATGAGCTGGTAGCTTCCGATAGGGTAGCAACTCCCGATGAGTGGGGTGTTGTACGCAGTGATATTGGAGCTTTCCAGGCTTTCCACTTCTATCCGCATAAGGCTCGTGGCGAGGGCTTCTTTGCCGCTGTCGTACGCAAAAAAGATGGCGCTCAGCGTCGTGCGATGCCCAAGTCGCGTCGTAAGGTCTTTACGCCACTCACCGCAGCCGAAAGGAGCGAGGTTGGTCGCTGGGTAGATGATGCTTCGCGTATGGCCTTCCGTCGTATTGGAGATATGATCTATGGCTACGATCAGGATGTTGTGGCCGATGTCGAGGTGTTGTCTGATTCGCTATCGGTGATATACTCAGGCGTGTCGATGGGACAAATATTTAAGGGTAAGCTAAAGCCTGAGCACGCTCTTGCGCTATTCGTAGGTCTTAACGAGGATGTTGTGCAACGAGTAGAACTCGACGAGGAGACGGCTATTAGCTACCTGCGCCGCTCGGATATCTCGGTCGATGGTATGGCCGATGGCATCAACGTAGTGTGCTATAAGGGTCTGCCAATAGGCTTTGTAAAACGTATTGGTGCAAGATGTAACAATATGTACCCTAAGGATTTAAGAATTTTGAAACAATAACGTAAAACATATATAGAGATGGCAAAACTACTCTACTCTATGGGTGAGGTTACCGAGATGTTCGATGTTAATGCATCGCTCATCCGCTATTGGGAGTCGAAGTTCGACTGCATCAAACCTCATAAGAATAAGAAGGGCAACCGTATGTTTACACCATCGGATGTCGAGAACCTAAAGCTCATCTACCACCTCGTTAAGGAGAAGGGTATGACGCTTGAGGGTGCAAATAAGACTATGAAGGGTCGTGGCAAGAGTGTGCAGCGCGAGATATCTATCTTGGAGCGTCTGCAGAATATTCGTGCTATGCTTGTCGAGGTTCGTGAGTCGCTTGGCGACGATAGCGTTGTGGAGTATGAGGCTCCGATGGATGCACCTATCGAGGCTGTTACAGAACTTATCTCAGATGTCGAGAAGGAGGCTAAGGCGAGTGTTGTGAGCAGTGTGACATCTGCCGAGGCGACTGAGGAGAACGTAGCTGAGGAGCCTGTGGAGGAGGCAGCGCCACGTCGTCGTGGTCGTCCTCGCAAGGAGCGTACCGAGCCCGCGGAGGAGGGTGTAACGACCGTTGCTCGTCGTCGTGGCCGTGCTCGTAAGAGTGATGAGAATAAGGAACTATTCCCCTTCTATGAGCAGTCGTTGTTCTAAGGTGTAATGCTATGAAGGTAAGGGATATAACCGATATTATCGAAAGCTTTGCTCCACTATCGCTACAGGAGTCATACGACAACTCTGGTCTTGTCGTAGGTCGCCCCGATGATGAGGTGCGTGGAGTGTTGCTTGCGGTGGATGTTACAGAGGAGGTGCTCGACGAGGCGGAGCGTGAGGGGTGCAATATGGTCATCACGCACCATCCGATTATCTTCCATGCTCTGAAGCGCTTTAACTCGGCAACCTACGTCGAGCGATGCGTCGAGCGTGCTATTCGTCGCGGCATAATTCTCTATGCTTGCCATACCAACCTCGATAGTGCGCCTGGTGGTATGAGCTGGCAGGTGGGATCGATGATAGGTCTTGGCAATATGTGTGTTCTACAGCCCCGACCTGGTAACGAGAATGCCGGTTTTGGTGTTGTCGGCACACTTCCTGTTGCGGAGAGTGCATTGGGCTTTATGGAGCGCGTCAAGCAAATCTTTAATGTTGGCGCTGTGCGTCATAGCGACATCCCTGCTGAGGACTTTATGGTGCGCCGTGTGGCAATATGTACGGGAGCTGGTGGATCGCTTATCGACGATGCTTTGGCCTCTGATGCCGACCTCTATCTAACGGCCGACCTGCGCTATAACGACTTTATGCGTGGCGAAGGACGCCTAATTTTGGCAGATATTGGACATTTTGAGAGTGAATTTTGCGCAATTCGCATATTATATGATGTAATATCGAAAAAAATGTGTAACTTTGCCGTTCGCAAGAGCGTATGCTCTCGCAACCCGATACATTACCTACTCTAAGGTTGGGAAAAGGATAACTAAAATTAACAACATATATGGCACAGAAGAAGACAAACGAGGTAGATTACTCGATGCAGGAGAAGATTATGGCTCTCTACCAGTTGCAGAAGATTGACTCGGCTATCGACGAGATCAACAAGATTAAGGGAGAGTTGCCTTTGGAGGTTCAGGACCTCGAGGATGAGCTTGCAGGTTTGAACACACGTATCGAGAATATCAATGCCGAGATCGAGGAGCTCAACAACCTCATTCGCCAGCGTAAGCGCGAGGTTGATCAGGCCAAGATTATGATTGGCAACTACAAGGAGCAGCTCAACAACGTGCGCAACAACCGCGAGTACGATGCCATCACTAAGGAGATCGAGTATCAGGAGCTCGAGATCGAGCTTGCTGATAAGCGCTTGAAGGAGTACTCAACATCAATCAAGGCGAAGAAGGCTCTTATCGACGAGACATCTGAGCGTGTTGCAGAGCGTGAGATCGACTACAAGGGTAAGAAGGAGGAGCTCGACTCTATCGAGGCAGAGACAGCTCAGCAGGTTGCGGAGCTTACAGCTAAGGCAGAGAAGGCACAGCAGCCTATCGATGAGCGTTTGCTCGCAGCTTACAACCGTATTCGCAGCAACGTACACAACGGCCTTGCAGTAGTTACAGTTACTCGTGATGCTTGTGGTGGTTGCTTCAACCGTATTCCTCCTCAGCGTCAGGCGGATATTCGTCAGGGCAAGAAGCTTATTGTTTGTGAGTATTGCGGTCGAATCCTCGTCTCAGAGTAATTTCTTGTGATAAGGGGTCATCTGCGGCCTCTCAATCATTGGCTCGAATGGAATGTACGTCAAGTACTATCCATCCGAGCCAATTTCTTTATCGAGACCACATCTAACCCCTTCTAACAAGAAATTTAATTTCTCGTGATGGTGTGCAGAAACAGTGACATATACTTTTGTAATTGCAAATACTCCAACCTGCTAATAAACACAAAGGAGCTACCTCGAAAAGAGATAGCTCCTTACATATATAATATATACCTTATCTTATATCTTACAACAGACGGTTTGTGCGCTCGTCAGGGAAGATAACCTTTGGCTGGAAGGTCTTAGCCTCCTCGAAGTCCATAAAGCCGTAGCCCATGATGATAACGATGTCGCCAACAGCTGTGCGGCGTGCTGCAGCACCATTCAGGCAGATGCAACCGCTACCACGCTCACCCTTGATAACATAGGTCTCGATGCGCTCGCCATTATTGTTATTCACAATCTGCACCTTCTCGCCCTCGATAAGGCCTGCTGCATCCATCAAATCCTCATCGATAGTGATGCTACCCACATAGTTGAGATTCGACTCGGTGACACGCACACGGTGAATCTTCGATTTCATTCTCTCGATAAACATAAGTTTGGGCTTCTTTCCTATTTAATCTTAATATTGTCAATCAAGCGGATGTTGCCAGCCTGCACTGCACAACAACCCTGGATACGCTCCGAGTCGCTCCAATTCTCCACACGCTGCATAGTGCGTGCATCCACAGCCTCGAAATAGATAGTTTTGAGCAATGGGTTAGAGTCGATAGTTGCAACAACCCACTCGGTAAGCTCCGCAGGAGTCATTGTCGCCATCTTCTCGGCGCACTGGCTGATAGTTGCGTAGATGTGTGGTGCTGCCTGACGGTGCTCGGGCGTGAGCAACTCGTTGCGTGATGAGAGGGCAAGGCCATCCTCGCCACGGACGATAACGCACTCAACGATCTCGATGTCGATATTGAGCTGCTTGACCATAGCCTTGATTACGGCAATCTGCTGGAAGTCCTTCTCGCCGAAGTATGCACGCGCAGGGCGTACCATATCGAAAAGACGGCTTACCACCTGCGCAACGCCGTTGAAGTGACCTGGGCGTGTAGCACCCTCCATAACCTTGTCGATCAAGCCAAAGTCGAACTCGCGAGTATCGGGCTCGGGGTAGATATCCTCCACCGAAGGCATGAAGACGATGTCGGCACCAGCAGCCTCCAAGATAGCACAATCGGCCTCGGGAGTGCGGGGATAGTTCTTCAGGTCGTTCTTATCGTTAAACTGTGTTGGGTTTACAAATACGCTAACTACGACAACGTCGTTCTCGCGACGTGCACGCTCAACCAATGAGCGGTGTCCTGCGTGTAGAGCACCCATTGTGGGTACGAAGCCAACACCCTCCTTTGGGCATGTGGCCAATGCCGCTCTAAGGTCGGCAACTCGGTTTACTACTTTCATAATTCTTATTAAAGAATGATGCGACAAAGTTACAAACTTCTATGAAGATAACAAATTTGCAGCGTGAAAAATGTGCATTTAAGACCTCCGAAAGGGGCTATTCTCCCTTCTCGGCATATGGAAAGTGGTCAATTGGCAGGTATTTGCCCTCGTTGTGGGCATAGCAGTATGTCTGCAGACCATTTGTTATGACGATGTATCGACCGCCAAGCACCGAGTTGTAGCGTACTGCCTGAGCCAGAACATCTCCATCAATCTTTACGTTTGGCTCTTTACATTCTACTACGAGATATGGCTTGCAACATCTGCACATTGCTACGATGTCGGCGCGTTGTGCCATACCATTTATTGCTACGGGATACTCCTCGACGATATGTTGTGTCGTATAGCCGCAGTGCGAGAGCATGAAGGCTACAACGTGACGTCGTACCCACTCCTCGGGGGTGAGAACGAGCCACTTGCCACGCACCGCATCGAAAATCTCCGTGCGACCATTAGGCGTACGGCGTGCCCTGAGGTGTATGGGTGGATAGTTGAGTGTAGGCAAATTGTCGAGTGTCATATCGAAAAATGTGCTATCTTTGTACTCGCAAATATAATTATAAAATAAGAAGTATGCAAATCAATGTAGAGGAGCGCGTAGCTCGCGCCCGTGAACTCTTTCTCGAGGGATATAATTGTGCTCAGGCCGTAGTTATGGCCTATAACGATATTATGGATCTTACGCCGGAGCAGGCGGCACGCATCGCCGCTTCGTTTGGCGGTGGTATGGGACGTATGCGCGAGGTGTGTGGCACGGTGAGTGGTATGGCTCTCGTAGCATCGGCTTTGGCTCCATCGTCAGACCCTAAGAATATGGCCGAGCGACAGCAAAACTATGCCCTTGTGCAGAGCTTTGCCGATAGCTTCCGTCGTGAGAATGGCGATATCGTATGCCGTAGACTCCTGGGTTTGGAACCTATGGTCGAGAAGAGTGAAACACCTATGCCATCGGAGCGCACGGCGGAGTACTACAAGAAGCGCCCATGTGTTGAATATGTGGCATGCGCTGCTCGTATTATCGCAGAATATATCGCAAATAAGTAGCTTTAGTATAGCTTGATATACTCGTAGCTATTACCCACTGCCTCAAGATATTTGGCGAACTCCTCGCGTGAGATAACTACCGTAAAGCGATTGTCGTTGGGGTGGAAACTCAACGACTCTTGCTCGCGGAGGCTCTCGTCAAGAAAGAGGTGCACGTGGTTCTCCGTATCATTAATCAAACCGAATGGAGATACCGAGCCGGGACATAGTCCGAGCCACTTATCCATACGCTCTGCCGAGGCAAACGACAGCTTGCCCTGGTGGAGTAGGTGTTCCAAGTCGTGTATCGCCATTGACTGCTGCGAGTCGAAGACTACCAGATAGTGGCGGTTGCCCTTATGGTTGCGGAAGAATAGGTTTTTGCAATGCTTTGAGCCATCCTTACGCCAATATTGCTGTGCTATTTCGATTGTTGGTGCCTCGGGGTGTTCGTACCATGTGTACTTAATACCGTGCTCGTCGAGCCATCCGAATACTTTATCTCGTCGTTCCATAGTGCAAAGTTAAAACTTTTTCGTGGTAATAGTTTGCATTCCCCGTGAAAAATGTTTAACTTTGTCCTGATGTGTGAAAAACTAAAACTATAAAATTATATGAACCTAACACTGATTAATAACAAGTTTAACGAAAAGTTTGGCGCTACAGGCGAGATGTTCACATCTCCTGGTCGCATCAACCTCATTGGTGAGCATACCGACTACAACGGAGGCTTCGTATTCCCTGGTGCTATCGACAAGGGTATGGTTGCCGAAATTAAACTCAATGGAACTGATAAGGTGCGTGCATACTCTGTAGATTTGAACGACTATGCTGAGTTTGGCCTAAACGAGGAGGATGCTCCTTCGCAGAGCTGGGCACGCTATATCTTTGGTGTGTGTCGCGAGATTCAGAAGCGTGGCGGCAAAATCGCAGGTTTCGATACAGCATTCTCGGGCGATGTGCCTCTTGGTGCAGGTATGTCATCATCGGCAGCCTTGGAGTCTACATTCGCGAATGCACTTAATGAACTCTTCTCGCTCGGCATTGATCGCTTCGAGCTTGCTCGCATTGGTCAGTCTACAGAACATAACTATTGCGGTGTGAAGTGTGGTATCATGGATCAGTTTGCATCGGTATTTGGTAAGGCAGGACACCTTATGCGTCTTGATTGTCGCTCTATGGAGTTCGAGTATTTCCCATTCGATCCCGAGCAGCATGGTTACAAACTTGTATTGCTTGACTCTGTGGTTAAACACGAACTTGTAGGCTCGCCTTATAACGATCGTCGCGCATCGTGCGAGCGCGTGGCAGCGGTGTTGGGACGAGAGTTCTTGCGTGGTGCGACAATGGAGGATCTCGAGGCTGTGCGCGAGAAGATCTCGGAGGAGGATTACAAGCGTGCTCGCTATGTCATCGGCGAGGAGCAGCGCGTATTGGATGTATGCGAAGCGTTGAAGCGTGACGACTACGAAACTGTGGGTAAGCGTATGTATGAGACTCATTGGGGTATGTCGCGCGATTATGAGGTGTCGTGCGAGGAGCTCGATTTCTTGGCTACGGTTGCTGAGGAGTGTGGCGTAGCAGGCTCTCGTATTATGGGCGGTGGCTTTGGTGGTTGTACAATCAACCTCGTTCGCACGGAGCTCTACGATAACTTTATCGCTACGGCTAAGGCTAAGTTTGCGGCTAAGTATGGCCACGAGCCTAAGGTCTACTCTGTGGTTATCTCGGATGGCGCACGCAGATTGTAGATAGGCTTATATCGAATATTAATATGGGTCGCTTGATGTAGAGTCGAGCGGCCCTATTTATTATATGTGTATAGCTGTTTCGATGCGATAATATGACCAATTTTCGAACGTCGAGAACGAATGGTTGGCTTGGGAAAACAGAGTTGCTCTGCGCTGAAAAATATGTGCGAGATGGGTTGTTCGAGGCGTTTTTCTCTTATTTTTTAATAAAGAATATCCCTTTGTTGCTTAAAAAGTAAAAAAAAGCCGATTTTCCTTTTGTGAATACTAAAATTT
>JAFYXB010000007.1 GCA_017546345.1 Alistipes sp. | reverse complement strand
TATATATATAGGTATAGCGGCACGATGCAACGGCTCAAACAAAAAAGCTGTCTAACCAACGGATAGACAGCCTTTGCTTTTTGTGAGATAACGCCTCACGATTGCTTACTTAGCAACCTCTACCTCAGTAGCCTCAGTAGTCTCAGTAGCCTCTGCCTCAGCGTCAGCCTCTACGAGGATATCCTCCTCAACTACTACCTCAGCAGGAGCAGTGATAGCCTGAGCACCTGCTACAGCCTGATCAGCACCTACTACTGCAGATGTGCTGTTCTTAGGAAGAACGATAACTGACATAAGGCTGAAGAATACAACAGCAGCAACCATAGCCCATGTGAACTTCTCGAGGAAGTCGCTGGTCTGGCGTACACCCATAGTCTGGTTAGCAGCACCGAAGTTAGCAGCCATGCCGCTCTTAGGGCTCTGAACCAATACAGCAAGTATCAACAAGATACTTGCGATAACAATCATAATGATGCAAAATGTAAACATATCGTTATAAATTTAATTAATCTCTATATGTTATATATTCAATGTCTATCTCTTTTCGCACTTACTCGCCTCGATTTTCGCGATAAGTCCTGCAAAGTAAATACTTTTTTCTGAATTTAGCAAACTTAATTTGCGATAAGTGGCGATAGCTTCGTCGTAGAGCCCCTGTTTTTCGTAAATTTCGGCCAATTCCTCGCTTACCATATCCTCATCGTCGCTATTTTCGTGCTCGGCGACGTTCTCAGCATCGCCCTCTTCGGCTACGATACGGTAGTCGCTACGCTGCAGGAAGCGCTCGATGATGTCATCTTCGCTAAGATGGGTGATCTTGGCGGGGCCGATAGCCTTAAATGCGATAGTGGCCTGAGGGTGGAGCATAGCTACAACTCTATCGGCTTCATCGGCAGAGGAACCATTCATGCGCACGGCCATAAGACGTGGGGTAGTCCACCACGGGTAGCGCTCCTTGAGAGAAGCGAGGACCGAACAATCCTCGTTAGAGGCCCCATTATTATATATATTGTGTAGTGTCATTGTCTACCAGTTACCGGCTGCTGCCATATAGATATCATTGACCAACGCCTGCACGATCTCCTCGATGAGCTGATCCTGAACGTCGATAAGTAGCTGCGATGCATCGTAATCGGCATACGACGAGAAGCTCTTGTTGTTAAACGACAGCGTCTGGTCTACGGCATTTTGGAAGTTTACCTTGACCGTGATCGTAAGACGGTTCTGCAAAGCGTAGTCGCCACTCGATACCGAAGAGGTGTTCGACGTGTAGTTGGTAATCTCTCCCTCGAAAGCGAAATCGCCACCCTCCTCGACCTGCTCCAAGCGTGTCTGACGCGAGAACTTGTCGCGGAGTCCCTCGGTGAGCACGTTGCTGAGCGTGGGTGCTACCATCGGTGCGTTGTTTGGGAAGTAGGCTACCGAGAAGGTCTTAGCTTCGGGAGGAATAGAACCACCCGAGAGGTTGTACGTAACCTTGTAGCCACAGCCACTGCTGAGGAGTGCGATGCAGAGCGTGATGCTCGCGATGAGTATGTGTTGCAATAGTCGTCTCATATCTTACTTCGTGTTATCGTCAATGCCTAATGCCTTCATGCGGCGATATAACGTGCGCTCCGAGATGAAGAGGTCGCGGGCAGCATCCTTACGGCGGTAGTTGTTGCGGCGTAGGGCCTCGATAATCTGTTCACGCTGGACGTCCTCCTTGGTGAGTTCGCGTGCAACGTCATCATCGACAACCTCGACCATAGCGTCATCGTAGTCGTAACGCTCGTGGATTAACTCTCTTGGCTCGGGAAGCAGGCCTACGACATCGCTGCGGTGAGCGTGGTGTGTGGGTGCGCTGAAGTTTGGAGAGGATACACCCTCCATCGCCTCGCGCATCATGCGTTTCAGCTCATTGATGTCGCTACGCATATCGAAGAGTATCTTGTATAGCAGCTCGCGCTCCGTAGCCATGTCGCCCATATCGCTGCGCTGCTCACCTGCAAGACGCATCGAGTAGCTCTCTGAGGGTAGGTAGCGGCGGAGGATATCCGCAGTTATCGTGCGGCTCTGCTCCACGGCCGAAATTTGCTCGGCAACGTTCTTGAGCTGACGGATGTTACCTCTCCAATGGTAGCTCTCCAAAAGGGCGCGGGCACCCTCGTCGAGAGTGATTGCGGGCATCTTGTACTGCGTGGCTACATCGCTGGCGAACTTGCGGAATAACAGATATATATCGCTCTTACGCTCACGCAACGCTGGAACTACAATGGGTACTGTATTTAGGCGGTAGTAGAGGTCCTCGCGGAAGCGACCCTCGGCGATAGCTCGGAGCAGGTCGTTGTTCGTAGCGGCAACAACACGTACGTCGGTCTTCTGTACCTTAGCCGAGCCAACACGTATAAACTCGCCCGTCTGCAACACACGCAACAAGCGTACCTGCGTAGAGAGGGGCAGCTCGCCAACCTCGTCGAGGAAGATAGTGCCTCCGTCGGCCTCCTCGAAATATCCCTTGCGGCTATCTATTGCGCCCGTAAACGAACCCTTCTCGTGGCCGAAGAGCTCCGAATCTATCGTGCCCTCGGGGATAGCACCGCAGTTTACGGCGATATACTTCTTATGCTTGCGTGCCGAGTAGGCATGGATGACCTGTGGGAAGAACTCCTTACCCACACCACTCTCGCCCGTAACCAACACCGAAAGGTCGGTGGCAGCTACACGCATAGCTGTCTCAAGGGCTGTATTTAGTGCCTCGGCATTGCCAATGATGCCGAAACGTTGCTTAACAGAGAAAAGGTCGTTTGATATCATAAGCTATTCTATTACAATAGTGTTGGGCTCGACAACTAAAGTGTCGCAGCATATCATGAGGCTGTCGATAGCAAGGCTATCTGCGCTCTGCTGTCGCACCTCGACAACGGGTGTAGGTGTCACGCTGGCGGTGGGCATAGCCAAGTAGTGCTGCCACATATACCACGCACCAACGACTACGGCGGCAAGCATAATGACAACGATAGCGATAGGTAGCGTGCGACGGCCATTGTAGCCACGGCTGCGTGAGCGTGAACCGCCTGAGCGAGACTCCTCGCTATGCTTTCTGCTCTTGGTCTTGTCGTAGTTTAGACCACGTAGGTAGTTGTCGGGCTTGGTAATAGATATGTCGCTCTGCGAAGCCTCGACGGTGGCACGGCGTGGTGCTGTTGAAGTGTTACTCTTGGTTGTTGCAACAGATACTGGGCGCACACCATTGCGACGCAGGCGTTGCTGAACGATAACCAAGGACTCGATAGGGGGCTTGATGTTGCCACCAACCCTTATTGGCTCGTGGTCGTGGCGGAAGAGGATGTTGTTGTTCTCGCCAGGACGGAATGTACCAAAGCCCTTGATGTCGTACTCCTCGCCGATGTTTATGGCGTGTCGTATCTCGAAGACCATACGGTCTATCATGCCGTTGGCCTCGATGTTGCTGACGCCATAAGCCATAAGTAGTGAGCGTAGCACACCATCGTCCGTGCGCATAAGTTCCGAAAAGCGCACAATGCCCGTAGGCTGCTTCACGATGAACGCACCGAGCTTAGGCACAACGAGGCGTTTGTTGTGCTTGAGGTATTCGATAATTATGTTTGTAATCAGCTCCACTACCTATATTTATATATATCGCACAAAGATACGTAGAACTTGCGTAAAAATGGCAGAATGAGGGCAAAATATGATAAGTGGTTGGTACTTATACCATTTTTGTGTTACCTCGCCATATTTATAATTTCGGCAGAAATAGCCGTATATGGTGGGTATTAGAGAAAGAATTGCTACCTATCCGTTGCCTTTTTATAGAAGGGAAAGTTGGTAGAAAAAGCATCTTTAATCTCTTGCACATACCCTGTCACAGCCACAAAGAACGCTTGTTTTACCTATCGTTGCACTGACAAAGGTAATCATTTTTTCTCGTTGGAAGAAAAATACGGGAATGAGATTAAGTGTCAAGTACTTGTTGC
>JAFYXB010000092.1 GCA_017546345.1 Alistipes sp. | reverse complement strand
TTTAATGTTCATAAATTGGGTGCGTTAAAAAGTTACACCCAAAATTACACCCAATTTTTCATATATCAAAATGCACTCTATGAACTTCAATGAATTTAACAATTTTATAAACGCTTAATTTACAATGAATTGAAATTTTATGATTTTCTGTGATTCTAAAAGTTCTGGAGCCTCCCTCTCCGCTAGATCACAATGCAGAACGGATGACGAGAGTCATCCGTTTTTGTTTTTATACCTATTCTGATGGCAAGCTCGGGGCTTATTGGGCTTATTTGGTTAAAAGCTCTCTTAAGCCCTTAAGCCAAATAATAAGCCATAACTCCCAATAGCAAAATAAGAAGATGCCACACGACATCTTCTTATTTCGTTTACAACAACCTCTAAATATCACTTGACGCTTAGCCTTGCCTACTGTTGTAGGTACTGCTATGTAGAATGAGTGTAATTGCCGTATCTCGGCTTTTAAGCCGACTTACGCGAGCCTATCCACATACCGAGGAACATAATCGCGCCATTGACAATAAGAATCTCGTAGCTGAACGTATAGCCACCCAGGAGGCTCTCCGAGTTGGTTGCTATAAGATAGCTCACCACAGGCGAGAGCAGAGCCCATAGAGGAATATATCGGGCATTTGTGCGGCGTTTGGTCATAAGACCGAATAGGAACATACCGAGGAGCGGGCCATAGGTGTAGCTCGCCATAGTAAATACCAGCGCAATAACACCTTTTGTGCTCCACTGCTCAAAGATGATTATCAGCAGCCACATAACCACCGCAAGTCCGAGGTGTACACGGCGGCGAAGTGCTACAAGCGATCTATCATCGCGGCGGCGACCATCGAGGATGTCCAGCGTAAACGATGTTGTTAGTGCTGTGAGTGCCGAGCCGGCTGCCGAGTAGGTCGATGCAGCGAGGCCAAGCAGGAAGAGTACGCCTACGGCTACGGGCAGACCGCTCGATGTTGCCACGAAGCCAAACATATCGTCGCCACGTGCCACAACTGCCGTGCCCGCAGCATCACGAAGGGGCATAGCTCCCTCCGAAGAGCTCAGACCGATGCTCTCGGCATATATATAAAATAGTGTACCGAGGAGTAGGAAGAGTGTGATGACCGCCATTTGAACGAATATCGACACTACGAGGCTGCGCTGCGCATCGCGCTTGTTGCGACACGACAATACAGTCTGCATCATATCCTGATCCAAGCCCGTCATCGCCACAACGAGGAATATACCTGCGATAAACTGTTTCCAGAAGTAACGACGCTCCAGCGCCGAGTCGAAGAAGAGCACTCGCGAGGTGTCGTGCTCGGCAATCGCCCTTATCGCCTCGCTGGGGGTATATCCGATGGCGGCGATGATGAAGATGACGCAGGCGATGATGCTGCTCACCATAACGATACTCTTCAGCATCTCGACCCACACCACGCTGCGCACACCACCACGGCGTGTGTAGAGCCACACAATGGCTGTCATAACAAGGGCATTGATGCTGAATGGTATGCCTAAAGCATCGAACAGAAGGCTCTGCAACACTACGCATACCACGTATGCGCGCAACGATGCCGATATGGTCTTGGATAGGAAGAAAAACCACGCTCCCGTGCGATGTGCTGCAACGCCGAAGCGATGGTCGAGATATTCGTACAACGACACTACGCCATGGCGGTAGTAGAGTGGCACGAGAATAAAGGCGATAGCCATATAGCCGACAAAGAAGCCGGCAGTAGTCTGCAGATAGGAGTAGCCGTCGGCAAGCACCGAGCCAGGCACCGAGATATAACTCACACCCGACATCGCAGCGCCCACCATAGCTATTGCTGCCACAAGGCGGTGCGTAGAGCGACCACCCGTGAAGAATGTTGCATCCGAGGATTTGCGCGCTGCATAGCGCGACACGCCAAAGAGTAGCGAAAGGTAGCAAAGAAGCGTGATGACGACAATCGGTGCAGACATCTCTCTACCGATTAAAAGTTGTGAGCCTTACAGTAGCGAGCCACAGCGTCGGCAATACGCTCGCCATCCAACGCTGCTGAGATAATACCGCCAGCATAGCCAGCACCCTCGCCTGCAGGGAACAGACCATCAATCTCGACGTGCATAAGTGTTTCGCTGTCGCGAGGTATGCGCACAGGTGTCGAGGTGCGTGATTCTACGCCCACGACAACAGCATCGTCCGTAACAAAGCCCTTCATCTTACGACCAAACGTAGCGATACCGCTTCGCAGACGCTCCGAGATAACCTCGGGCATCCATTTGTCCAGACGTGAGGCTGTAAGACCAGGAATATATGATGTGCGGGGCAGCGAGCGCGACTCGCGGCCTGCCACAAAGTCCGAAACACGCTGCGCAGGGGCAACCTGACGATCGCCACTATTCTGGCGTGCCAACTCCTCGAAGAGCTGCTGGTAACGCAAACCTGCAAGCTCGCCCCACTCCTCTCTGAGGTGTGCGAAGTCCTCGAAGCGCACCTCCGTAACCAATCCCGAGTTGGCAAATGCTGAGTTGCGACCGCTGGGCGACATGCCATTTACCACAAGCTGCTGGTCGCTGGTCATCGCAGGTACGATGAAGCCTCCAGGACACATACAGAAAGAGTATACGCCACGGCCAGCCTCCTGACTCACGAGCGAGTAGCTTGCGGCGGGTAGCCACTCACCACGCTCGTCGCGGTGATACTGTATGCTGTCGATAAGTCGCTGTGGATGCTCGATACGCACACCCATAGCAAAGGGCTTAGCCTCGACTCTCACGCCCGATGTGTGCAACAACTCGTAGATGTCGCGTGCCGAGTGTCCTGTAGCCAACACTACGGCAGCACCCTCAATCGTATCATCGCCCACGCGCACACCTGTCATTCGGCCATCGCGGATGACAAAGCCCGATACCTTGCTCTCGAAGAGCACACGGCCACCATGCTCGGTGATTGTGCGACAGATGTTCGAGATGATGCGTGGTAGCTTGTCCGTACCGATATGTGGGTGTGCCTCGTAGAGAATCGCGGGGTTGGCGCCATGCCATACGAGGGTCTGCAATGCCTTGTTGTAGTCGCCGCGCTTCTTGCTACGCGTGAAGAGCTTGCCATCGGAGAACGTACCTGCGCCACCCTCGCCAAATGCGTAGTTCGAGTCGGGATTGATCTCGCCGCCACGGTTGATCTGTGCAATGTCGTGCTTGCGCGACAATACCGACTTACCGCGCTCCAAGAGGATAGGCTTGAAGCCGAGCTCGATGAGTCGTAGCGAGGCGAATAGTCCTGCAGGGCCTGAGCCTACGACAACTACTTCGGTGCCGTGCTCCACTACGGGATAGTCGAAGTGCAGTGGTGCGGGCTGTGGCTCCTGGTCGATGTATACCTCGATAGATAGGTTTACCTTCGCCATACGCTGTCGCGCGTCGATAGAACGTTTCACGACGCGAGCCAGTGCGATGTCGCTCTGCTTGATGCCGAGACGCTCGGCGGCACGTGCAATATAGTATTTTTCGTCGGCCGCCTGCTTTGGCGACAGCTGTAGGGTTACGGTCTTTGGCATAAAAAATGGTATATTATTGCACAAAAGTATGAAAAATTAAATAAAAATCGCTCCAATGTTGTGTATATTGCAAAAGTTTTTTACCTTTGCAGCGCTTTACGACACACGGGAGGTGTGAAACGAGAGCAAGATCCTGCGGACATGGTGTAATTGGTAGCCACGTCAGACTTAGGATCTGATGCCGAGAGGCGTGGGGGTTCGAGTCCCTTTGTCCGCACAAAAAGCGACCTGTTGAGGGTCGCTTTTTTGCGTTCAAAGGGGCTCGCACTGACTGTGGCGGCTCGGCAATAAGTAGCGGTGAGCATATTGCTACGCCACTTCGAAAAGCAAATGGTGGATAGTTCAGTGAGCAAGCTCCCTACTATCCACCATTCACTTTTCCGACCTACGGTCGTTGCGCTCCCCTTGCCATTGCTCTCGCCCTGCTGACCGCAGTTCGAGTCCATCAATGTGCAAATGTGATGGTTAGGCTTAACACTATTTGACAATAGCGCCATCTATAGAAAACTCAAATACATACTCGTTCTGCACATCTTGTATTATAATCGGGAAAATCACACGTACCGTTTTTCCAATCAATGGACTAGCTGTGGCTGCTTCTTGCGTAGTATACTGCGGGAATAAATACTTTTCGCGCCATCCACCATATTGACCGCTCACATAGTATATATTATCAGACGGGATAAGAATATCATCCAATTTGGCATTTTTGGGTACTACAGTTGTCGCTTGAGCAGCATTCCTATCTATCAATTTAATTCCGCTATGAATAACCCTCATTGTATTCCCGGCTTCATCCACATAAGCCATATCATCCCAAGGTAATTTGATAGAATAGCCTGATTTATTTGTCAAGGTAAAGTTTAATTGTTTACTTCCTATATACCATACAATATTAATAAAATCATCTTCGTAGGTATATTTTGATATACCATCTTCTCCTGTTGTTGTCACGATTTTAGTTTCTCCGTACTTTACTTTTGCATCAGCTGGACTCTCGACTGATACCAAAGATGTATTGTACGATGTGTAAACGAAAAGACTGCAAGAAGTCAAATAAAACATTGATAAAAATAACAAAACAATTTTTTTCATAATACAAAGTATTTAAGTTAAACATAAAAAGCGTGCACTATACCTGCACGCCATCTAGGGCTACCACACCCTATACACTCCTACAGGTAAGCACACGCTAAGTGTACAAACCCAATGGAGTCATTATGCCTATTCAATATCAGTGTGGTAGTTCGATGGCGATTAGGCAAATATGTCACTACAAATATACAAATAGAATTTATATAAACCAAATATTAGTTCGATGGTCAAGCACATCGTAGCACAAGGTTTTTGAAACGAGCAGCGATAGTTGCTCGTTTTTTTTGTACCTTGTGCGAACAAAGGGACTCGAACCTTCTATACGCACGCACGTATATAATTATACACGTATATATAAAATATTGGGATTACCGACCTACAAGGTGATAACCCCAATATAAATATCAAATTCAATTATAGATTCTATCGAGTTCACATCTTACTCCCTTATCGTGTGATACCACGACGAGCTGCCTCCTCTTCCATAAGTTTATGGGCCGCATCGTACTCATTTGGGATAACACCGTCGAGAATAGCATTCTTGATGACCTCCTTAATCTCGCCTACGACACTCGATGGCGGTAGGTTGTAGGTCTTCATAATGATATCTCCGGTGATAGGTGGCTGGAAGTTACGCACCCTATCTCGCTCCTCCAAGTCGCGCATCTTCTCGCGCACAAGCTCGAAGTTGCGAAGGAAGAGTTTT
>JAFYXB010000091.1 GCA_017546345.1 Alistipes sp. | reverse complement strand
GTAATACCATCGCAAAATTTTCTCAAATTTCTATTTTCAGAATCTTCTTACAAGCTATCATAAAGCACTGATATATAAGATAATTAAAATTAAAAGAAATTAAATTTGATTAAAATTTATAGCGTTCGCTTCAGACCTCCAAAAAGTGCGTTACAGATGAGTGTAGCGCACTTTTTATTTTTTTACGTCCCCCTTTTACCCCCTTTTTACGCCCCAAGTGATACGCATTTAGCCTCAATAAGCCCAATAAGCCGCTTTGTATCGCAGACCCCGCTCACTCATAAATGCACGTTCTTCTGGGGAGAGTATTTCTCTTTACAACCCGCACGTCGGCTTAACTCCGATTTAGGCATCATCACCCTATTTTTTGCGAGGTAGGTGCAGCGTCGATAAATGGCGACGTATGGCTGCCTCGCTACGCTGGAGCATATAGGCGATATAGCGCACCGACCGATTATCGCTATACATCATCACAAGACGCTCATCCTCATCGGCACTCCAACGGCGTGGAGCTCCTCCCAATGTCGATTTCATCGCGTGTGGCAACACCAACTTACGCTCCGAGGCTCGCAGGGCCTCAAGGCGACGCATACGGTGTTCTAAGTCGGCAGGGATATCGGTATCGAAGTCTATCTTACCGCACATCTTAAGCGATATGCGCTGCTCATCCAATCGTAGCTGACATGTATGGTCATCAATTACGGTTAGCTCATCGTATAACGGCGGCACAATCCACACGCCGTTAAGATGGCAACCCCACATACCCTCGTAATACTCCGCCGTGCAGCCCTCTGGTATAGCTTTTGGCAGTGCCACATAGCTATAACGCAGGTAGTCGGCAAGGCGCGGAATCATCATATGTTGCGTATATAGGCTCTTGGCAATGCGGTAGTGCGCGACATCGCCACGCTCGGCAAATAGTCCTATAGCATGGTCGAGAAGTGCATCTTTACCACGGAGCAGCGACTCGGGGCTAAACATCGAGCCATCGTCGTTGAGGTGTGGTGCGAAATATTCGGGCTCGGCGGCCAACGCTGCCAACATTGTTGCAATCAGGGCTATAGGATAGTCGTCGATATGTTTGTTAAAGTCGCTACTACGGCGCAGCGGATGACGAAAGCCCACCGTGCCCCACTCCTCGATATGGTCAATGTCGGGACGCCACGCAGCATCCCAATCAATGAGTTGCATAGATGAGTCATCGCGGACAATAATATTGTCGGGCTTTATATCTCCATGTGCCATAGCCTGAGCAAGGGTGTCGCGCGCCATAGCATCAAACGCACGGCTCAACGAGAGATAGTCGGCATCTGGATCGTGAAGAGCTCTATCCAATGATTGGCCCTCGACCCATGGGGTGATGACAGCATCGAGATAGTCGATATGGCCCATAAGCGTATAGAGTCCCACCTCTTGAGGGTAGTAGGACTTGCCATAGAGCTTTGCGAGGTTACGGTGTGGGCGGTAGTAGCACTTCATCTTAACCTCGCCACCCAGCTCCTCGCCACAGCAGCGTGCAACAACGGCGTTATTTCCGATACAGATACTATCCCGATCAATGGCGATCTGTTTCAATGTGCGCAGATGCGGCACATTGTTGCGCAACATATTGAGTAGGGTTGTAAGATCGGCCATGCCTATTTCGAGTTTAATTATCGTTGTTACAAAGTTATACAAAAGTGCCAACAAGAGCAAAAAAGCGCTCTTTTTTAGATTCCGAGACCGATAGTCTGTTTCTATCTGCCTATTCGAGATACGAAAGGCGGGAAGCCCCAGTTTACGAAGTGTAAACGAGGTTTCCCGCCTTTACTCTTAAGGCTAAAACAGCCCGACGATGCAACCGCTACAATATGCGATAAGCGTTGTTTGTAATCTGCTCCACCGAGTAGCTGCCGTAGACGATAGTGTAGCCATCGCCACCTGCGCAGTGTGTAGCCTCCTCCCAGAGAAGTGCTATGTTACCATCATTCTGAAGCGTCATTGTTGAGTATGCCGAATCGCGCGTTGTAAGCTGCAATACGCCCTCCCACGACTTAGCCACGAGTTCCGAGGTTACATAGTCGCTATCATCCTCCAAACCCTTGTAATAGACGCCGACATTGCTTCGGCCAGGGCCGAGAGGTACCGACTGCAACAAGAGCTGCATAACCTTACCATCTGCCTGACGCACCACGTCGAGAAGCATAATCTCGCCATTTGTCGAGTTATCCTTCGCCGAGACACCGCTATTGCTCCATCCCGAGAAGCTCTGTGTCTGCCACTTACCCGTAGCAGCCTCTACGTTGTCGAAATCGTAGATATTGTAGTAGCGACCACCATTCGTGCGTGAGCTGATAAGGATCGAACCATTGGGCAACTCCTCGACCTTTGCCTCATCGGCAGTGGTTATCGCAGCCTTGTTGGCACCACCGAGGATACTCCACGAGCCACCAAAGTCGTCGGAGTAGAGCACGAAATTCTTGTAATTTGTATAGTTGTCGTTCACATCGCGCACAAGCACCGAGCAGTAGAGTCGGTAGTACTCATTGACCTTTGTCGTACGGCTCTGCATGATGCGACCCGAAGCTACAAACATAGCCTTAACAGGGCCGTAGGGACTCGCGTCGAACTGCGAGTAGATGCTCTCGGCAATATCCTCAGGCTCGCTCCACGAAGCACCATCGTCGTCGCTATAGAAGCGAGCGATGTTCTGATGACGCTTGCGTGTACCATCCTGAAAACGGACATTACCCGCACAGCTAAGCAGCAATAGACGGCCACTAACTCGATCGGCCACAAGGCAGGGATCGCCATAGCCTACGTTCATAAAGTCCTCAGACTCTGCACCCTTACCATTGATGATAACCTGCAAAGCGTCCCACGAAGCACCGTTATCGTGGCTACGACGTGCGTGTAGGTCGATACGGCCATTCTCCACAACGCCAATATCCTTATAGCTATGGCGATAGTCGGCAGCGCAGACAATAGTACCCTGGGGCGTTACGGCAATGGCAGGGATACGATATGGCACATCGGCCGTTGAGCGAGTCTCGAAGACCTCGAAACGTAGAGGTGCGGCACACTGCTCTATGTGCAACGTAGCCAGCTCCTTGCCCTCGACACTAATTTTAATATCGTCACGGCGACGCTCCTCGCCCAAGTTGTTATCGACATGGAATTTCAGAGTGTTGCCCTTAGCCGAGAGAGCCGACAGCCACTCGGCATCCGAAGTAGCAACCAACGATACACCCTCCTCGAGGCCATCGACAACATAAGGCAACGAGAAGTTACCACCCTTCTCGCCCACGGCATAGCTATCCATAGCAAGTGTTATGCTCTGCGTCGGATCCGTGGTATTATCCTCTGCGGGACCCTTCTCGCAGCCCATAGCAACCGCACCCATAAGGAGCATAAGTGCTATATGCAATAGAAAATTCTTTCTCATAACAGCAAGGAATTTAACTACTTGCGGTAGGTGTAGTATGCGCCAGCCTGACACGTAGGCATAAGCACGATATCGTTTACGTTCATATGTGCGGGCAACGAGAGCATCCACGCGATAGCCTCAGCGATATCCTCGCCCTGCAACGCCTCAACACCCTTGTACACACCCGCTGCACGCTCCTTATCGCCGTGGAAACGTACCTCCGAGAACTCGGTCTCGACCATACCTGGGCGTACCTCGCCAACTTTGATACCTGCGCTGAGCAAATCGGCACGCATAGCCTGCGAAATAGCGTGTACGGCGTGCTTCGATGCGCAATATACCGCACCATTCTCATAAGGCTCGGTACCTGCGATAGAGCCGATGTTGATGATATGGCCACCCTGACCAGCCTCAACCATAGCGTGGCTGATAATCTTGGTAACGTAGAGCAAGCCCTTGACATTTGTATCGATCATAGCATCCCAATCTGCCGAGTCACCACGGTCGATATGCTCCAAACCTGCTGCAAGACCTGCGTTATTTACGAGAATGTCTACACGACCGAGTGGCGTTAGATGCTCGATACACTCAGCCTCCGAGCGAACGTCAAAGTTAAGCGCTACGCACTTTGCACCGCGTGCCTCAACCTCGGCACGGAGAGCCTCAAGACGCTCACGACGACGACCTGTGATGATGATTTCGGTGTCGGCTGCTGCCAACTTAAGTGCTGTTGCACGACCAATGCCTGATGTTGCTCCTGTAATAAGTATTCGTTTCATACGTGTGTGCGATTTAATAGTAAAGATTGTTAATTGAGCAAAATTACGAAAATTGTCCAAGAAAACAAAATATCAGGCTTGAAAAGTGCCAAAAAGGGTTGTTCTAAAGCCCTTTATCCCACAAATAGCTGCCACCCCTCCTTCACTTCGTCCACGCGAGGTTTTACGCCATTCTCAATCTCGGACATCGCCATAACGATAGGAATCATATCCCTCGCCGAACGAGTATCGACCAATTCGTCGGCCTCGAGGCCCGTGTTATTTGCCACGAAGCGTATGTAGCCCTCGGTGAAATTCTCCTCGGGTGGGGCATAGCGACTAAGCATCGAACGTATGGTGCGCAGGCCGTAGCGGCGAGCGTAACTATCCAGAAGAACAAACATAGCACGATAGCCGTATGTCATCGATACAAACTGCTTAAACTCCCTATCTTGCGAGGGTGTCACCTCGCCGAGATAGTGCACACTCGAGCGACGGATATTACCTGGATTACAGTTTCTTATGCCTCTACTCATCTGCAACCTCCTCTCCTATGCGCCGTTTCACCCAGCGGCTAAGCCAATCGAAGAGCGGTGAGCGGCTGATGGCGGCTGCATTCTCCAGGAACGACCATAGCTCTACGCCACAGACAAATCCCGTGAAGATGTTTGCGAGGTTGAGGTGCATAAATTCGAGCAGATGGTGATCTATGAGCCACATCATAACGATAGATATCGCCACAAAGCCCGTCTTAAATACCGTGCGCCACGCCTTACGACTCTCGAACCACCATTTACGACCTTCGCGACGAGCAACGATGCACGAGGCCGTAACGCCCGTGATAAAGTCGATAAGGATGAAGAGCGAGGCCACGCCTACAAGTGTAGCTGCAGGGCATAGTACGGCAGCAAGGGCCGCGACGATGCCACTAAAGAGTTTGCACAATATTTCCATAGATAACACAGCGATTTAGAGGGTTGTTTTCGGGGTTGTACTCTGAGAACTTCTCGGCATTGGCATTGAGATAATCGCTCATTCTACGACGCAATGCCGCAGCCTTACGACGCAGTGCCTCACAGCTTAGCTCCACACGGCTATTCGATGCCGATGTGATGCCTTCGCCATGACAAGGCGTGCTGCGCAGCTCGAGGAGTGGCTCTACAAGATAGCGAACATAGGCAGCAAGAGTTGGTGCGGCATAGTTTGCTACAAAATCGGCATGATTGCCATCAATAAGCGAATTGAGAAGCTCTCGTCCAAGAATAGGCTCCAGAAAGCGACTCTGCGCCTCGACAATATCTATATTGGTGATTACCGCAGAGGTGTATCTCTCCTGTGTCGAAAATGCCAAGGCATATACACTCTGAGCATTAATAAGTGTTTCCATTACTAACAGATATTACGATTCGAGTTTAGTGGTATTATTTTGGTTAATCTGCGCAATGAATAGCCTCTGTTCAGGATCATTCTCGTCATACTCCATTCCATCGGCCTTGCGCGCCTCCCACACACGCATATACATAGGCTTGGAGCGTGTTGGCGGACGGTTTACAATCTCGAGTGATGAGGCATCGAGATTAAGTACCGTGCGAATGATGTCGCGTATAGGCTCGAGCAACTGCTCCTGCTCGGAGAGAATCACCGTGTTGAGAGCCACATCGTACTCGTGCAGAATGCGATCGGTCGAAAATCCCGAAGAGTAGTCCAGGCCACTTAGCGAGCGGAACCACGAGTGGGCAATCACCAAGTCCGACTCGGCCTGCGTGTGGAGCGTTGGCCAGTCGCCATCGGCCGATGAGTCGATAGGGATAAATCGAGAGTTATCGCCATCGCTCTTATCGCGCAATACGAAGAGCACCTGACCAGGATTTCCCGAAAATTTCTCCTCGGCAAGACGCACCAAACGGTCAGCCTCGCTCTCACTATCTATCGCACCATCGAGAAACATCACGCCCGATAGCTGGAACGCGTTGTCGATACGCGAGATATTCCAGCGGTCGGTCTTGTAGAGTATCGCTGCGGCATCAAGACCTGCGATGTAGGGTGCTACGCCATAGTGCGAGAATAACGGCTCGTAATCTTTGTAGTGCACTACGGAGCGGAGCGTACCATCGGTCTGTTTCTCGAAATTGGGGTATAAAGGGAGACGCTGCGCCTCCGAGGAGCGATACACTCGCCAATTATGGTGTAGTATAACATGCTCCATATCACGCGCAAGGCGACATAGCGAAGCGTCGATATGGTATAGCGACAGGAAGGAGTGCTTATCATCGGTCACCACCTCCATAAAGGCGTTGCCAAACATAGCCTCGTCGAAGGCCAGGCGCGAGATGATACTACGCATGGTATCGCCCGAGCCATTTGCACGGCGCACAATATTTCCGAGCAACGGCACATCTTCGTCGAAGGCGAGGCCCTTACCTGCGATATAGTCGGCCTTATCGTTGATGATACGGCGATGCGCCACCGAACGGCGTGCAATTAGCGATAGGGCATAGGGCAGCATATTGTCATCGCCCCATCGCCATATCTTACTATCGCATCCGGCTACCGTCGTCGAGCCCAAGAGAGGCTCGACGCGGTTTTCGGTGGCGGCTATGCGGGTTGCAATCTTTTGTTCAGACATAGCTGGCACAGATTATAGGTTATTAAAGAAATGATGCCATCGACATTAGACTCTCATCCAACACCTCGCAGCCCACCATAAATACTGCACGCTGACGGTTCTCCATCTCGTCGGGATTGTACCACATACGCACCTCCGAGCCTGGATAGTCGGCCGTGTTTACAGCCATCACGAGGTTGCGGCGATCTGTGAGGATGCAGTGTGTCGCAGTGTTCGTCGCCTTGAGTGGCATATGCTGCGAGATGCCCATATCGATAATTTTGATGCCGTGGAAGCTCAACTCACGACGACCCGACACCATATCGGTATATGCGCCATCTCCACCCTTGTCATCCAAGTAAAGTTCATAAAGGTCGTAGAGATCCGATGTCACGAAGTAGGCGAGATTACCCTCGGCCTTGAGCGCCTTAAGTGCAGGATTTGCCGCAGCCCACGTCTCGTAAAATACCGAAGCGATATTATCCTTCGTAATAGTCGTACCCGAGAAGCTTGCGTGGGGAACGTTACCTGTCACCAAATATCGGTATATCAAGGTGAGGAAGCCATTAAACTCGTTGAACTTTGTATGGTTCACGTCGCCCATCCACATCGTCACACGTAGGCTCTCGGCGATAGCTGCTCGGAACATCTCTGTCTCTGCCTGCTCGAGCTCCGTACCCGTTAGGTCATCCATATTGACATCGGCACGACCTGTGATAAGCTCATATACCTGCTGGAAGTAGTCCGATGCCGAGAAGCTAACCTCGGCCTTGACCTTACTCATATCGATACTCTTCTGCTTGCGCTGTGCCGAGTCGCCACCTGTCCAACCCGAGCTATAGCTCTGCAAAATGTCGGTCTGTGGGCTCCATAGAGGGATTGTCGTTGGCACGGGCATATTGTAGAGCACTCTGATACCGAGCTGCTCGGCATTCTCGCCCGTAAACATTGGTCGGAAAAAGATTGTCTCGAGGTCACGTCCTTTGTAGGTCTTAGGATTTTCGATAAGTCCCATAATGTTAAGTAGTTTTAGATGAAAAAATAGGTTAAAAAATTGTGTTGTGTAGGTGTGATGTTCTATCTATTGCGAATAGATCGTGCATCTCGCTCATAGGCCTCAAATCGAGGATTGTGCTCGTGCTCCACAGGCGAAGGATCCTCCACATTTTTCAGCATCGAGGTTGTTGCCTGAGCTCTGCGCTGTGCCTCCTCGAAGGCTATCGTCGAGCTATTTCCGAGGTTTTCAACAGCTCTTTCGCGCGAGATATAGTTGATGTCATCACCCACGTTGGGAGCACCCTTCGACTGCTCAATGCCGATGGCACGTAGCAGAGCCTTGACACCACGTTTTGCGAACGTCGCTGTTCTATTCTCATCGCCATCCTTCGATGGTTCACTCTCGCCCTGCTCCGAGATAAGTCTATCTACCAAGCCCTCGAGTATCGCCTCGGCAGGCGATAGCCAACGGCCACGGCCACCATTCTCGGCCATCAGAGCCACGATATCGGCGATGTCGCGACCCGAGCGTGAGGCATAGATCTCGGCCAAACGCTCATCCGTCTGACGTAGCATCTCCACTTCGGTCTGAAGCTCGTCGGCATTACCCTCGGTCGAGCATAGCGAGTTGTGGATAAGATAGAGCGACGATGATGCAATTTCGCGACACCCCTCCGAGGCGGCCTGCGCAACGATTGTTGCCGCCGAAGCGGTATAACCATAGCAGCGCGTTGTGATGTGGGCGCCTGTCGCGCGCAATGCCTCGTAGATAAGTAGCGCATCGTTCACATCGCCACCCGTCGAGCGAATGTTTACCACGATGTGGGCATTGCGGATGTCGTTGATACGCGCCACACTCTCACGGAAACGCTCGTAGGTCGCAACACGGCTCTCAGGGTTGTCAAATTGCCACTCCTCCGAGAGGCCAATCGTACCCTCGATGTCGATTGTCGTGCAATCGGCCTCATTTCTAATTTTGATTGTTGGATTCATCTCTTTAAGACTCTTTTTTAGGTTGTCAATTTCGTAAAATGCTCCACGCACCTTCTCGTATGAGCATCGAAAGTGATTTGCAGCCAAAGCCATCGCATGGCAGCGACCGCAGAATCGAGTGGTGTGCGCCTCGACATAGTCGTGTATAGCATATTTCTCGCAGCGACGTATATCCAGAAGTTCGTTGTCGAGAAGTGAGCCAATGAGGCGTTCATATCTACGCGAGGGGCGTGGCTGACGATATGCTGTCGTCTGCCTATTACAATGGTTCATAGCTTAGAAAATTGATTTTAATTACGTTATATGCCTCCTATTTTCAGAGGCTTACTCCAAGAGTTAGTCCTCGAGCAACTGGCGAAATAGACACCTTGCGATCATACTCTCGGGGTCGTACTCCTCGATTGCCTCAAGACGAAATAGCGAGCTGTTACCCTCGACTTGTAGCCTAAAGCGCGAACGTATCGTAGCCCATTCGCCTTCGGGTGAGAAGAGCGATATATACTCCTGTGGCGAGAGGTATATGCTGCAAGTTAGCTCGCCTCGTGTCGCTTGCTCCTCCAATTCGCGGTCGTAGTAGCGATGCAACCCTTCGCACCCATCCCTATCCTCGAAGCAGAGCGTCTCGCCCATTGCCTCACTATGAAAGGCCGCCAGTGGATAGCCCCTCTCTCCCGTTGGTGAGCCCCACAACTCACCATTGGGGAGCGACACCACGCCGTGGTAGAGTACGATACGTGGCTCGACTGCATCATCCGCGGCTATCGTATCGCGGTCGCCAATGGTCAGCACCTCGGCCGATGGTGCCGTCCCCGATGCGCCGTTTAGCGAAGCCGTCGGCATGAAGAGAGGGTTTCGTAGAGTCTGCACGCCGTCACGTGCACCGTAGCTCGATATATGCTTGCTCCAACTACCAAACTCGCTATCCGAGCCTACGATACGTGCAGCTACGCCATCCACCTGCTTATACCCGAGTGTCGTATGCTCGAAGCTCTCCACCACACCTTCGCGCATCACGCTCTCCTCCTGCAACTGTCTTGCCCGCCAATCGACCACACTCCCCGAGAAGAAGTCGTCGTAGGGCTCGATATAGAGCCTTTTCGTTGGGCGATGCGAGTAGATGCGCAGGTTGAACAGATGGGCGATAGCCTCCAGAAACTCCATCTGCGAGATGTCGATATTGGCTATATCCTCGAAGTCGATATCTTGGCCATAGCCTGGAGCACCGCTAAATATCGGAGTTATGCTACATCCAGCCTTAAGCGTCAGACTCTGTCCAGACTTTGCACCACCGAAGAATATGTCGTTGAAGAGCATCGGTGACGATGGCGTATAGACCATGAATGGTGTGCGTATTGTGACCTCCACCTCGCGCTCTCCCTCGCCCGTTACGTGCATATCGTACATCGCCCAGTCGCCCGTGTATGGTGTCAGCTCACCCTCACCCTTCTTGCTTACGTAGAGCACAGCCTCTCCCGAGCCTCCTGCTGTCATCCTCACCGTAGATATGGGCGAAGTGACCGTACCCGAATCGACAAGCGAATATCTATCTTCGGGGTCAAAGTCGAAGATGAAGAGTTTGTAGCTCTTGCCACCCTCCACATTGTAGCGATGGTTCACGTAGTTGTTCTGCAACTCGACCTTCAGATAGCAATCTGGGCTAAGATGTATGGTATCAAAACCCTTCAAACGCGATGAGGAGAGGATGCTAAAGTCGGTCGTATAGCGCAGATGGATATCAAACGCCACGCTAATATCGCGCTTGGGCGTAAATACAGGTCTGCCATTCTGAAATGTGAAACATCCACCATTGGAGTAGGCCTCGCTCATCGTCCTTCCATTCTCATCTACAGCCGCAGGATTGACCGTATCTACCAACGCTCCGATATTTGAGGCAAATACGGGCTCCCAAGCATATACTCGTCCATCCTCACCCGCCGTGGCTGTCGTCGATGTCGAGCGTAGAGCCTTAAAGCCCATGGCGTTCTGTGCCGCAGCAACCTCAATATATGGATAAGCACC
Source organism: Alistipes sp. (assembly GCA_017546345.1). Classification (GTDB taxonomy): domain Bacteria; phylum Bacteroidota; class Bacteroidia; order Bacteroidales; family Rikenellaceae; genus Alistipes. Next base: position 2,766 of record JAFYXB010000091.1, on the reverse strand, counting down.
ACTTATGTATAGCTTCTCGATAAGCTCCGAGCTAAGGAAATTACTTTGCAGCGTGTATCCATTTGCCCCTGTGATGCTCTTCAAAATCTCGCTTACGGAGATGAAGGGGTGGTAGTCGTGTGGCATCCACGTACGTTGTGGAGCATATTGCCCCGTCTGTGCATCTTCAGGATAGCTATCTCTGCGCAGTGGCAACATACGCAGGGCGCTATTGTTGCGCCACGACGTCTCAATACCGCTCAACGTCATCGAACTTTTGGCCACTATCGAGCTCTTATTCAGTCGTGTTAATGCCGCAGTATCGGCCCACTCGGCACCTCCCGAACGTATCGTTATGCGATAGATGTTTCCGCTACTGGCGTGTTCCACAGCATCGAGCGTCACTACGCCTTCGTAGAGCGTTACACCATCTGCCTCGATGCTTGCCGAGTGATATGTGTTATTAAAAACCTCGCCACGATGTATGTTCGTCGAAAAGTGAAATAGCCTATCTGTTTCGGGCGTGGAGAGCACACCAAGGCTTAACTTCGTACCTTCGCGCCATCCCTCCGCATTTTTCAACTTCGAAGCGGAGTAGCGAGGTAGGCTCAGGCGTTTATCCGCAATCGGACATATCGTGCCATCTATTTTTAGTCTTAACATATTGCACCTCCTCTCTTTGTTTCACATATATCGAGCGATAGCTGACGTAGCATACCGTGCTTGTCGAAGAGTATCTCGCGCGAGGTTAGCTCCACCTCTACAATATCATCTCCAACCATCTCATAGACGTATGGCGAGAAAACAATTTCGGCTAAACGATTCATCTCCTGCGGAGTCTCGAGTGCTGAGATTATTTGGTAGTGTCTTTCGTTCAAACATACATCAATCGGCACTCCTCTTACTCCGACACTCTGGCCCATTTTGGCCTTGTAATGAGTTCGGATACTTGTTGGGAAGGTGTAGCACTCCACGCCACCCAACTTATTGTACCACATCAATCGTCGCGACGACTCACCTCGCTCTACAACATGATAGACGATGCGTTGCAGGATTGTGCTTTTATCGGAGCGTAGCGTTACAATAAAAGAGTCTATACTGCCACTAAACTTAGCTGTTGGAATTACCACCTCCATAGGATTTCCGTAGGTGCGCTGATTGATTGACTCCGAGCCAATATATCGATTTGACGCATATTTCTCTATCAGCACACTCAAATTCTCTTTGGCAAATGCCGTAAGACGTATAGCTTCGCCCAACGATATTGTCTGATCGGTTGTAATCTCACTCAGCACATAGTTCTTATCGTAGTCCAACGGAGCTCTGAAAAATGTTCGTTCTTCCGACGCGTAGCCATTGATCAATAGAGCTATGGTGCGCGATGCTGGCGAGATATACGAGGTCGCTGTGTTGCTTCTCTTAATCTCCAAGTTTTCCAACGAGCGCAGATACGGAGAGATGTTTACCTCGGCCGTCGTTACGCCATAGAGGCGATAGCGCCCCAGCGACTTGTTACTCTTTAGATCGCGTATATCGACCACCAGATTCGAGGGAGTATCCACCTCTGTATCGATTGCATAGATCAGCTCATCGCCCCACGAAGAGCCATTGTTAGGAATTGATGTAAATTTCATAATCAAATAATTTAACAGTTTCGTATAGACGTGTTTTCTCCCTGTCGACTACCGCAGCCAACGCTCCATTATTAGCTATTGGGCAGTGTCGATAAAAATGTTGATAAAGAGTTAGCTATTAAATAACTTTCTAATTATACTACTAAATATTAACTATATAAGATTGTTTATAACCTAAAATTACTGTTGTTAATAACCGCTATGCTACTTTGTAATCTTCGCTTGGTTGTTATCGTTTCACGGTGCAAATATACAACATCAAAAAGGCGTTGTCAAGAGTTTTGGTTAAATTTTTTACATTAAATTTTCAGTCTCTCATCAAAATATTTAACAATCAGTATTTTACAACCATACTAATATTTAAGAAAAAAGCGTTATATTTGTGCGCATTATATAAAAGTTAAATAAGAAATGGCAGATAATTCAATATTGATGCGCCTTGATGGTCTGCGTCTGAAGTACGAGGAGATTGGTCAGAAGCTCACCGACCCCGAGGTTATTGCTGATGTAAAGCAGTTTGTTCAGCTCACCAAAGAGTATAAGGAGCTCGAGCCCATCATCGAGACTTCGGAGCGTTTCCGCACAGCCATCGCCAACCTTGCCGAGGCTAAGGATGTTTTGGCAAATGAGAAGGATGAGGAGTTCCGCGAGATTGCACGCGAGGAGATCTCAACACTCGAGCCCGCTATCGAGAAGATGGAGGCCGAGATTAAGCTCTTGCTCATCCCCAAGGATCCTCAGGACGACAAGAATGCTATTGTCGAGATCCGTGGTGGTACGGGTGGTGACGAGGCAGCAATCTTTGCTGGTGACTTGTTGCGTATGTACACCAAGTATATCGAGTCTAAGGGCTGGCGTTACGAGATCACCTCATCGTCTGATGGTGCAGCAGGTGGCTATAAGGAGGTTGTGCTCAAGGTTACAGGCCAGAGCGTCTACGGTACACTCAAGTATGAGTCGGGTGTTCACTGTGTGCAGCGTGTGCCTCAGACCGAGACACAGGGTCGTGTACACACCTCAGCTGCTTCGGTAGCCGTACTTCCCGAGGCTGAGGAGTTCGATATCGAGATCTCGATGAACGACATCCGCAAGGATATCTTCTGTGCATCGGGTCCTGGTGGTCAGTCGGTAAATACTACCTACTCGGCTATCC
>JAFYXB010000090.1 GCA_017546345.1 Alistipes sp. | reverse complement strand
TGTGAACATCTTGATGAATGCTGCAAAGTCCTTCTCGATCTCCTCGCGTGAGAACTTACCCTCGTTGATAACATACAACCAACGCTTTAGGAACTCCTCAGGCATCTGGATACCAGCCTTCTCAACAACATAGTTACGCATAGTGTTTACGAACATGAAGTCGCACTCACGCTTAAGCTCTGACTCGATCTGCTCGTCGATGAACTTCTCGAACTCCTCCTCGTTGTTAACATTACCTGCAGGGAATGCCATCTTGAAGAACTCCTCGTTAAGCTCTGGCTCGCTGAAACGGCGAATCTTTGTGATCTCCAACTCGAACTCTGGCTTAACTGATGCCAACTCCTCCTCCTTAACTGAAAGGATAGCTGCGCGCTGCTCAGGCTTCTTGTAGAGCTCCTCGATATTTACAGTAGTCTTGTAACCTACCTTCTTGCCCTTCCACTCCTTGCGCTCCTCCTCAGTCATAGAGATAAGGCCAACATAAGCCTCCTCGATGCGCATGTCACCATTGTCAAGTGTTACGCTTAGAGCCTCGTCATCAGCAACCTTGTCTACATCTACCAAACGGCCGTAGCGACGAAGGTAGTTAGAACGGTAGTCACCGCGCATCTTCTTGTCAACCTTAATCTTGTTGTAAACAACCTTATCCTTAGCTGTCAACTCAAGCTCGATCTTTGGTGCCTCACCATACTCGAATACGAACTCGAACTCAGTGTTGTTCTCGAAATCGAACTCGCCCTGCTCCTCAGATGGGATAACATCGCCTACATAGTCGATACCCTCCTTCTGCAAGTACTCGAATACTGAGTTTGAAGCCATGTGGTATGACTGCTCAGCAACAACATGCTTACCATACATCTTCTTAACGATGCCCATAGGTACCATACCTGGGCGGAAGCCTGGTACATTAGCCTTACGCTTGTACTCCTTCAACTGCTTCTCTACTGCCTGACCATAGTCAGCCTCACCAACAACGACCTTAACGATTGAAATGCCACCGTCACGCTGCTCTCTTGTAATGTTCATAGTCTTAATATGTTTTTGTTTATTGTATTTGCGTATTCGTGTAGTGCTATACACTATTTATAATAAAAATCGCGCAAAGATACATAAAAAACTCTTATTCCGCAAATTCTATCCTATTATTTATATATAATTTACCGCTAATTATGGCTTGTCTTTTCCATATATTTTTTGTAACTTTGCCAGGTTATGATATTTGATGTTGCACGACATAAGTTCTCGGAGGGACTTCTAACCCTTGTAATCTTTGCTCTGATAGCATCCGTTGCGGTGCTTGTGGGTGGGGATGTATCGCCTGTTGTAGGTGGTGCTCCAATACGAGGTTTTATCGATAACCTTGCGGTAGGCTACCCTGTGGCCTCAGCTATTGCGCTCTTCCCGCTGCTTATTTATGCGGGATTGCGATTGGCGCGCTCAACAGTGCGTGTGGGTATCTACTCGGCATCATCGTTGGGTGTTGTGGCACTTGGTGCTGTGGCGATGTTCGGTTGTGTCGTCTCAACGAACTACTTATATTTGACGGTTGTGGCGCTGCTTGTCTCAGAGGTATTGGGAAGATTGCTCTACTGTTTTGGCGCCAATGTGCGTGTTGGTTATCTCTTTACGGCAATGCTTGCGCTGGGAGCTATGCCTCTCGTTGATAATGCATTGATACCTCTCGCCTTGGCTTTGCCTCTAATCGTTATGTTACTCCGAGGTACACTTAGAGAGGTGATTATTATCCTTGTTGGCTTGGCGGTTCCAACACTCTTATATTGCTATATTGTTTGGCTCGTGGGTGGAGATTTCGACACTGCATTTTGGAGTATTTGGAACACCTCGCTATTATCGCAGCATGAGGCTATTGTGGCTTACCTAACCTTGCCTCGTTTGATATTCTTGGGAGTTATTTTGTTCTTTGATATATGTAGCATTATCTCCTATTTCAGGGTTCGTGTTACACTTCTGGATTCAGCTCGCATAGTCTGGAGACTGCTTATATTTCTCCAGGTGATGCTTGTTGTGCTACTCGTTCTAATGCCTATATCGTCACCGGCGCTTGTTGTCGCGTTGATGTTGATGATGGTCATTGTGTTGCCACAGTTCTTTATCGGTGTTAGCGTTCCGATAGCGACGATTGCTTATCTGTCGTTTGTATGCGCCTCGTTGTCGGTGTTGTTCTAATCCGTTTGTTTTTATTTATTGGCGATTCGTTATAAATGCAAATTTTCTTGCGAAATAGAAAATTTGTGTTTAACTTTGCAATGCAAACAGAATCGGTGGGTATCATATCTCGATTTATTCTCATGGACACACCTATGCCCATCGATTTCAAAATTCTCATTAACCTAACTTTTTGGGGACGAGCCATCTGTGAAGACGCTCGTCCTCACCTTTTATAGCTGTGCCGAATAAGTCGGGGAAATATCATCCAAAAGTGTGCTGTTTTAGAATTGGTGTTAAAATGAGTCCTTGGGTTGTCCTTGATGAAACGGTGTTAAAATTGTAAATATCAGTAAATCAACATAATAACGATTTTGCTATAAATTGGCGATTATAACTTTTGAAATCCAATAAGTAAAATCTATGGCAAAAATGGGGCTTTTCAACAATTTTGTGCGAAAAAAGTCTGTATATATATTGTATTTCAAAAAAAATGAGTATCTTTGCGGGCAATTTCTTCGGAAAGGAAATTGAAACAGTTAACAAAAATTTAAAAGGACAAAATTTTTAAGAGATGCCAACAATTCAGCAGCTTGTAAGAAATGGACGAGTGAGCATGGTGGAGAAGTCAAAGTCACCAGCCCTCGCTGCGTGTCCTCAGCGTCGCGGAGTTTGTACTCGTGTGTACACAACAACTCCAAAGAAGCCAAACTCGGCGATGCGTAAGGTTGCGCGTGTTAGATTGACAAATGGCAAGGAGGTCAATGCCTATATCCCAGGTGAGGGCCACAACTTGCAGGAGCACTCAATCGTGCTCGTACGTGGTGGTCGTGTAAAGGACCTTCCAGGTGTTCGTTACCACTTGGTTCGTGGTGCACTCGATTCAGCAGGTGTTGACGGTCGTCGTCAGCGTCGCTCTAAGTATGGTGCTAAGCGTCCAAAGGCTGGCAAGACAGCAGCTCCAGCTAAGGGTAAGAAGTAATAGAAAATTAGGAATTGTATTTATTTAATTTAGCAAGTAACAATGAGAAAAGCTAAGCCAAGAAAGCGAATTCTACTTCCGGATCCGAAGTTCAACGATGTTGAGGT
>JAFYXB010000089.1 GCA_017546345.1 Alistipes sp. | reverse complement strand
CTTCAGGAGCTTAACGGTATGGTTGCTGCATACGAGAAGGTTGCTAATATCGTTATCCACCGCGAGGAGTTCGTAAAGACTCCAAAGCGCAGCATCAAGCGTTACCTCTACAGCGCTGAGCGCCTCAACTTGGGTTAATCGACCAAGACAGAATATGCAAACGGAGCTACCCTAAGACAGGGATAGCTCCGTTTTTTGTATACGGCATAAGATGCTGTTGTTGTACGCCTTAATCTCTGATTAGAATGGCATATCATCCACAACTCCTGCTCCAGCCGAGTATGAAGGCTGTGGCTCCTCCATAAATGGAGGCATATCCTGTACGGGAGGCTGTGCCGCAGGCTGCAAAGGCTGAACACGCCAAGCACGAACATCGGTATACCAACGACCCTGATAGTTGCGCGACTCGATATCGAACGATACGGTATAGCTCTCGCCAACACGCAACGAAGCAACCTCCTGACCCTTATTCATAAATGTAACAGCTATCTCCTTACCATACTGCTTGTTAGCCTGCTCAAAGACTACTGTCTGACGCTCCCACGTGCCACGTGCCGACTGACCCGACACGGGAGGAAGAATCTCCAAAACTTTTCCTTCAAAATCCATAATTCTAATATCTTTAATCGTTATTAATCAATCATTAAGCAACCGAGCAAGCGATACCCAGAGCCTCGACACGCTCGGCAATAGCACGTAGTTCATCCTTCTCGACCTTCTCCAACGTCTGACAAGGCGTATCGCGGTCGAGCGAATATACCATAACCTGCTTAGGTGCAATCTCGGCTACGAGCTTAAGCCATGCCGATACCTCCTCCTCGGTAGTGTTATCGACACGCTGTCCGAGATACTCGCCACGGAGGAACATAGTCTGCACGATGAGCTTACCCCCGAACATCTTGAGAAGCTCTACGGTACGCGCTACGGTATAGTTACCCTGAGGCTTGTTTACGAGCTGCACCGTCGCGTCGAATGCCGAGTCGAGCTTGAGGATATTGTTATCTACACGCAACAGCGCGCGACGTACATCCTCGCGGTGAATCTGCGTTGCGTTCGAGAGCACCGACACCTTAGCCTCGGGAGCATGCTTATCTCGCAAAGCCAACGTATCCTCGATGATATTCTCGAAGTCGGGATGCATCGTAGGCTCGCCATTGCCTGCAAAGGTGATAACATCGGGAGGTGTGCCCTCTGCTACCATACGCGCAAGTGTTGCATCAAGCATCGTGCGTACATCCTCACGCGAGTTGAAGCGACGCTGACCTGGGTGGTCGGCATTCCAGCCACACTCGCAGTAGATACAGTCGAAGCTGCACAACTTTGACTCGATAGGCAATAGATTTACGCCGAGCGAAAGGCCCAAGCGACGTGAGCGTATCGGGCCAAAGATTATATTATCGTAAAGCGATGTCATAGTTTTAGTTCTTTATTTTTTAGCACCCTTTGCACCGCCAAGCTTTGCACCATGCGCTGCCTGATATGCAAAGATATTCTCCGAATAGCTCGTAGTCTTAAACTCCGAGTCACGCTTACGGCGGAAGGCGATAGAGATAAGTCTATCGACCAATTCGTCAAACTTCACACCCGTAGCCTCCCACAAATAGAACGACAACGAACCAGGAATGGTGTTAATCTCATTAACAAATACCTCGCCCGTAGCCTCATCAATCATAAAGTCGATGCGCGACACACCGTCACAAGCCAAAACGCGGAAGGTCTTACACGCTGTCTCGCGAATGTAGTTTGTTGTAGCCTCGGGAAGGTTTGCTGGAATCTCACGCACCGTAGAGTGCATACCCTCCGATGGCTTATTCTTACCACCACCCAAGTACTTATCCTCGTAGCTGAGAATCTCGCCACTACGCACAGGAGCCTCGCATACCGAAGCCTCGCAGTCGTAGTAGTCGCCAAGCACCGAGCAGTTAATCTCCTTCAAGCGCTCGATAAGACGCTCAACGATGATACGCTTCGAGTACTTGATAGCATTATCCGTAGCCTCGATAAGCTCCTCGCGGTTGTGTACGGCCTTGATACCTACAGATGAGCCGAGGTTTGCAGGCTTAACGATAAGCGGATAGCCAATCTTCTCGCAACGCTCGATAGCCGCCTCACGCTCCGAAAGCCACTCCTTATCCGAGAACCACTCGTAACCAACAACAGGAATGCCGCTCTCGGCCAAGATCATCTTCATCGTAATCTTATCCATGCCGTTTGCCGAAGCCAAAGGATTGGGGCAAGCATAGGGAATACCCGTCATCTCGACCATACCCTGAAACGAGCCATCCTCACCCGATGTGCCGTGCAAAGCGGGAAGAATCACATCAAGCGTCGTAACAACATCGCTACCAAAGAGAGGTTTACGCACCTTGTAGAGGCGATTATCGCCATAGATAGGACGGAGATATACCTCCTCGACAGAGCTGAGCAGAGCCGCCATATCGCGGTAGTTATCCGTCGTACGAAGCTTATCGCCCGTATACCAACGACCCTCCTTCGAGATATAGATAGGCACGATATTGTACTTATCGGTATTCATCGCCGCCATAGTCTGTGCCGCCGTAATCACCGAAATCTCATTCTCGACCGAACGGCCACCAAAAATTACACCTACGTTAATCTTCATCTTTATTTTCAGTTTTATTAGTTACTTGAACGAATCGGGAAGATCGTTTTCATACAAAACGACATCCCCAGCACGGAGCTTAGACTGCAGCTCCATCATAGCCTCTTTGAACGACGCCACGCAGTGTGTACGCGCCACATCGAAGCCGCCATCGCTAAGGCCCGCAGTAATAGCCTCGCGATTTACCTCGTTTACTACATATACATCATCAACCTTCGAGGCTGCGATATCGCGTCCGAAGGCTCTGTTGTTATCATACTGACGTGCACCCATCTCCACAAAGCCTGGAGTAACGACATATCTGCGGCCCGTAGTCGCAAACTGCGACAATACCTCCAAGGCCATACGCGCACCCTCGGGATTAGAG
>JAFYXB010000088.1 GCA_017546345.1 Alistipes sp. | reverse complement strand
GTCGTAACCATACTGCGATAACTTCATATAGCTCTATTTTTCCAAAAAAAGTGTAACAATCAATTTATATACGCAAAAAAAACTATTTTGTTTCACGCTCACGCAACTTTTCCATAAAATTGTCGAGCGTATGGGCCTCGCTAACAACAAACGAACCACTACGCGTGCGGCGCAATGAGCTTAGGTAGGCTCCACTATTGAGTGCCTCGCCAATCTCGAAGGCCAACGAACGGATGTAGGTACCCTTGCTGCACTCAACTCTAATCTTAATGCGTGGAAGGTCATACTCCACAAGCTCCATATCGTAGATATTGATAAGCGCCTTCTTAAGCTCCACCTCCTCGCCAGCACGTGCAAACTCGTATGCACGCACACCCGAGATCTTCTTTGCCGAGTAGAGCGGTGGCAGCTGCTCACGCTCGCCCGTAAGCGAACGCAACGCCTCCTCTACTTTTTCGCGTGTGATATGCTCCGTGGGGTAGTGCTGATCCACCTCGTGCTCCATATCGCCACTTGGCGTAGTAGCGCCCAACTGCAACTCCGCGATATACTCCTTACGCTCGGCCTGCAACGCCTCAACCTGCTTTGTAGCACGACCGATGCAGACAATAAGGATACCCGTAGCCAAAGGATCGAGCGTACCAGCATGGCCAATCTTAATCTTGGGATAGCCACACTTGCGCAACTGGAACTTTATCTTACGCACGACATCTGCCGACGTCCACTCGTAGGGCTTGTCGATAACGGCCACATAGCCCTCCGTAAAATCTATATCTTTGAACGATAGCTCCTCCATAACTTAGGTTTTAATTAAAAAATATATGAGCCGATGGCCAATACTCCAACAATAGCGCAGTAGAGCGCAAACCAGATGAGCTTACCACGCTTAACGATGTTTATCATAAAGCGGCAAGCCAAGCATCCCACGATAAACGAGGTAAGAAAACCTGCAACCAAGGGCCACAAACCGATACCCGTGCTCTCAAAACCACCTCCAACGACATCTAACAATGCCTGACCCATAATTGGTGCGAGCACCATAAGGAACGAGAAGGTTGCAACGGCTGCCTTCTGGTTGCCGAGCAACAAGCCCGTAGCAATCGTAGTACCCGAACGCGAAAGACCTGGCATAGAGGCAACAGCCTGCGATAGGCCGATGATAAAGGCATCGCGATAGGAGATACTCTCCTTCACACGTGGCTTAGCGTAGTAGGCAAACGACAATAATGCAGCCGTAAGCAGAAGCATAGCTCCTACAAAGAGCATAATGTACTGCGATGCGAGCAGCGCATCAATCTGATCCATAAGCAACACGCCGACAATGCCGATAGGTATCATCGAGATAACGAGTTTTAAGAAGTAGCGCTTCTCATCGTTCATACCACGCGAAAAGATGCCCTTCACAAGCCACCATATCTCACTCCAGAGCACAACGATAGTGCTGAGCACCGTAGCTGCATGGAGCATAACATCAAACGTGAGGTTTTCCTCCAGCTCCACGCCCATAAGCTCCTTGGCCAACTGCAGATGACCACTACTCGACACGGGCAAGAACTCCGTAAGGCCCTGCACCGCGCCCAAAATTATAGCCTCTAAAATATCCATATTTCTCCATTTAATAAGTTCGACATCCGCTACTCCTTATCCTCGTCGAAGCGCTTCATAATGGCATATATCTCCACAACGAAGCCCGCAATCACGACGATTGGAGCGAGTGTAATACGACGGAACGAAAAGATCGACTCGTCGAAATATGTTGCGGTATGCTCACCTCCGCCCGACATAAGTACAAAGCCGAGGATGATGACACATACGCCGATAAGCATCACGATATAGTTCTTGCGCGTGAAAGGCATGCGCTCATTTCGCTTCTCCATTGCCTCAGAATTTAGTAAAGATAGATCTTGTTAGACTTCATATTCACAAACTTATTGACGGCCATAGCGCTAAAGAGCAGCGTGATAACAACGCCCAATGCTACCATAGCACCCACGACGATAGCCACCTCGCGGTAGGGCAAAAGCACAATGCCCTGCGGCGTGAAGCTCTCGACACCATAGATTGTAAGGCAGACCAACGCCGCAGCGATAATACCCGCCACAAGGCCCTGCTTAATAGCATCGCCAAGCAACGGACGCATGATGTACCACTTCGTAGCACCCACAAGCTTAAAGGTGTTGATAAGATAGCGCTTAGAGTATATCGCCAAGCGTATCGTATTGTTGAGCAGCAACACCGAGATAATGAGCAACACACCGAAGAAGATGAGCATACCGATAGTTGCGTGCGTGATCATCTTCTGCATATTCTCCACAACGTCAATCGGAGGTATGGCGATATACTCCACACCTGCGACATTCTCGATGCTACGCACAAAGCCATCTATCGCCTCGCGTGTCGAGCACTCGCCCTTAAGCGTCACCTCGTAGCTATCTCTGAGCGGGTTCTCGCCCAAGAGCTCGTCGATATCCAACTCGAACTGCTTACGGAAGGCCTCGTCGCTAAGCTTCGCATCCTTCGAGAGCATCTCCACCGAAGCAATACACTCGGTGGCCTCCATAGCCTCGAGCACCACCTTACGTCCCGCCTCGTCGAGTTCGTTTGCAAGCTCCACCGAAAGCGTCACATTCTCCCTAAGCGACGTAGCCACCGAGAGCGCCGAGAGCGTCACATAGCTCACCACGCCGAGTAGGTAGAGCACCAGAGCGATGCTTATTGTCGAAATGGTGTACGACCTGCGCACCTTGCGCTTAAGTCGTGTCTCCTTACTATTTGCCATAATATCTTCTATTCTTTCTTTTCACTCTTACCTTTTGCGCGATACGCCACCACGACTACCACAGCCACCAACGCTGCAAGAATAAGCCATGAGGCAACGGCCATAACTGCCGAAATAGCCCCCCATCGAGGAGCACGGAACTGCCACTCAACGATATGCTCGCCAGCAGGAAGCTCCATACCTCGCAGAATGTAGTCCACGGCGAAGTAGTCGGCCTCCGAGCCGTCGATATATGCTCTCCAGCCATCGGCAAAGTATATCTCAGAGAATACCGCCAAAGATGGGGTCTCGGAGCTGTATTCATACTTCAGACGATTGGGGCTGTACTCCACAAGTTCGATATCGCCCTCTGCGCTAAAGCTCTCGGCCGAGAGCTCGACAGCCTCTGCTACAACAGCCGTAGCCAAGAGGTCGCTCTCGCCCACAAGCTGAAGCTCCTCCTTGGCTGTTGCTCCACGCACAACACCCTCAACGAGCCACGCTGCGCCATTGGGCTCGTAGCCCAAGAAGTGCTCCAAAGGCATCACAGAGGGCTGGCCACCCTCCGCCGTGATCACATAGCGCACATTAAGCGCTGCGAGCACCTCGTTGTTATAGCTCTTGAGGTATTTGTCGATAATCTCCTGATAGCGGCCGAGCTTCGCACCGTGGTAGCCACCCACCGAGCGGTGGAAATAGGATGCACGAGCGCTGTTGTAGGGGTCAGCCGTAAGATCCAAGACACGGAAGCCGAGATCCTCGTCCGCCATAATCTCCCTATCGGCAGCCGTGGGGGTCATAACCATAGGCGTACCCTTATGCCACTTATCCTCGCCCAAATAGCGCTTATCAACACCCACCAAGTCGGCAACGACGATTAGTGCAACAACTGCAACAAGCACCTTGCGCATCGAGCCTTTCTTAACTCCTATCATCGTCCAGAGCACGCTATCCACTGCGATAATATAGAGTGCCGAGCGCAGGGCATCTGCTACAGCAGCACCACGTCGTGCACCAACAACAGCCTCGCGTAGTTGCTCAACCCATAGCGCATCGCCCAAATCCTCATATATCGTCTTTACACCGTAGTCGGCGACAACCAACATCACGACAATCATCGCCAAAACAACGCCCGTAGCAATGACGATATAACGGCGGAGCTGCTCCTTAGTGTACTTCGAGCCTATAAGCTCATTAAGGGCAAAGGCTGCCAACAACGGCACACTCCACTCCACAACAACCAAGGCCATAGATACCGTGCGGAAGCTATCATATCCTGGCAAGATATCGAACATAAGTTCGTAGAAGCCCATAATGTTGCTACCCCACGCCAAGAGCAGTGCAAAGAGTGTCACGACAACGATCCACCAGCGGTTACGTGCCGAGCATAGCATCGCACCCAACACCGCGAGCAGTATTGCTGCAGCACCCAGATATGTCGGGCCTGCGGTATAGGGCTGATCACCCCAATAGTTCGTAGCATAGCACGCAGCCTTCGAACTGCGCACATCGAGCAGATAGTAGAGATCGTCGAGGAGCTGCTCATCGCCCATATTGAGGATATATTCCACATCGCGGCGCGTAATCTCGGGCATCTGCTGGCGCAAAATATTTGTAAGGTCGTTCAGCGCATCGTTAAACATCGCCTCCTGAGCACCACGACTCTGAAGCACCTTGATAGCCTCCTCGTTATAATCGCCCGACCACGCTCCCATATAGCTTGGCACGAGCATATTGCCACTCTCCTTAATGCCATAGCTCCAAGCCGTATTGTAGGCGATCTTCTCCTCGCGGGCATCCTCACCATTCGAGGCCTCCGACACACCACGCGTCGTATAGCTGCTATGGCGCATCGTGTACCACAGAGGCGCGATATTAGAGCCCACGGCCAAGAGTGCCGCAAGTGCCAGCAATGCCGTGCGGCGACCAAACATCGCCCAAGCCTTAGTGCGATATGTGAAGTATAGCTCGCTAAACCACAACGCAGCACACGCCAAAAGGAAGTAGTAGGTGATCTGCGGATGGTTAGCGCCCAGCTCCAGCGAGCCGAAGAGCGCAGCAAGAGCCGCACCTACCCACATATTGCGACGCAAGGCATACCACACCGAGGCAACCAGCGGCGGTGCATAGACCAATGCCCACATCTTGGTAATGTGACCCGCATCGATGATAAGGAAGAAGTATGTCGAGAGGCCATAGGCCAAACCCGCAATGATACCGATCCACGGATTTATACCCATAAGTACCGCCGCAACCATCATAAGAAGCATGGCAAAGAGTGTCATATTCATCGGGCCATTCACAACCTTGACAACAGAGCCTATACTACGCTTAACCTCCTGCGCAGGATACTCCACATCGATAAGGTAGGCGGGCATACCCGAGAACATATTGCCTGTCCACTGCGGATCCTCACCCGTAGCGACGCGATGCTCGCGTATATCCTGCGACATACCAGCATACTGCGCTATATCGCCCTGACCAAGCGATAGGCCATCGAACTGCGGAGCGTAGAAGATGTAGCTCACCGCAAAGAAGGCGACAAGGCCCACGATCCATGGAGCGATAAGGCCTCCCAGGCGGGTTATATTTCGTGTTGTGCCACCCTCACGGCAGCTATTTTCAGGTGTTCCTACCATATATAAATAAAAATTTCGCGCCAAAGTTACGAAAAAAGATTTTAATAATCGCAAGCAAATCTCCAATAGTTCAAAAAAATCACTATCTTTGCATAATTGAAACATTTACTATGATTACGATTGACGAAATACGCCGACCTATAGCGGCTGACCTCGAGGCTTTCGACAGCTTCATTGCCGACAACTTCAATGCCGAGGGCGACCTCATGCAAGAGATGCTAACATACGCTCTATCCTCACGCGGAAAGGGCGTAAGACCTATGCTCTCGCTACTCGCAGCATCAATGAGCAAGCAGAAGGAGGAGCTACACTCGGAGGAGTGCGGCAAGGAGCGCAACTGCTCGAAGCGAACATACCTCGCAGCAATGCTCGTGGAGATGATTCACACCGCATCACTTATCCACGACGACGTGCTCGACGAGGCAGACGAGCGTCGCGGCAAGCCATCGGTAAATGCTAAGTGGCAGAGCAACATGGCGATAATCCTCGGCGACTATATCCTCGCCCGCACAATGTCGCTCGGAATGGCTTCGGCACAGTACGACCTGATATCGTATATCGGTACAGCAATGGCTACACTATGCGAGGGCGAAGTGCTTCAGAGTCAGCACGCTCAGTGCTTCGACACTACGCGCAACGACTACTTCGAGATCATCTATCAGAAGACCGCAAGTCTCTTGGGTGTAAGTGCCGCTTTGGGAGCCCTTTCGGTAGGAGCATCACGCGAAGAGGTAGACCGAATGCGTAAGTTCGGCGAGGCGATAGGCATCGCCTTCCAGATTCAGGACGACATCCTCGACTACAACCGCGAAAACAATACCGGAAAGCCCGCAAACAACGACCTGCGCGAGCATAAGATTACACTTCCGCTAATCGAGGTTATGGAGCGCAGCTCGGAGGAGCGTCGCAAGGAGATTATCGACCTTCTGCGTCGCTGCCACGAGGACGAGGCTGCAGTAGATGAGTTGCAGCGCATCGTGACGGAGGAGGGCGGTGTAGCACACGCCGCAGAGACAATGCAGGCGTACATCGCACGCGCTATGCACCTACTATCGAAATATCCCGACACGCCATATCGCGCATCGCTGATGAAGCTCTGCGCATATATCGCCGAGAGAGATAGATAACAGACTGATAATAAAATTTTTACAAACAAATAATTAGGTATGAGTACAGAAAAGAAAAACAACGCGTTGGCCATTATCGTGATGATCCTTCTATTCGGAATGATCTCGTTCGTGACCAACCTCGCATCGCCAATGGGTGATGTTTTGAAAAACCAGTTCGATGTAGCCAACTGGATGGGTACACTTGGTGTGTTCGCAAACTTTATCGCCTACGCTTGTATGGGTATCCCTGCGGGTAACCTCCTTCAGCGTCGCGGTTATAAGTTCACAGCCCTTGCTGCCGTTGCCGTAGGTTTCACCGGCGTTGGCGTGCAGACTATCGCAGGCCTTTTGGATGGCAACCTCGCATTTGGCGTATATCTACTCGGTGCGTTTATCGCAGGTTTCTCGATGTGTATGCTTAACATCGTCGTAAACCCAATGCTTAACAAGCTCGCAGGTGGTGGCAACCGTGGTAACCAGCTCTTGCAGGTGGGTGGCTCGTTCAACTCGTTTATGGGTACTGCCGTGATCTTCCTCACAGGTGTCTTCGTTCCCAGCATCGCTGATGCCCATATCAAGCAGGTATTCCCATTGATGTTCATCGCTTTGGCAATCTTCGCACTCGCATTCGTAGTTATTCTCTTTACTAACATTCCTGAGACTGAGCGTGCTGCAGTCAAGAACGATGAGGAGTCAAAGATTGGCCCTATGTCATTCCGCCACTTTGTGTTGGGTGCTGTGGCAATCTTCATCTACGTAGGTGTTGAGGTAGGTATTCCTAACGTATTGCAGAAATGGTTGCAGAATGGCGGCCTCGGCCAGATTGGCAACGAGGGCGAGGAGATTGCAGCTACGGTGACTGCTACATACTGGTTGTTGATGTTCTTCGGCCGCCTTATGGGTGCTGCTCTCGGCGCTAAGTTCTCAGCAAAGACGATGCTTACTGCTGTGTCAGCTCTCGGCTTGGCATTGGTTGGCGGTGCAATGTTGCTCAACCCTGCTAACACTATCGACCTACCTGTATTCAAGGGTACTGAGGGCTTCGGCCTCGCAGATGTGCCCATCAACGCCGCATTGTTGGTATTGTGCGGTTTGTGCACATCGGTAATGTGGGGTGGTATCTTCAACCTCGCAGTAGAGGGCTTGGGTCGCTACACTGAGCGTGGTGCAGGTATCTTTATGGCTATGGTGTGCGGTGGCGGTATCTTGCCACTTATCCAGAACTTCGTAGTAGACCTCTCGGGCAACTACTTAATGAGCTACTGGGTAATCATTGCAGGTCTTGCTTACTTGCTCTTCTACGCACTCGTAGGCTCTAAGAACGTGAATAAGGATATCAAGGTTGAGTAGTCGCTACTCGACGCAGTTATAGCGCAGAGGCCGCCCAAGGGTGGCCTCTGTTTTTTTTGTGGATAAGGACGACCTTTATTGGGGAATCTTTGGGGGCGCTACGCTTTTGGGGGCGGGCTACGCCCTTATGGGGAGCGCACCTGACGGTGCTTATGGGGGCAGGTAGCCACTTATCGATTCCGAGGAGATGCTTCGACAAGCTCAGCATGACATTCATGCGCAACAAACGCAATAGCGCAACATAGCTAAACGCGAAGCACCCCCAAAAGCAAGCTCTGCTTGCGCCCTCAAAAGGGTTTTAGCCCGCCCCCATACACCCCAATAACTCAGCGTCAAGCGACAACGTAGTAACCCCTTCTTACCCGCACAGACCAACGATTGAGATGCAGCAGATGCTGCCTTATCACAAGAAATAAAAGGACTGCCCGGTCAGCTGTCACAGCTCCCGAGCAGTCTCACACACACAATGAACACACTTTTATTAACTCAACATCTTTATTAACTTAACTCTATTTTCCCAATTAACCTTATACCGTTTGCACTATGTTTTACTGTTTTACACCCAATAATTTTTCGTTGTTTTTATTGGTTTTCGATGCAAAGATAAAACCATAAATTCAATTATGCAAATCATAAATCTTTATGAGGGAATAGGAAATGCTTATAATAGCGATGTTTACTAACATATAGTTTGTTTTTCTAAACATAAAGTTCGCGTCGCATTACTAAAAATTTTATCATCTGCCTACAAAATTGTTCCGCCATGTTACTTTTTATGTAAAAAATTTGCTATGAATTGAAATTTTTCATACATTTGCATCAATTGGAAAAAAGTGAACTTAAAAATGCCGAAGGCTAAAGAACAATTTGAGTATTTACGAAAGCCCGACTGGCTGAAGATTAGCTTGCGCAGCACAGCTAATACGGCCGAGGTGGAACAAATCGTCGAGGGACGATGCCTGCATACGATATGCAGCAGCGGAATGTGTCCCAATAAGGCGGAGTGTTGGAGTCGTCGTACCGCAACATTTATGATTCTGGGCGATATATGTACTCGTAATTGCCGTTTCTGTGCAACGCAGACCGGACGTCCCCTGCCCCCTGACGAGGCTGAACCCGACAAGGTGGCCGAGAGCGTAAAACTTATGGGCCTGAAGCACGTAGTGGTTACGTCGGTTACACGCGACGACCTCGAAGACCATGGTGCCGCAATATGGGCACGAACTGTTGAGGCTATACGCCGTGAAAATCCCGATGCTACCATCGAGCTCCTTATTTCTGATATGGATGCCCGCCCCGAACTATTAGACGTGGTGCTGGCATCGCGTCCCGACATCGTGGGACACAACATCGAAACCGTCGAGAGACTGACTCCCGAGGTGCGTTCGCGCGCCAAATATCGCACATCGCTTCAGACACTGAAGCATATTGCCGATAGCGGAGCAGTAGCTAAGAGTGGCCTTATGGTCGGTCTTGGCGAGAGTGAAGAGGAGGTACTTGCAACACTTCGCGACCTCAGAGAGGCTGGCGTGAGCATAGTAACCCTCGGACAGTATCTTCGACCAACTAAGGAGCACTATCCCGTAAGGGCATACATCACTCCCGAAAAGTTCGAAGAGTACCGACTCAAGGCTCTCGAGATGGGTTTCGCCTACTGTGCGAGTGCACCCTTGGTGCGTTCGTCATATTTGGCAGATGCCGCACTTGAAGCCGTGAGAGAGGTATGCAGAAAGAAGTAGTCATCAGAGATTTAGAGCGTATGGCATATAGCGAGTGCTGGGATCTTCAGCGTTCGCTCTTCGACACGTTGTGTCGTGCCAAAGCCGAGAAGAGCCTCGGCGAAGATGACCCCGCGGGCACAATCCTGCTCGTGGAACACAATCCTGTATATACATTAGGCAAGAGCGGCAATGCTCAAAATATGCTCCTCAGCGAGGAGTATCTCAAGGGCCTGGGTGCAGAGTTCTACCACATAGATCGTGGTGGCGATATCACCTTCCACGGCCCAGGTCAGCTTGTATGCTACCCCATCATCGATCTCGACGCAATAGGTCTCGGCATCCGACGTTATATTGATGCGTTGGAGCAGTCGGTTATCGACCTTGCGGCAGAGTATGGCATCGAGGCACACCGCTCGGAGGGTGCTTCGGGTGTGTGGATCACCGAGCGCGGCAGACTCACGAAGCTCTGCGCTGTGGGTGTGCGCGCGTCGCATGGTGTGACGATGCACGGTTTGGCGATGAATGTCGCTACCGACCTGCAGTGGTTCCACAACATCAACCCTTGTGGCTTTACGGATCGTGGCGTATGTTCGCTCACGACACTCACAGGACGAGAGGTTACGATGGATGAGGTTAAGCCCAAGTTTATCAATTACTTAACGAAAAATTTGAATGTTAAAATATATAAAAAGTAAACGTTATGCCCATAGAAAAGAGATGGGTTGTCAAGCCGCAGGGCGAAAAGAGCGCGGTGGAGGCATTAGCTTCGCACCTCAATCTATCGCCTGTGTTGAGCAACCTGCTTGTACAGAGGGGCATAGACACCGTGGAAAAGGCAAAGAGATTCTTCTCGCCATCGCTCCGCGATTTGCACGATCCCTTCCTTATGAAGGATATGGATCGCGCCGTAGAGCGTATCGAGAAGGCTATCAAGAGTGGCGAAAAGGTGATGATCTATGGCGACTACGACGTAGATGGTACTACAGCCGTGGCTCTTGTCTACAAATTTCTGAGCCAGATAGGACACAAGAATTTGACGTTCTACATTCCCGATCGATATGTCGATGGATACGGCATATCAATCCGCAGCATCGACCATGCTGTACGTAAAGGCGTAAAGCTGGTCATTGCTCTGGACTGCGGCATCAAAGCCGTGGAGAAGGTGGCCTATGCCAAGGAGAGGGGCGTAGATTTCATCATCTGCGACCACCATTTACCTGCCGAGGAGATTCCCGAGGCAGTGGCTGTTCTGGATCCCAAGCGTACTGATTGTACCTACCCGTTCGACGAGTTGTCGGGCTGTGGTGTGGGATTTAAACTCGTCGAGGCCTATGCGCGACGCAACAACATTCCGTTCAAGGAGATTGAGCATCTGCTCGATTTGTTGGTCGTGAGCATCGCCTCGGACATTGTGCCTCTTGCGGACGAAAACCGCATTTTGGCATACTACGGATTGCGTAAGTTGAATGCCGAGCCGTCGAAGGGTCTGCACTCCATAATCAAGATTTGCGGTTTGGAGGGACACAACATCACCATCGACGACATCGTCTTCAAGATTGGCCCACGCATCAATGCGGCGGGACGTATGCGCATGGATGAGGACGACGAAAATGCTGCGCCATCGGGTGGCCATGCTGCCGTGAGCCTTCTTATCGAGGGTAACGAGCAGGAGGCAGCCAAGTTCGGCGAGGTAATCGACTCGTTCAATCAGGATCGTAAGAGCATCGATCGTAATGTGACACAGGAGGCGCACGACTATGTCGAGTCGCACCCTGAGCTTAAGGCACTTAAGAGCACGGTGATCTACAATCCTAAGTGGATGAAGGGTATCGTCGGCATCGTAGCATCGCGACTTATCGAGACCTACTACCGTCCTACGGTGGTGCTCACCAAGTCGAACGGCTTTGTTACGGGTTCGGCACGCTCGGTAGCGGGCTTCGACCTCTACCAGGCTGTGGAGTCGTGCTCCGATCTTTTAGAGAACTTCGGTGGACATATGTACGCCGCAGGACTCACGATGAAGGAGGAGAATGTTGCGGCCTTCACCAAGCGTTTCAACGACTATGTGGAGGAGAACATCGACCCACAGATACTTGTACCTCAGGTAGATATCGACAGCGAGTTGAACTTGGCGGATATCACCGACGAGTTCCACCGTCAGCTCAATAGCTTCCAGCCCTTTGGCCCTGGAAACACCGCACCTGTCTTTATGACACGTGGCGTGAGTGCCCGCGGTGAGGCTAAGCTCGTAGGTGTCGAGTGCGACCACCTGCGCATGGATCTTATGCAGCAGCAGAAACCTCAGGTATCTATTCCTGCTATCGCCTTCCAGCAGCCCACGCACTATGAGTGGGTGAGAGCGGGTAAGCCGATCTCGATCTGCTACCAGATCGTTGAGAATCACTATCGCGGTACGGTGAGCAAGCAGTTGCGAGTTAAAGATATCAAACCAGAGAATTTCTCGCGATAAGACGCAATCTGCGGTCTCTCAATCATTGCCCCAAATGGGAAATACGCTTGGTATGTCCCATCTGGGGCAATTTCTTTATCGAGCTCACATCGACTAATTCTATCGACAAATCTACGTAATCCTACCTATTGGGCGTGTTCTCGTATCAAAGCCAAACTGAAATCTGCTCTTTCCTACGGAAAGCCTTTTTGTTCTACATTTCTGTCGTTTCGTAGATTTTTTACGCAAACATGCGAATTTTTGCAATTTTATCACTATCTTGCACCCAAATTTATGGTTGTAACGCGCGTAG
This sequence comes from Alistipes sp., assembly GCA_017546345.1. Taxonomy (GTDB): domain Bacteria; phylum Bacteroidota; class Bacteroidia; order Bacteroidales; family Rikenellaceae; genus Alistipes. The sequence goes on along the minus strand of JAFYXB010000088.1, from coordinate 12,877 downwards.
TGTGCGTGCATACGCGAGAGAGTCGAAGCGATAAGAGGGTTGCAGACGACACCTAAAAGCTTTGCGCAACAACCATAACACACTAAGGAATAGATAATTATTAACTAAAACACTAAACTACAATTATGAAAAAGATGTTGTTTTTGATGCTCGCTTTGTTCGTAGGCATCTCTGCATCGGCTCAGACATTGCCCGATGTTAAGCTCGAGAATCTCGAGGGTAAGGTATTCTCAACTAAGGATCTTGCAGATGGTACTCCTATGATCATCTCATTCTGGTCAACAACTTGCAAGCCCTGTATCATGGAGCTTAACGCTATCAATGACAACTTAGCAGACTGGACTGAGGAGGTTGATATGAAGGTTGTAGCAATCTCTGTAGACGACGCTCGTACTGTAAGCCGTGCACGTGCAATGACCTCAGGTCAGGGTTGGGACGATTTCGTATGCTTGTTCGACAAGAACCAGGACTTCAAGCGCGCTATGAACGTGAGCCTCACTCCCCACACATTCATCGTGAAGGGTGACGGTACTATCGTTTACTCACACTCTGGCTACACTCCAGGTAGCGAGCAGGAGCTCTTCGAGAAGATCAAGTCTTTGAAATAATTTTGTCTAACACTCTAACTGCGGGGGCTACGGCGACGTGGCACCCCGTTGTTTGAGATAAAGATACTCAAAATGAAGAAATTTTTACTTTTGCTTTGCGCCGCAGCTCTCGGCACATCGGTAGCTAACGCTCAGGTACCCGTAGGTAAGGGCCAGCTCTCAGGTTCGTTGGAGAGCAACAACATCTACTACGGTGCAGATAAGACGCTCGACGATCTCGGCCTTTCACAGCGCCCCGAGCTTCCATTCGGTTCACACGACTTCCTTAAGTTGGACTACAACCTCGATCGCTTCTCGGCAGGTATTCAGTTTGATGGCTACCTCCCCGCACTCGCAGGTTACGATATCGCAACATACCAGCAGCGTGACACCAAGCTCACAGCATTCTTCACGAAGTATATTCAGTGGGAGGATACGAACTACGGTGTACGTGTAGGTGATATCTTCGACCAGTTTGGTAATGGTCTTGTATTCCGTACATACGAGGATCGCGCCCTCGGTTTCAACAACTCGTTGGCAGGTGCTCGCGTACACTACAACTTCAACAACTACGTAGCGATTAAGGCTTTGGCAGGTATGCCACGTCTCTACGATGTACGTTCTAAGTCGTTGTTCTATGGTGCTGACCTCTCGCTCTCAATCTCAGATATGGCGGGTTGGAATGGTGGTATCCTCTCGTTGGAGGGTAGCTACGTAGGCCGCTACCAGAATGGCGCATCGGAGATTATCGACATGGACAACAACCTCCTCGGCACCGACTACCTCAACATGGTATCGGGTCGTTTGAACCTCGAGGTTGCTGGCTTCTCGCTCCGTGGTGAGTATGCTGCGAAGCTCAACCAGGATATCTTCAACGCTAACTTCGGCGCAGATAAGGGTAATGTTATCCACTTAGACTTGGGCTACAACTACAAGCGTTTCTCAGCATCGGCAACATTCCGTCGCTACGAGGGTATGCAGACAAATGTCGAGGCTATGAGCGGTAGCATTGGTGGTGGTAACGTCATCAACTACATCCCACAGCTCACTCGTCAGTATACCTACATGCTTGCAAACCTCAACCCATACCGTGGTTGTTCTGCAATGACAGGTAACGAGGTTGGTGGTCAGTTCGACGTATACTACTCATTGCGTAACCCTAAGGCTCGTGGCAAGTATTGGAACTTCCACGCTAACTTCTCGATGTTCAACTCTATCGACCACATGTCGTTTGGCGAGGAGCGTCTCGGCCGTAACGCTTGGATAGATGCTAACTTCGACGTTGAGCGTCAGTGGGGCAAGAAGCTCAAGACTGCGTTCCTCTACTCATACCAGCGTTGGGACGAGGAGTACAACCACTGGGATGCTCCCGAGGCACACTACTGCGATTCACACATCTTCGTAGCTGACGTAACATACAAGTTTACGAAGAAGCACTCGTTGCGTGTTGAGGCTCAGTACCTCTGCGACGATGACAACAGCTTCGAGGGCGACTGGGTAGCAGCATTGGTTGAGTACAACTTCGCGCCTATGTTCAGCTTCTATGTAAGCGATATGTGGAACTGCGAGAAGAGCGAGAAGAACTTTAACTACTTCACCGACGAGTACAACTTGTTGCACTACTACCAGGTGGGTGCAAGCTTCACTCACAGCCGCTACCGCGTGCAGCTCTCATACGGTCGTAACCGCGCAGGATACGTTTGCTCAGGTGGTGTATGCCGCTACCAGCCTGCATACACAGGTGTAAACCTCTCACTCACAGCGTCATTCTAACATATTGGACACACACATTAATTAGAGTATAAAGAATGAAACTATTCAGATTTTTCCTCTCTGTAGTTGCTTTGGCATCGTTCGTAGTGGCTTGTGAGCCCAACGAGCCTACACCAGGCCCTACAGGAAATATCACCCTCTCGGCACAGGCTGAGAGCATCACAATCGGTGAGGATATCATCTTTACCGTAATGTGCGAGGGCGTGGATGTTACCACCGAGTCGCAGATCTTCTTGCGTAGCACGGAGCTTCCTCAGGTAAGCAACCCCTACACTCCTACAGAGGATGGCGAGTTCGAGTTCTACGCAGTATATGGTAGCGCCGTGTCGGCACGTATCAAGGTTACGGTACTTCCCGTAATTCCCGAGCTTCCCGCAGATGCGCAGCCCGAGAATACTGCCTTCAACCACCGTATCTTGCTCGTAGATCACACTGGTACACAGTGTGGCTACTGCCCTAAGATGATGCAGGCACTCAAGGAGATCTCGGAGATGGAGGAGTACCACTCTAAGTACTACGAGGCGATGAGCCACACCTACAATGCCAGCGATCCTGCACACTCTTCAGCAGCTTCGGGTATTTCGTCACACTACGGTGTTAAGAGCTATCCTACGCTTACTTACAACTTCCGCTACACACGCACATCGTCGTACGATGTTACGGATATCAAGACGCAGATCGACGCGTTGTGGAGTGCTGATGGTGCCGCAGCAGGTATCTCAGCAGCAGCGAGCCTCGCAGCAAGCAAGGTTATCGTAAACACATCGGTAAAGGCTGCCGTAGAGGGCGAGTACTGCGTTACAGCGTGGTTGTTGGAGGATAACATCAAGGCGACACAAAGCGGTGCTACGGAGGATTGGATGAGCATCCACAACAACGCTATCCGTCAGTGGGTCGTATCGGAGGAGAACGGCAACGATATCTCTGGTCTAAAGCTCGGCACAATCGCTGCCGGCAAGAGCGCAGAGAAGGTGTTGGAGTTGCCTATATCTTCGAACAAGTGGAACCGCGACAACCTCAAGGTTCTCGTTATCGTGAGCACGCTCAATGCTAATGGCAAGTTCGATGTTGCCAACGTTGCGCTTTGTGAGATGAACGATGTTGTCGGATATGACTACAAATAATAGCAAATACCTAAATCATTTTATAAATAACAAACAAACACTAAAAACGCTATGAAAATTACAAAGTTCTTTTCATTGATGCTTGCTGCAGCTTTGGTTGCAGTAGGTTGCGAGCCAACAGGTAAGCCTGATGTACCTTCAACTACAGGTGCTATCACTTTGGAGGCTCCCGTATCTATCGAGCTCGGTCAGTCTATCACCTTCACTGTAATGCAGGAGGGTCAGGATGTAACTGCAGCTGCTACTATCTACGAGACAGCAGGTTTCACAGCTGTTGAGAACCCCTACACACCTACAACTACAGGTACTTTCTCATTCTACGCTACTAAGGGTAAGGAGAGCTCAGCAATCATCTCTGTTACTGTTATGGCATCTGTACCCGTACTTCCTGAGGATCAGTACCCAGATAGCACTAAGTTCAACCACCGTGTTCTTTTGGTAGACCACACTGGTTTGAACTGCGGTAACTGCCCACGTGTAATGGACGGTCTTGAGGCTTTGGCTAAGACTGACGCTCACGCACACTACTCTGAGGCTTGCGTACACGGTGGTGGTTACGCTCCTTCAGGTTCTGACAAGGCTTACTCAGACGCTGCTAAGATTGTTGACTCATACTACCGTCCATCTGGTTACCCTAACATCCAGTTCAACTTCCGCGCTGGTCAGGGTGATATCGGTAACGTATCAAGCTTCGTAAGCAACAACACTAAGATCATCAACTCTTTGGTTAAGGCTGAGGGTGCTGACGCAGGTATCGCAGCAGCAGTTAGCGGCGACCAGACAGCTGTTTACGTATCAATCGCAGTTAAGGCTGCTGTTGAGCAGGAGTACCGCCTCACAGCTTGGTTGTTGGAGAACAACATCTACAACCCTGGTCAGGCAGGTGCTTCTAAGGATAGCCACAAGATCCACCAGCACGCTTTGCGTAACATCGCAGGTGCTTACAGCCGTAACGACATCTCTGGTGACTCTATCGGCGTAATCGCTGCAGGTGAGGTTAAGGAGCACTCATTCGAGTTGCCTATCATCAGCAACAAGTGGGTTGTTGACAACATGGAGGTATTGGTTATCGTATCAGCACCTAACAAGAACGGTCAGTTCGATGTTGTTAATACTGCTGTATGTCCTATCAACAGCACTATTGGCTACGAGTACCTCTAATGGTATGATATCGAGCCTTCGTCGAAAGGCTCAATAATAGGGTGTGTCCGACAATGTTGGACACACCTTTTTTTGTGGTGTTAAGTGGAGGCGGGCAAGAGTTGCCGACGCATTGCGATATAAGAGTAATGCTTCGGCTATGAAGATACGTAAAAGAGAGTAGGAATAGAGATTGTAATTGTTTCCTTGCGCCCCCCTATGTGTTTTAACAAAGTGACAATCACAATACACAATAACAAAGCCCTCTCCCCTCCTACATTCCCGAGTGTTTGCTGAGGGTTTGTCGGGGGTTTGTTGAGGGTTTGTTGTCGCGCGATGGAGAGCATATAGCGTGGCTTCACGCGATGTTTGCGTCTGTATTAATAAGTGTGCTTAGCTCGACACCAAAAGTGCTCTATAGGGGCTATAATCGCATAATATGGCATAAGAAAAGAGCGAGCCCGCACCATACCGAAAACCGTATGCGTGGGACTCGCTCTTAGACGTAAACGCCGAAGCGATTAACTGAGGCAACTGCCTACTTAATGCCGAGGTGCGCCTTAACAGCCGAGGTGATGTCGATCAAAGCCTCTGCATCGAAATATGCAAGACCTGCTGACGAAGGCTCGTTGTTTGTTGTGCTGAATACGAAGATGTAGCCACCAGCAACAGATACGCTCTTAACAGCCTCGTTAGCCTTCTCGATGATAGGAGTCATTATCTCCATCTCCTTGCGCTGCATATCCTGCTGTGCGATCTGCTGGAAATCGGTGTAGCGCTGCTGAAGCTCCATAATCTCACGCTCCTTAAGCTGACGTACAGAGTCGCTAAGTGTTGTAGCGTTCTTCTCGTACTCAGAGTAGAGCTTGTTGTACTCAACCAAGATCTGCTCGAGCTGGTTCTGAAGGTCAAGGCCATAAGCCTCGAGGTTCTTCTGTGCCTCGGTATACTCGGGCATAGTTGTAAGCACTGCAGCCATATCTACACGGCCAAACTTCTGTGCAAAGAGTGTTGTGCTGCTAAGTGTGAGCAACGCAACAAGGGTCAGTTTCAAAAAATTCTTCATCGTTACTATCATTTGTTTATTTGATTACTAATTAGCACTGCACACGGCTACTTCAACGCCTCGATAATCTTGTTGGTAAAGTCTACCTTAGGCGAGTAGTAGAGGAGCGTAGGGTTTGATGCAATGTCGATAACAAGGTCGTAGCCATTCTGCTGCGAGAAGCTCTCGATAGTGCCAAATACCTTTGCCTGGATGGGCTGGATAAGCTCTACGCGCTGCTTCATAAGCTCGCCATCGTTGCCAAACAACGACTCCTGGAACTTGGTAGCCTCGGCCTCGAGATTTAGGATTGTCGCCTCGTACTGCTGGCGTGTGCTCTCGGGCAGCGATGCACGCTGCTGCACATATTTGTTGTAGAGAGTCTCCACCTCCTGGAACTTAGCATCTACCTGTTTCTGGTACTCTGCGGCGAGGTTCTCTATCTTCTCCAACGCCTTGTTGTACGCATCTATCGACTTAAAAACCTTCTCGCTATTTACGACCATATAGTTTTGTGCCGAAGCAGCCACTACTGTTGCAAACGCCAACACCAAAGTTAAAATCAATCGTTTCATACTCAAAGTTTAATAGTTTTAGTTGTCTCTTATATAATTCTCTCTTGCATCTGCAATTTAGATACCAAGAACCTACTCATCGGGGGTGATGCAAGTTTTCCCACTTGCGACTATATCCTAATGTCCTGCAGCCAGCTTCCAAGGGCTTGATCCCTTAAGACCTCAAGCTACCTCCCCACTTGCGACAAAATCCTAATGTCCTGTAACCAGCTTCCAAGGGCTTGACCCCTTAAGGTCTCAAACGACCTCCCCACTAACTAAAATTGTTGGCCCATGACGAAGTGGAAATGCGAGCCACTGCGCTCCGTATTGCCGTATGCAGGGTCGAAGCCCCAACCCCAATCTACGCCGAGCATACCGACGATAGGGAGGAATAGGCGCACGCCGATACCTGCAGAGCGCTTAATCTTGAATGGAGAGAACTCCTTCCATGAGTTGAAGCCGTTACCACCCTCCACAAAGCCGAGCACGTAGATCGACGAGTTAGGCTTGAGGATTATGGGGTAGCGAAGCTCCATCACATACTTGTTGTAGGCTACAGAGTAGTACTCCGAAGGGTCGAGCGCACCATCCTCGTAACCGCGCAACGAGATGATATCGACACCGTAGATGTTGTAACCGGTCATACCGTCGCCACCAATCTCGAAACGCTCGAAGGGCGATATCTTATTTTTATTGTAGTGTCCCAAGTAACCCATCTCGGCACCGAGCATAAGCACGAGGTTCTCGTTACGTGTCAAGGGGAAGTACCAGCGGCCCTTCAACAGCCACTTATGATACTCAATCCAGCGGTAACGATCCTGATCCGAGAGCTCCTTCGATGCGTAGTCCTTGCCATCCCACAACGAGAAAGGAGGTGTGAGCTGCAACGAGAAGGTGAGCTCCGAGCCCTTACGCGAGAAGAAGGGGGCATCGACCGACGAACGCTGAATTACGGCCTTGAGCGAGAGGGTATTTGAGTTACCGTTGCTCATGATGAACGAATCCCAACCCTTAAGGCCATAACGCTGGAAACCGAGCTCGCCATAGAAGGTGAAGTAGGGATCGGGCCACTGCAGACGCTTACCCAAACCGATAGCTATACCCATCGAGCGGTAGTACATCGTGCTGCTCTGCCATGCGTAGTAGGCGTTGTTCTGCTCCGAGATATATCCCGACACGGTGAACGAGTTGGGACGACGACCGCCCAACCATGGGTCGGTGAAGCTGAGTGATAGCGCCTTATAGTATGTACCGTTGGTCTGTCCCGAAATCGAGAGTCGCTGATTCTGTCCCGAAGGATAGGGTCTCCACGCACCCTTCTTGAAGAGGTTGCGCATAGAGAGGTTGTTGAGCGTCACACCGATAGAGCCGACAAAGGTACCCGAGCCCCAACCACCAGCGATGTTGAACTGATCCGAGGCCTTCTCCGAGAGCGGGAAGTTTACGTTTACCAACTCGTCAGAGACGGGCTGAATATCGGGCTGTAGCGCCTGCTCGTCGAAGTGTCCCATACCCATCAACGTACGCAACGTCTGCATGAGCAGCGCCTGGTTGTAGAGCTCGCCAGGACGTACATACAGCTCACGACGGATAACCTCATCATCGACACGCATATTTCCCGAGATACCAACCTCGTTGATCGTGAAGGGCTTACCCTCGTAGATGCGAATCTCGAGGTCGAGAGAGTCGGGGCCTACGATAATCTCGGCAGGCTCGATCTGCGAGAGCAGATAGCCGTTGTTCTGATAGAGCGACGATATAGAGATCTCCTCGGGGTTACGCTCCTTGCCGATACCGAGACGCTTGTGCATAGACTTCTTGTCGTAGACATCGCCAGGCTGCACACCGAACATCTGCTCGAGCTGTGAAGTCTCGTAGATAGAGTTACCTACCCAGCGAATGTCGCGAATGTAGTATTTGTTACCCTCGGCAACCTCGATATCGATGCCGAGCGTCTCATCGTCGATGTAGTATACCGAATCGCGGACGATGTTGGCATTACGGTAGCCATTAGCATTATAGAAGTCGAGAAGTAGCTCCTTATCATCCTCATAATCAGTCTCATTGAGCTTACGATTCTGGAAGAAAAGGATACTCTTCTGGTGGGTCTTCTTAAATGTGCGGCGTAGGCGCTTGTCATCGAAAGCCTCGTTGCCCTCGAAGTTGATGACACCGACACGCACCTTAGGACCTCTATCCACCACGAAGGTTACGTTCACGCACTGCTCATAGACCGTGTCGTTCGTGAGGCGCACATCGACCTCGCAGGTACGGAAACCCTTCTCCTCGTAGTGCTTCTTGATGAGCTTCACATTCTTGTCGATGACATAGTCCGAAAGCTCGGTGTTACGACGCAACTTAAGTTCCTCCATCAAATCCTTAGACTTAGACTTCGAGACACCCTCGATATCCCACTTCAGGATTCGGGGACGCTCCTTGAGGAACACCTCCAAGTCCAACGAGTCACCCTCGATGGTTGCACCAATCTGAATATCGGAGAAGTAGCGAGGTGCCCACAAACGCTGCATAGCGTTCGAGATAAACTTGCTGGGAAGATAGATGGAGTCGCCCTCGACAAGACCTGCCGACGACTTCAAGATGCTGTGATCGAGATATTTTACGCCGTGGAGATTGATGTGACGGATGTAGTAGAGTTTGCCGTTGCCCTCCTTGAAGATGGGGGCATGGATATCGAAATCCAAGGTATCCGAAACCTGGTTGTTGGACTCATCACCAAGCGTGTAGCGCGACACATTAGCCTGCGCAACACCCTCGACAATGCCGATAAGCATCGCCACGATGACTATTACTACTATCTTGCTATATCTCATCACTCTCTCTATCGACATTAGTCGTTGCTACTCTGTTACTAAACCATAACGGCGGTCACGACGAGCATACACCTCCAAGGCCTCGGCAAAGGCCGCCTCATCGAAGTCGGGCCACAAGGTCTCGGGGAAGTAGAACTCGGCGTAGGATGCCTGCCAAAGTAGGAAGTTACTTAGGCGGCACTCTCCACTTGTACGTATTATGAAGTCGGGATCGGGGATAGAACGAGTCATTAGTCTATCGCTGAAGAGCTGCTCATCGATGTCGCTATCGGCAATCGTACCCGCCATAACATCGCGTGCAAGCTGCTGTGCAGCGAGCATAATCTCGCGACGTGCCGAGTAGTTGAAGGCCAAAACCAACGTAAGACGATCTCCCGTAGCGGTCTCATCCTCGATACGGCCGATCATCTCAAGTACCTTGGCCGAGAAACGCTCTCTCTCGCCCATAATCTTTACCCTAACACCCTGACGGCATAGCTCGGGAGCCTCACCAACAACCGTGCGGCAGAATAGCTCCATGATAGCATCTACCTCCTCGGTTGGGCGACCCCAGTTCTCGGTCGAGAAGGCGTAGAGCGTAAGCCAGCTTACGCCATGCTGCACAGCAGCTCGAACTACGGCACGTACCGACTCAACGCCAGCGATGTGACCCTCGTAACGCTCCTTGCCGCGCATCTTTGCCCAGCGTCCGTTGCCATCCATAATGATGGCGATATGTTGTGGTATCGACTTTTTTACGTTCATAATAACTTGCAAATATAAGCAATAAAATTCACATTAACAACAATATCGGTAGGTCCGAATAATCGTGAAACTACAAAAATGGATTAAACACGATAAAACATCATTCCCAAATCGCTGTAATACAATACGTTAATCGCGGGATTTAGCGTTTATCGACACCCCACATCATCTTCTCTCTTAACGTATCGTAAAACGTATTATTGTGTGGCGTAGCCAAAATAAGTTGACTCTCGGCAGGACGCAGCTCTATGCACGCACCATCCTTGAGGGTAAACGTACGGTTGTCGGCCGAGAGAAAAGCCTCGCCACCACGAGCATTAAGTCTTAGCGTGATATGCACATTATCTGGTACGACCACGGGGCGCATCGTTAGGTTGTGAGGCGCCAAAGGCGAGAGAATAAAGCAGCGACACATAGGATCGACAACAGGGCCTCCAACACTCAACGAATAGGCCGTAGAGCCTGTCGGAGTGGAGATTATGAGTCCGTCGCCGTGATATGTGGCGATAGGATTACCATTGATAAGTGCCTCAACAGATACCATCGTTGCACCGTGGCGATGTATGGTCACCTCGTTGAGGGCAAGACAGCTCGTCTCGATATCGCCCGACACGCTCAGCATCTGGCGATGTTCGAAGCTCACCTCGTGGCGCACCAAGCGGTCGAAAAGGTCGGCAATACCTCGACCATCATCGGCCGTGAGATAGCCCAAACGACCACAATTTATGCCGACAACGGGGATTTGGCGACCCTGAAGCATACCGACAGCATCGAGCAACGTGCCATCGCCACCCACCGTAACAAGGACATCGTCACCCGAGGTATCGGGAAGCGACGAAAACCTGCGCTCGGGAGCTATAACTCGCTGAGTAAGAGCCTCGACATCTTCGGCAAAATCCTCGTTAATGCAGTAATCGAGACCTAAATGATCGATGGCCGCAAGGATAGTTTCGAGCTGTTCGGCGCGGTGTTTTATCTGTCTGCGCGAAAAAAGTATAATGTTCATTGCTACAGAATGAAAAAAAATCGTAACTTTGCTTTTGCAAAGATATAGAAAATTATGACAAAATTAAGCGTTAATATCAATAAGATTGCCGTTGTGCGTAATTCGCGCGGCGGAAATGTGCCCAACCTTCTCAAGGCGGCACTCGATATCGAGAGTTTTGGTGCCGACGGAATCACCGTTCACCCTCGCCCCGATGCACGCCATATTCGCTACTCGGATGTACGCGACCTCAAGGCTAATATCGCCACCGAGCTAAATGTCGAGGGTAACCCTATCGAGAGCTTCTGCGAGCTCGTCGAGGAGGTGCGCCCAGCACAGGTTACACTCGTACCCGATGCCGAGGATGCTATCACATCATCAGCAGGCTGGGATACCATTCGTCATCGCGATTATTTACGCGCTATGGCCGACCGCTTCCACAAGGCGGGCATTCGTGTTTCGATCTTCGTAGATCCCGTTGTCGAGATGGTTACTGCAGCGAAGGAGTGTGGCGCGGATCGTGTAGAGCTCTACACCGAGGCCTATGCTTCGGGCTACGCTGCCGACCGTGAAGCAGCTATCGCACCCTATGTTGCAGCAGCCGAGGAGGCACGCCGCGTAGGTTTGGGACTAAATGCTGGTCACGACCTAAGCACCGAGAACTTGCAGTACTTCATCGAGCGTATTCCATGGGTAGACGAGGTATCTATCGGCCACGCACTTATCAGCGATGCTTTGTACTGGGGCTTGGAGACTACGGTAGATAAGTATCAGGAGTGCATACGCAAGGCACATAATACTGAAAAATAGAGGAATGCCACTTCGAAAACCGATATTTGAACATATACGCCGCGTTGTCGATCGCATGGGTGTAGAAGCCTATGTGGTTGGCGGCTATGTGCGTGATTATTATCTACGTCGCCCCTCGACCGATATTGATGTTGTAGTCGTGGGTAGCGGTGTCGATGTTGCCGAGGAGCTGGCACGCGAGTTGGGCGGTGCCAAGGTGTCGGTATTTCGCCACTACGGTACGGCAATGGTCAAGTGGCGAGGTACGGAGGTAGAGTTCGTGGGAGCACGCCGCGAGAGCTACACCCCCGAATCGCGTAACCCACAGGTAGAGCCCGGCACGCTGGAGGATGACCAGCGCCGACGCGACTTCACGATAAACGCTATGGCATGGTCGCTCAATGGCGATAGGTTTGGCGAACTTGTCGACCCGTTCGACGGTATGTACGACCTTGAGGATTGTATAATTCGCACCCCCTGCGAGCCCGAGCGCACATTCTCGGACGACCCCTTACGCATGATGCGTGCCGTGAGATTTGCCTCGCAGCTCGGCTTCGATATCGACGACGAGACGTTCGAGGGCATACGCGCTCAGGCCGACCGCATACAGATAGTATCGAAGGAGCGTATCATCGTGGAGCTCAACAAGATAATGGAGTCGCCCGTGCCCTCAATAGGTCTTAGCCTTATGCAGTCGTCGGGCCTATTGAAGTATGTTCTTCCCGAGTTGGAGCGTATGGCGGGCGTGGAGCGCCGAGGCAAGCATGCGCATAAGGATAACTTCCAACACACGCTTAAGGTGTTGGACAACCTGGCGAAGCGTAGCGACGATCTGTGGCTACGTTGGGCGGCACTGCTACACGATATTGGCAAGCCACAGACTAAGGCCTACGACAATGCTACGGGCTGGACATTCCACCAGCACGAGGCCGTGGGCTCGAAGATGATACCGCAGATTTTCCGCCGTCTGAAGCTACCTTTGGGCGACGCTATGCGCTTTGTGCAGAAGATGGTTTTCTTGCATATGCGCCCCATCGTCCTCTCCGAAGATATGGTTTCGGACTCGGCCGTTCGCCGCTTGCTCTTCGAGGCGGGTGACGATGTCGAGAAGCTGATGATGCTCTGCGAGGCCGACATCACCTCGGGCAATGACAACAAGGTAAAACTCTTCCTTCGCAACTTCGAGCTTGTGCGCGAGAAGATGCGCGACTTGGAGGAGCGAGATAGGGTGCGTAACTTCCAGCCACCTATCACCGGAGATATCATTATGAAGACCTACAACCTACCGCCATCGAGTGTCGT
>JAFYXB010000087.1 GCA_017546345.1 Alistipes sp. | reverse complement strand
ATCGTCGTTACGCTATCGGGTATAGTGATACTTGTAAGGCTGTCGCAATCTGAGAATGCAAGCTCTCCAATCGTCGTTACGCTATCGGGTATAGTGATACTTGTAAGGCTGTCGCAATAACGGAATGCAGCATATCCAATCGTTGTTACGCTATCGCCAATAGTGACACTTGTAAGGCTGGAGCAATCTTTGAATGCTCCCTCTCCAATCGTCGTTACGCTATCGGGGATAGTGACACTTGTAAGGCTGTCGCAATCTGAGAATGCAAGCTCTCCAATCGCCGTAACTGTATCATCGAAAAGTAGTACACCAACACCATTTTCATAGGTATTAGATACGAGAATAGCGTTGAAAATCTTAGGTTCTGTATTATTAGGGAAGAGCTTTTGGTTATCCGATGTAGTGTAGTATATCTTGTGATTCTCGATAGTGTCATTACTATCAGATTTATCGCTAAATGGAATAGTGATAGTTGCGCCATTGGTCATCTCAAAATATACAAACTCGTCGTCGTAGGTGACATTTGCAAAGATATTATCGCCATCCTCGCCTGTAGCATCACCAAGTTCTAACCAAGTAGCACCCTCATCATAAGAGATAAACCATTTATCGTTCTCAATCTTGAGCTTAGGAACAGCACCATCTTCGCCCTTCTCGCCATCTTCGCCCGTAGCGCGAACCTTATTACCCTGGGCGTCGAGCAGCCACTCGCCATTGATAGTCCAATAGTAGACACCGTCGCTATCCTGCTTCACGCCAATCTGTGGTGCGCTACCATCCTTGCCATCTGCGCCGTCAGCGCCATTGCTACCATCCTTGCCATCTTCGCCGTGGTAAATCGTAATGGTCTCGCTTGCGGCAAACGATATGACATAGCCCACAACCGCACCATCCTTCGTAACGGGTGCTACGTTGGTGATATAATCGCGATTCTCCAAGGCCTCGACAATGGTCTGCAGCGACTCGAGGTTGGTGTTCATCTGCTTGCATAGCTCCTCGAGAGCTGCGATACGACTCTCGTGATCTTTGATCGTCTCGCCATACTCATCAAGGCGATCCCAAATCTCGCTATCGTCAAATGTGCCGCACGCCACAAAGGCAAATGCCGCAATAAGTAGTGTAAAAATGCGCTTCATATTTAGTGTGTTTAGTGTTTTGATAACACAAATTTAAGCAAAATATGCGAAATACACAAAAAAAATCTTCGTCATAAGCCCCTCTGCCTTATGGTGTGACACAAGCAAGGGAAAAATCTGCCATTTTGTCACTACGTAGCGTTATGGCACACCATTTGACACCCTCGAAAGAGCGTGGCACAAGCCACACATTTGCAAGCAAACGACAATATAACAAAAGAATAAAAAAGGTATGAAAAACGGAAAAATCGGAGTTACGACGGAGAACATCTTTCCCGTCATCAAGAAGTTCCTCTACTCGGATCACGAGATATTTCTTCGTGAGTTGGTATCGAACGCTGTAGATGCTACACAGAAGCTCAAGACGTTGATTTCCAAAGGTGAGGCGCAGGGCGAGCTCGGCGATCTCACAATTCGTGTGGAGGTAGACGAGCAGGCTAAGCGTCTTACGATTACCGACCGTGGTATCGGTATGTCGGCTGAGGAGCTCGACCGCTACATCAACCAAATTGCCTTCTCGGGTGCCGAGGAGTTTATGGCAAAGTACAAGGATCAGGCTATTATCGGCCACTTCGGTCTCGGCTTCTACTCATCGTTTATGGTGGCAGACAAGGTCGAGATCTTCTCGCAGTCGCACAACCTCGATGCCAAGAGCGTGCATTGGAGCTGCGAGGGTACGCCAGAGTTCGAGATGGAGGAGCTTGACGAGAAGCTCGACCGCGGAACACGCATCGTATTGCACCTCTCGGAGGATTGCGCCGAGTATGCTCAGCGCAGCGAGATAGAGCGACTCTTGCGCAAGTATTGCCACTTCCTGCCTATTCCTATCGCATGCGGCAAGAAGAGCGAGTGGAAGGATGGCAAGTATGTCGATACCGACGAGGATAACATTATCAACGTAACCGAGCCTTTGTGGACTCGCAAGCCATCGGAGATTACCGAGCAGGAGTACAAGGATTTCTACGCCGACCTCTACCCCACAAGCGATGAGCCATTGTTCTACATCCACCTCAACATCGACTATCCATTCAACCTCACTGGTATCCTCTACTTCCCGAAGATTCACAACAACTTCGAGATTCAGAAGAACCGCATACAGCTCTACTCAAATCAGGTATTCGTAACAGACGAGGTTACGGGCATCGTTCCCGAGTACTTGACGCTTCTACACGGTGTTATCGACTCACCCGATATTCCACTTAACGTATCGCGCAGCTATCTGCAGAGCGACTCAAACGTAAAGAAGATCTCGGGATATATCACCCGCAAGGTAGCTGACCGTCTGCAGGAGCTCTTCAACACTATGCGCCCCGACTACGAGGCAAAGTGGGATGACCTCAAGATATTTATCGAGTACGGTATGCTTACCGACGAGAAGTTTGCCGAGAAGGCCGCTAACTTCATGCTTTGGAAGAATATCGAGGGCAAGTACTTCACTTCGCAGGAGTATATCGAGAGCATCAAGGAGAAGCAGACCGATAAGGATGACTTTACCGTAGTGCTCTACGTAGACGATGTCGAGGGCAAAAACTCGTTTGTCGAGGCTGCCAAGGCTAAGGGCTACGACATCCTCGAGATGAATGGCCAGCTCGATAGCCACTATATTCAGTATTTCGAGTCGAAGAACGAGAAGGTACGCTTCGTGCGTGTCGATTCAGATGTTGTCGATAAGCTCATTCCTAAGGCCGAGAAGGAGATTTTGTCACTCACTACCGAGCAGCAGCAGATTCTACGCCCTGTATTTTCGGCACAGATGCCTAAGGATGATAAGATCCACTACCACGTGTCGTTCGCTGCGATGTCGGCAGAGGATGCACCCGTGGTTATCACTCAGAATGAGTTTATGCGCCGCATGAAGGATATGGCCGCTACGAGCGGTGGCGAGATGAGCCGCTTCTATGGTCAGATGCCCGACAACTTTACCATTACTGTAAATGGCAACCACCCTATCGTTCTCGATATCTTGGGCGAGGTTGAGCACGCCTACGGCGATAAGCTTCGCAGCATCGGCAAGAAGATTACGGCTGCCGAGGCCGAGGAGAAGCGCTTCGAGGAGAGCGTTAAGGATAAAAAGGATACAGACTTTACGGCTGAGGAGCGCGAGATGCGCGAGACACTATCAAAGCGTGTTACCGAGCTTCACCAGGAGCGCGATGCACGCCTTGAGGAGATTGGCAGCGAGAATCGTAAGGTGCGCCAGATTATCGACCTTGCACTGCTCTCAAACGGCATGCTTAAGGGCAAGAATCTTACGGACTTTATCCAGCGCAGCATCTCGCTTATCGAGTAGAGATAGATTTATATAGGTAACGAGGGTAGTCGAACGATTGACTACCCTCGTTTTGTTTTGCAGGAGTGGTGACGATTGGGAGCACCACTACCCAATTTCTTGTCAGAAGCTGTGAGATGTTGTAGCGATAAAGAAGTTGGGCTGGATGGGACATACTTGACGTATTTCCCATTCAGCCCAACGATTGAGATGCAGCAGATGCTACCTTATCACAAGAAATTTACATTGACATAAGTATAAGCATCTGCGCCGTAAGCACTCGCAAGAACATAACTACAGGATAAACCGTAGCATAGCTTACTGCAGGCATGTCGTTACCTGATGATGTGCTCGCAAAGCCAAGTGCTGGAGGATCTGTCATAGCACCAGCCATAAGACCCATCAATGTATAGTAGTTGAGCTTAAACTTCAAGCGACCGATAAGCGCCACGATAACCAAAGGCAATACGGTGATGATAACACCATAACCTACCCACTTGTAACCGCCACCTACGATAGCCTCGATGAAGCCTTCACCTGCGCCGATACCCACGGCTGCAAGGAACATCGCCAAACCAATCTCACGAAGCATAAGGTTAGCACTCATCGTAGTATATGTCACAAGGTGGAAGTGAGGGCCAAAGCGACCGATAAGCAACGCGATGATAAGCGGACCACCTGCAAGACCGAGCTTTACAGGCTGAGGAATGCTCATCAATGGCAACGAGCCGAGCAACATACCGAGAGCGATACCGATAAATACGGGCAAGAGGTTAGGATGGTCGAGCTTCTTGAGTGAGTTACCCAACACCTTCTCTGCAGCCTGTACCGCAGCCTCAGGACCAACAACCATCACCTTATCACCCACCTGGAGCTCCATACCCTGATAGGGCAAGAGATCGACACCAGCACGGTTTACACGTGTGATATTGATACCGTAGCGAGTACGAAGACGCAAATCAGAGAACTTCTTACCGTTGATCTCCTCACGAGTGATGAGGATACGACGCGATACGAGAGGCGTAGACTGCATAGCTGTAGCACCCCACTCCTCAGCAGTCATCTCCACAGGGTGACCGAAGAATGCAAGGATTGCCTCGCTATCCTCCTCGGTACAGATCACACGAAGACGATCACCAATAGTGAGCTTAGAGCTACCATCAGCCATTACGATTTCACCCGAAGCGTGCATAAGACGAGAAACAACGAATGGACGGTTGATAAGCATGTGTGCTGTAGCGATATCACGACCCTCGAGCATCTCGTTTGTGAACTCTACAGTGTAGCGACGTGGGAGGTTTGTCTCATTGCTCATCGCTGCAAGACCCTCATCCTCCTTCTTGAAATCGACACGCAACACATAGCGCATGATGATCATCGTGAAGATGATACCAACAACACCCAATGGATATGCTACGGCGTAACCGAGCGAGATTGTAGGATCGTCAACACCCGTAGAGTCGAAATATGCCTGCTGCGCAGCACCAAGACCTGGAGTGTTGGTAACAGCACCCGACAATACACCGACCATCGTAGGCAGAGGCTCACCCGTAATGAGGTGGAGGACATAAGCTGTAATCACACCCAAGAATACGATTAGTGCAGCCAAGCTGATGAGCTTAGCACCACCACTCTTGAGTGATGAGAAGAAACCTGGTCCGACCTGCAAACCGATAAAGAATACGAAGAGGATAAGACCAAACTCCTTGATAAAGTGGAGTGTTGCATGGTCGATGTTCACGCCGATGTGACCTACGGCGATACCTGTAAATAGTATCCACGTCATACCGAGCGAGATACCCTTAATTTTGATACGGCTAAGCGCGATACCCGAGGCAATAACCAAGGCAAGCACAAATACCGTATGTGCAATGGTTGGAGTTCCACTACCACCCAAAACAACATTTTTAAGCCATTCGAAGCTCATTGTACTTTTAATTTATAATTGTGTTTGTTCGTTGCTGCGAGAATAATCTCTTTGGAATGTGGCCGCAAAGATACTTCTTTATTCTATATATAAAAAATAATTTGACCTTTTTTGTTCCAAAAGGGGCAACGAATGGTGCGTAGCACAATCTAATTTCTTTTTAGAGTGTTATATATGCAGCAACGACTGAAAGTGCAGGACAACACTCTTCTTCCCTACACACCTTAATTTCTTGTTAGAAGGGGTCAGATTTGGCTATGACATGAAAAAATGGCGGATGGGACATACTAAGCGTATTTCCCATTCGCCATTTTGATTGAAGAGTCAAAGATGACCCCTTATCACAGGAAATTTCTTGT
>JAFYXB010000086.1 GCA_017546345.1 Alistipes sp. | reverse complement strand
GCAGCAGCAACAGCAGCAGCGTGACCAGCGTGGTCGCCGTCCGGTTCAGGAGAACCCCCATCGTATCAACGACGAGATTACAGCACCAACAGTGCGTGTCGTTGGCGAGAACGTAGAGCCCAACCTTGTGCTTTCTATCAAGGAGGCAATACGCCTTGCAGATGAGATGGAGCTCGACCTTATCGAGATTTCACCTAAGGCTGATCCTCCAGTGTGCCGTATTGCCGACTACCAGAAGTTCCTCTACCAGCAGAAGAAGAAGGCTAAGGAGATCAAGGCAAAGCAGGTTAAGGTTGTTATCAAGGAGATTCGTTTTGGTCCACAGACCGACGACCACGACTACAACTTCAAGCTCAAGCACGCCGAGAACTTCCTTAAGGAGGGTGCTAAGGTTAAGGCTTACGTATTCTTCCGCGGTCGTTCGATCGTCTTCAAGGAGCAGGGTGAGATTTTGTTGCTACGCTTTGCTAACGACTTGGAGGAGTTTGGTCGCGTAGAGCTTATGCCTAAGCTCGATGGCAAGAAGATGAATATGATCTTGGCTCCAAAGTCGAAGAAGTAGTCATCGGAGTATAACTCAGATTTTATGCTAAGAGGCTGTCTAAAGTTAGACAGCCTCTTTTTTGCAAGGTTTAATAGCTCCACCATCACTCCCAATAACTAAGCATCAGCGATAACGCTATACTACCTTAATCAGCTTCCCACTCTAATTTGTTGTCAGAGGAAGTTAGATTTGGCTATGACATGAAAAATGGCGAATGGGCATACTATACGTATTTCCCATTCGCCAATTTTGATTGAAGAGCAGAAGATGCCCCCTTATCATAAGAAATTAAGGTGCTCGACAAGGATTTTAACGCCTATGGCAATAAGTACTACGCCACCGACAATGCCTGCCTTGTCGCCAAGACGAGAACCAAAGATACGACCAAGATAGATACCCGATGCTGAAAGCAAAAGTGTCACAAGTCCAATGACAAGCACTGAAACCCAGATGTTTACATCGAGAAAAGCAAACGATACGCCGACAGCAAGTGCGTCGATACTTGTGGCAACAGCCATTACGAACATCGTGCGAATACCAAAGTCACTCGCCGAGTCATCCTCTTCATCGCCCCATATCGTTTCACGAATCATATTAAGACCGATAAGTAGCAAAAGGCCGAAAGCTATCCAATGGTCAACGCTGACCACTACACCCGCAAAGCTACGGCCCAGGTAGTAGCCAATAAGTGGCATCAAGGCCTGAAAGCCTCCAAACCACACTCCTACCTTCAGAGCGTGACGAGGCTCGATAGTTCGCAACGACAGGCCTTTGCCTACAGATACTGCAAAGGCATCCATCGCAAGGCTGATAGCAATAAGTATAATCTCAATAATTCCCATAGTGTGTTATTTCAAAGTGTGTTAATGCTTAATTTAGGCAACTACTCCTGCAAAGGCCTTTAGCTTGGCAATCTCCTCGGGCCAAAGCTCCTCGTTGGGAGTCTCGAGGATAAGAGGAATGTTGTCGAAGCGGCTATCCTGCATGATGTAGCGGAAGCACTCCCAACCAATCTCGCCCTCGCCGAGAGGTGAATGGCGGTCTATGCGGCTACCCAACGGACGCATAGCATCGTTGAGGTGCATACCTCGTAGATAGTTAAAGCCCACGATACGGTCGAACTCCTCGAAGGTCTTGTCGCACGCCTCCTTAGTGCGCAGGTCGTAGCCCGCAGCAAACGAGTGGCAAGTGTCGAGACATACACCCACACGGCTCTTATCCTCCACACGGTCGATGATATAGGCCAAATGTGCAAAGTCAAAGCCGAGATTTGAGCCCTGACCTGCCGTATTCTCGATAACGGCTGTAACACCTGAGCTACGCTCCAAGGCCATATTTATAGACTCAGCAATACGGTCGAGCGAACCCTCCGTAGATATACGATTTAGGTGGCTACCAGGGTGGAAGTTAAGTCTATCAAGGCCCAGAAGCTCGCAGCGATGCATCTCCTCGAAGAAGGACTCACGCGATTTCTGTAGACCATCCTCGTCTGGGTGTCCAAGGTTGATAAGGTAGCTGTCGTGTGGCAAGATCTGCGATGCAGCATATCCCGCCTCGGCCATAAGACGGCGAAACGTCTCGATCTGCTGCGCACTGAGAGGCGCTGCAAGCCACTGACGCTGATTTTTGGTAAAGAGAGCGAAGGCTGTAGCCCCAATCTCACGGGCATTTTTGATTGCATTCTCCACGCCGCCCGAAGCGCTTACATGTGCTCCTATATATTTCATATACTTAAACTCTTAGGTATTATTATTTTTATCGTTTACAAAGATACGAAATTTTGAGAAAATATTTGTATATTTGTGCATCAATAAATCTAATAATACTATTACAATTATGAGACATTTATACCCACTAACCCTTTTTGTTGCCCTATTGTTTAGTGCACAGGCTATGGCACAGGTATCTATCGATGAGACTGCCCCCAAACCCGAAAAACCCGAATTCGAGAACGAGATGAAGGAGGGCGCTGTCGAGGCAGAATACTTCTCTGAGGCTGCTTACCGCGCTGAGCGTCGTGCAATCCGCAACGAGCGCAACACCGTAGATCTTTCTGCTAACCTCCACGGTTCGCTCACAGCATTCAGTGAGTCATGGCAGGCTTCGGGCGACAACGCTATCGCAATCTTGGCAAATATCAATTTCAAACATACCTACAAGAAGGATCGCTTCTCAATAACCAACGTAGCATCTGCAAAATTGGGCTACAATAACATGAAGACCGATGTTGGCGACGGCACGGAGAAGGGCTTGTGGTTTAAGAATGTCGATGAGCTTGCTATCTCTACCGCTCCTCAGTGGGATATGGTAAAGAACTGGACATATGGTGCCAACATTAAGTTCCGCACACAGCTTACTCCAGGCTACAACGCACGCACATCGAAGTACAATGGCGAGGAGAGAATATCTAACTTCTTGACTCCTGGCTACTTGGATGCATCTATTGGTTTCACATACGTTGTTCCTTCGATCAAGTTCCCATTAAAGATTAACCTCGCGCCTATCGCGATGAGTGGTACTTACGTGGTGGATCAGAGCGTATACTACGATGCTGCGAGCGACAGCTACAAGGATAAGGCATACGGCGTAGCATTGGGCCAGAAGTATAAGCACGAGGGCGGTCTTTCTGTTCAGCTCGACTTCGACCGCTCATGGGGTAAGGACGGTTGGTTGCGCTACCGCACAACAGCATACTCATTCTACGGTTGGATTACCGACATCACATCGGCAAATCAGGCTAAGAGAGATAACCTCGAGTATGAGCACGTCGTGCCTACGCTCCGCTGGGAGAACACTATCGATATCAAGGCATCGAAGTATCTCTCTACACAGATCTACGTACAGCTCTACTACAACAAGGCCGAGGTAAACAAACTTCAGGTGCAGTCAATGTTGAGCGTAGGTCTTACCTACACATTTAAGAATAAGTAATAGGCTCGGCTGCATAGTTATTGCAGCGTAATGAGTTATGGATAGAAAGAAAAAGATAATGCTATGGGGAGCGCTAATCATCGCGCTCCTAATGCTTTCAACACTATGGTTGGGCGTTGTCGCAGGACGCCTCTACGAGCGCAACTCATCGGAAAAGACCATCGCACGTCTTTCGGAGTTTGTCACACGTAGCCGTGCCGACATCGAGAAGTTTACAAGCGACGTTGCAGCTCTGGAGAACTATATGGCAGGTAAGGATAAGCTGATGCTTACCATATCGCATATCCGCAACAACTATGTAGACCATATCGCCCTTGACACCATCTACGAGAAGGCTATTCCTGCCCTCCTCTCGGAGCTCGACCCCCACTCGGAGTATATCCCCGCCAAGCTATTTGACAGAGTGAACGAGAACCTCGAGGGAGAGTTCGACGGCATAGGCATTGTCTTTAACGCTATGACCGACACTATTACCGTGCTCAGCGTCATACCGCAAGGCCCATCGGACAAGGCGGGAGTGCGAGCTGGGGATCGCATCCTTCGAATTGACAACCGCAACGTGGCGGGACAAGGCATCGCTCAGGACTTTCTGATGCGCCTTATGCGTGGCAAGCGTGGTACACACGTAAAGCTCTCTATCGCCCGCACGGGTCACGACCGCGAGGTGGATATCGATGTTACACGTGCCCCTATCGAGCTACATAGCATCGAGACGGCCTTTATCCTCGACAAAAAGGCGGGTATTGGCTACGTGCGCCTATCGCAGTTTGCCCGTACGACACATAGCGAACTTGTGGAGGCTCTCGCTAAACTTAGCAGCCAGGGTATGCGCTCGCTCATTCTCGACTTACGCGGTAACTCGGGCGGCTTTCTCGATCAGGCGATACGCCTTGCCAATGAGTTTTTGGGCGAAAATCAGCTAATCGTATATACCGAGGATCGCAGTGGTAAACAACTCAAGCAGTATAGCAATGGTAAGGGTAGTGCCACACAGCTACCATTGGTAATACTTGTGGATGAGACAAGCGCTTCGTCGAGCGAGATTTTGGCAGGTGCAATCCAGGATAACGACCGTGGCTTGATTATCGGTCGCCGCACCTTTGGCAAGGGCCTTGTGCAGTCGCAAATACCATTCGACGACGGCTCCGCAATACGCCTTACCGTGGCGCGCTACTATACACCTACAGGCCGTTCGATACAGAAGCCTTATACGAGTGGTGACGAGATGTCGTACCACCTCGATATCATCAACCGCTACAACCACCACGAGCTATTCTCGGCCGACTCGATACACTTCGACGACTCGATGAAGTTCACCACACCTAAGGGTCGCACGGTATATGGCGGTGGAGGCATTATGCCCGATATCTTCATTCCGCTCGACACCCTCGGACAGAGTAAATATTATAAGGAGGTATGGAACGGCAATACGCTCTATCGCTACACTATGGAGTTTGCAGATCGCCATCGCGAGGCTATGGATCAGATAGAGAGCCTTGAGCAGTTGGATAGCCTTCTTGCCACGGAGAATCTCGTCGAGGAGTTCGTGCAGTATGCCGAGCGACATGGCATCAAGCGTGATGCCGAGGGTCTTGCCACCTCGCGCCATATCATCGAGGCACAGATACGTGCCTATATCGGCCGTAATGCCTTGGATGATGAGTCGGGCTTCTACTACAACATTTTACCAATAGACAACGCACTACAACGTGCTGTCACAGAGCTTAAAAAGGAGAAATAGAGTATGATGAACAGAATATTTGGTGTGCTATTCACACTTATTGCAATAGGCATCATTGCGCTCGCAGCCTACAATTTTGGCAACTACCGTTCAATCTTCTTCGGGAAGGATAAGGCCACGGAGGAGAGCGTTAGCGAGGATGTATCCGAGGAGGATTACGCAATGGAGGCCATTGATGAGCAGGAGTCTACGGATAGTGATATGCCGTCGGTGGATAGCCTCGTAATGGAGGAACTACCGCTAACAGAGTAGCGAGCGCAGTCAAAAGAGAAAAAGAGCAGACACGGGGTTTTAAGACTCGTGCCTGCTCTTTTTTTTTGCGATCGTGGAACGATTGATGATGAACTTAATGGGGCGGGCTAAAGCCCTTTAAGGGGTGCTTCGCTTTTGGGGAGCGCAAGCATAGCTTGCTCTTGGGGGCGGGCTAACGCCCTTTTGGGGAGCGCTCCTGGCAGTGCTTATGGGGAGTGCCGCTTCTAAAGGGTCATCCCGAGCGTAGCCGAGGGATCTCCTACGCGACAATGTAGTGTAAGCGTTTTATACGTAGCCATTTGTTGATTTTGAGGAGATGCTTCGACTTCGCTCAGCATGACACTCATGTGCAACAAACGCAAGAGCGCAACATAGCTAAACGCGAAACACCCCAAAAGCAAGCTCTGCTTGCGCCCTCAAAAGGGCTTTAGCCCGCCCTCATACTCCCCAATAACTCAGCGTCAAGCGACAACGCCTATCCCACATTCATCAGCACCACAACCCAATTTCTTGTTAGAAGGGGTTAGATGTGGCCTCGATAAAGAAATTGCCCCAGATGGGACATACTAAGTGTATTTCCCATTTGGGGCAATGATTGAGAGG
>JAFYXB010000085.1 GCA_017546345.1 Alistipes sp. | reverse complement strand
TAAGCAGCAGTACCATTGTCCCAAGTACCATCCTCACGGCCGTTGAATGCCGATACAGGAAGCATATCACCCTTAAGAGCGTCGATAGGCTTACATACGTCGCGTACGAAAGCGGGGATTGTAGCGTCTACGCTCTTCTCAACCACCTTGCACTCGATGTTTGCCCACTCAGCAGGAACCTCAACCTTAACTACAGCCTCGCAACCAGCGTCTACCGCAGCGTAGTTCATATTAACGATATCCTCACCCTTGTTGCCATAAGACTTGTAGATAGCCTTCTTCATCTCCTCGACAGCCTTCTCGATAGGAATGATGTCAGCGATCTTGAAGAATGCAGACTGCATGATAGTGTTGGTACGTGAACCAAGACCGAGCTCTGCAGCAATCTTTGTAGCGTTGATAACGTAGAAGTTAATCTCGTTCTTCGCGAGGTATGCCTTCATGTGGTCTGGCAATGTAGCGCATGTTGTCTCAGCATCGTTTACCGAGTTGAGAAGGAATGAACCACCACGCTTCAAGCCCTTCAACACGTCGTACTTCTCAACATACGAGGGCACGTGGCACGCTACGAAGTCGGGAGTAGTAACGAGGTAAGGAGAAGTGATTGGGTTGTCACCAAAGCGCAAGTGCGATGATGTGTAACCACCAGACTTCTTTGAGTCGTATGCGAAGTATGCCTGACAATACTTGTTTGTCGAGCCACCGATAATCTTAATAGAGTTCTTGTTTGCACCTACAGTACCGTCAGAACCAAGACCGAAGAACAACGCCTCGAAAGTACCCTCCTTAGCCATTGATACCTCCTCACCTACGGGCAATGAGAGCATTGTTACGTCGTCGTTGATACCTACTGTAAAGTGGTTCTTAGGCTGCTCTGCCTCGAGGTTAGCAAATACTGCCAACATCTGTGCAGGTGTTGTATCCTTTGATGAAAGACCGTAGCGACCACCGATGATCATAGGACGGTTCTCGCACTCGTAGAATGCATCGCGAATATCGAGGAACAAAGGCTCACCGTTTGAACCTGGCTCCTTGGTACGGTCAAGAACGCATACGCGCTTAACTGTTGCGGGCAATACGTTGAAGAGGTACTTCGCTGAGAATGGACGGTAGAGGTGTACGGTGATCACACCAACCTTCTTACCCTGTGTGCGGAGGTAGTCTACGCACTCCTTGATAGTCTCGGTGATAGAACCCATCGCGATGATGATGTTCTCAGCCTCAGCGTCACCATAGTATGTGAAAGGCTTGTACTCACGACCTGTGATAGTCGAGATCTTCTCCATCGCCTCAGCCACCATATCGGGCACAGCGTTGTAGAACTTGTTAGAAGCCTCACGTGTCTGGAAGTAGATATCGGGGTTCTGCGCAGTACCGCGAGTTACAGGACGCTCAGGGTTGAGCGAACGCATGCGGAATGCCTTGAGAGCCTCACGGTCGAACATTGCCGAGAGTGATGCCTCGTCGATAAGCTCGATCTTCTGAATCTCGTGAGATGTACGGAAACCATCGAAGAAGTGAACGAATGGGATACGAGCCTTAAGTGCTACGATGTGAGCCACACCTGCGAGGTCCATAACCTCCTGTACAGATGATGTAGCAAGCATCGCAAAACCTGTCTGACGTACGGCCATTACATCCTGGTGGTCACCGAAGATAGAGAGCGACTGTGCTGCAAGAGCACGTGCTGATACGTGGAATACGCCGGGGAGGAGCTCACCAGCAATCTTGTACATATTGGGCACCATAAGGAGAAGACCCTGTGATGCGGTAAACGTAGATGTCAATGCACCACTCTGCAATGAGCCGTGTACTGCACCTGCGGCACCCGCCTCAGACTGCATCTCAACCACCTTTACGGTGTCACCAAAAATGTTCTTCTTACCCTGTGCCGACCACTCGTCTACGAGCTCTGCCATTGTCGACGAGGGAGTGATGGGATAGATAGCTGCTACCTCTGAGAACATATATGCAATATGCGCTGCAGCGTAGTTACCATCACACGTAATAAATCTCTTCTCTGCCATATTTTACAACTAAATAATAATTTCCAATTTATCGTCGGTAAGTCGTGCTCACCTATATTTATAATATGTTGGGCACACTCCCTGAAATTTGATTGATGAAGGCCCACAATGGCGTAAGGCCACATTTCTCAAAAATCGGTGCAAAGGTACACATTTCGTGCGAAAAATCATAACATTTCCTCTGTTATCTTTTTAACACTGCACATTTCACACTTTTACATAAAAGAGAGAACGTTTAGGATTGGACAATTTTTCGCATTTTGAGTAATTGACCTCGTAACATACACCGTAAAGAGGATAGCAATGGTTGAGAGGTCGATGATAGCCCCTTATTCCGAGAAACAAATTTTGCGTTAGAAGGGTGCCGAGTGCTACACTCGGCAAAAATGGCGACGATGGGTAGTACTTGAAGTATGTCCCATTGGTGGCTTTGATTGAAGAGTCAAAGATGACCTCTTATCACGAGAAATTTTGCGTCAGAAGGGGCCAGATTTGGCTATGACATGAAAAATGGCGGATGGGACATACTAAACGTATTTCCCATTCGCCATTTTGATTGAAGAGCCGAAGATGACCCCTTATCACGAGAAACAAATTTTGCGTTAGAAGGGGTTAGATTTGGCCTCGATAAAGAAATTGCCCCAGATGGGACATACTAAGCGTATTTCCCATTTGGGGCAATGATTGAGAGGTCGAAGATAACCCCTTATCACGCAAAATTATGCGCCGAAGTTATCAAACAAAATATTCTCCGCTGGAACTCCGAGGTTGTCGAGAAGGTTTACAACCGACTGTGCCATCATCGGAGGACCGCACATGAGGTAGATGATACCCTCTGGCTCGTCGTGCTGCTTGAGGTATGTCTCGTAAAGCACGTTGTGAACGAAGCCTGCAACGTATGGAACACCTGCCTTATCAGCCTCGGGATCGGGTCTATCCAACGCAAGGTGGAACTTGAAGTTGGGGAACTCCTTCTCGATCTGATAGTAGTCATCGAGGTAGAAGGCCTCCTTCAAAGAGCGAGCACCGTAGAAGAAATTAACCTTACGGCCTGTCTTGAGGGTCTTGAAGAGGTGCATAATGTGCGAACGCATAGGCGCCATACCTGCACCACCACCGATGAATACGAGCTCCTGATCATCTGAAAGGTTATCGGGCAAGAAGAACTCACCGAAAGGACCTGACATAATGATCTTATCGCCTGGCTTAAGAGAGTAGATGTATGAAGAGCATACACCAGGGTTAACATTCATAAAGCCACCTGTAGCGCGATCGAACGGAGGTGTTGCGATACGCACGTTAAGCTTGATGATATCACCCTCAGCAGGATAAGTAGCGCAAGAGTATGCACGTACCTGAGGCTCAGGGTTAACCATCTTGAGGTTGAAGACACCCATCTTCTCCCAATCCTCGCGGTAGTCAGCATCAACGTCGATATCCTTGTAATCAACAGTGATTGCAGGAACGTCGATCTGGATATAACCACCACTGCGGAAGTTGAGGTGCTCGCCCTCGGGGAGCTTAACGACGAACTCCTTGATGAAGGTAGCCACGTTGTTGTTAGATACCACCTCGCACTCCCACTTCTTGATGCTGAGAACAGATGCAGGAACCTTGATAGCGATATCCTCCTTAACCTTAACCTGGCAGCCAAGGCGCCAGCCCTCATTGATCTCACGACGGTTGAAGAAGCCACGCTCGGTAGGCAAAATCTCGCCACCACCCGATACTACCTGGCACTTGCACTGACCGCAAGCACCCTTACCACCACAAGCCGAAGGAAGGAAGATACCCTGCTCCGAGAGTGTGTTGAGAAGTGTTGCGCCTGACTCAACCTCCAATACCTTGTCACCATCGTTGATGTTAACCTTAACAGCACCCGACGATGTCAACTTTGCCTTTGCAAAGAGCAACAGTGCCACCAAGATAAGTGTCACCGCAAGAAAGGCAACTATTGCATAGATAATAATAGTAATATTCATACCTTATACTCTTATTAAAGGTTACAACTGAATACCCGAGAAGATCATAAAGGCGATACCCATAAGGCCTGTGATGATGAAGGCGATACCGGGGCCCTTAAGAGCTGCGGGAACGTGTGAATACTCGATCTTCTCGCGGATAGCTGCCATCATAACGATAGCCAACCACCAACCAATACCTGAACCAAGACCGTAGACGATAGAGTCACCTACAGAGTTGATCTCGGTGCCTACCATCTGCTGCATAAACAACGAACCACCCATGATTGCGCAGTTTACGGCGATAAGAGGCAAGAAGATACCCAACTGGTTGTAAAGCGAAGGTGAGAACTTCTCGACGATCATCTCCACGAGCTGCACGAATGCTGCGATAACAGCGATGAAGAGGATGAATGACAAGAAGCTGAGGTCTACACCCTCACCCAATGCATTGGGAGAGAGAACATACTGATTCAACAGGTAGTTCAAAGGCACTGTCATAACCTGAACGAAGGTAACGGCGGCACCCAAGCCCAAAGCGGTCTTTACGCTCTTCGATACGGCAATGTATGAACACATACCGAAGAAGTATGCGAAGACCATGTTTTCGATAAATACCGAATTAATAAACAAATTTAACATACGCTACCCTCCTATTTTTCCTGAAGATCTTTGTTAATAGAACGGTGTACCCAGATGATAACACCCACGATAATAAGAGCCATTGGCGGGAAGAGCATCAACGAGTTATTGACATAGCCGAAGCATGCCAATACGTCGAAGCCAAACAATGTACCCGAACCGAACAACTCACGGAAGAAGGCCACGAGAACCAAGATAAAGGCGTAACCAAAACCGTTAGCAATACCATCTACGAAGGCATCCCAAGGCTTGTTACCCAATGCAAAGGCCTCAACACGACCCATCACGATACAGTTGGTGATGATAAGACCAACATATACCGAGAGCTGCTTAGATACATCATACATAAACGCGCGCAAGAACTGGTCTACAACGATAACCAACGTAGCGATAACCACCAACTGAACGATGATACGGATACGTGAAGGAACACCAGTACGCAAGAGCGACATGATAAGGTTGGCGAATGCACACACGAATGTTACAGAGATACCCATAACAAATGCGGGCTCAAGCTTAACAGTAACGGCAAGAGCCGAGCAAATACCCAAGATCTGAACGATGACAGGGTTGTTTGCTGCCAAAGGATTAGTAAAATTCTTACTGAGTTTCATAATCGACATCCTCCTTACTCGTTAATAGATTCAACATCACACTCCTCGCAGCAGCAAGCACACTCCTCAGTGTCGGCCTCAGCCTCAACAGCTGCACCGCGCAAGAATGACTCGTACTTACCGATAGAGTTTGCAAGCATAGCATTAACACCATCACAAGTCTTTGTACCACCTGTGATAGCATCTACCTGATGCTCATTCTGAGCGCCACCCTTCTGCATACGCACAGCAAACTCGCCAGCTGCGTTGTAGAGCTGCTTACCCTCGAACTTCTTCTGCCAGTTCTCAGTAGCGATCTCAGCACCAAGACCTGGAGTCTCGCCAGCGTGGTCCATAACGATACCAGTGATAACAACGTTATCCTCGCCCTGCTGCAAAGCAACATAGCCCCAGATATCGCCCCAAAGACCCTTACCTACGATAGGAAGTACATACTTAACAACACCCTCCTTCTCCAACTGGAAGATAGGAAGTGCATCCTGAGCCTCTGCGAGCTCCTTGCGGTTGCCAAGGATATCGAAAACAGCCTGAACATCAGCCTTGTCCTCGCTATCAACAGCAACAAACTCACCGCCAACAAGACGACCCATAGTCACCACCTCGTCGAACGATGCATCGGCCTCACCAAAGGCCTTCATAATAGATACCTTCTGCTCGTTGAGAACGTTTGCATCCTGCATAGGCTTGAGCGATGTTGCCAAGAATGCAAGCAAAGCACCAACGATAACCACCATTACAACTGTGTAGATGATGATATATGCATTTGAATTCTTATTGATTGCCATAGCTGATACTTATTTATGCGTTCTTAATAAGCTTCTTACGACGTGCTACGTTACGCTCAACTACGAAGTAGTCGATCATAGGTGCAAGTGCGTTCATGAAGAGAATTGAAAGCATCATACCCTCGGGATATGCGGGGTTTACAACACGGATAAGCACTGCAAGAGCACCTACCATGAAA
This sequence comes from Alistipes sp., assembly GCA_017546345.1. GTDB lineage: Bacteria > Bacteroidota > Bacteroidia > Bacteroidales > Rikenellaceae > Alistipes. The sequence continues at coordinate 12,808 of JAFYXB010000085.1, read as the reverse complement.
CCGTAGATCCACTTACCTGCGTTAGTCTGAGCTGAAGTAACAGGATCAGTAGCCATAAACACAGCACCGAACGCGAAACCGCCGACCAAGAGGTGGTAGTATGCAGGATACTCAGTCATACCTACAGCATCGAAGAGGTAACCAAAGGCCAAACCACCTACGAATACTGAAAGCATAATACGCCATGAAGCAACACCTGTGAAGAGAAGCAACAAAGCACCAAGAAGAATAGCACAAGTTGAAGTCTCACCGAGTGAACCAGGCATAAAGCCGAAGAAGGCGTCAGATACTGAGTAGGGAAGCTCTGCACCAGCTGTGTAAGACGAGAGCTGCTCCAAAGCAGTTGCACCAGTCTTACCGTCGGCATACCATACTGCCTCACCAGACATCTGGGGAGTGTAGGCAAAGAATGCAAACGCACGAGCCAACAACGCGGGGTTAAATACGTTCATACCTGTACCACCGAATACCTCCTTACCGATAACTACAGCGAAAGCAGTAGAGAGAGCTACAATCCACAAAGGAATAGTAACGGGCATCACCAAAGGAATGAGAAGACCTGTTACAAGGAAACCCTCGTTGATCTCGTGCTTACGCTTCTGCGCGAAAGCGAACTCGATAGCAAGACCTGTTACGTACGATACAATGATCGTAGGCAAAGTCTTGAGGAAACCGTACCAGAAAGCGGGGAAGATACCCTCGATGCCAGCCTGATAACCCACGTTGTACATACCGAACAACGTTGCAGGGATAAGAGCCAACACAACAACGATCATCACACGCTTGATATCGTTACAGTCACGAACGTGTGAACCCTTGCGAGGAGTAACTGTGTTAGGAACAAAAAGGAATGTCTCGAAGCCCTCGAATGTTGAGTGCAAGAAACCGAGCTTACCTCCCTCAGAGAAGGTGGGCTTAATCTTATCTACAAGTTTACGCAAGTCCATAGTTTGGCTCTCCTTAATCATTAAATTAATACCATTACGTACGATCTGCTGCATATCGATCTTCGAAGGATCAACAAACTCGCAAAGAGCCAAATCCTCGGGCAACACCTCGTAAAGACCAAGATTCTCCATCTTGTCCAAGTCGCCAACAAGAATAGCCTTAAGAAGGTACGATACATATACGTCCATAGGCAAGTAGTTCTCATAAAGACCTGTTACCACGAAAGGACGCTCACCACCATTGAGGTTAGTATCGAGCTTGTACTCCTTCTTTGGGAAGAGCCAAGAGAAGTATGCACGCGATACTGAGAAGCGGTGGAAACGTGGCATAGCCCAGCCGAGCAACTCATACTTATCACCCTCAGGGATAAGAGTTACTACGTTAGCACCAGCTGCGATGTAGCCGTCAGCATCGGTCTTAACACCTGTGAGAACGTCACCAGAGATAACGCGAACGCTTGCAGGCTGCTTACCAACGATTGACTCGATAGCTGCACCAGCGATGATACGCTTGTACATAGGCTTCTGAGCCTCGCTACCAGCAACTGCCACAGTCTTCGACATATCGAGCTTACCAGCAAGAATCGAACGACCAATCATAGCTACGTCCTGGATGTTTACAGTCCAAACGATATCACCCTTAGCGATACGGTCAATGTGATGGATCTGGATACCAACATTACCTACAGGGTGCTTACCCTCGAATGTGTGGTACTCTACGCCCTTAACCTCGGCCATGAAGCCCTCGTCGCCCTTACGAGCTGAGAGGTGAACCTTACCATCGGTCAAACGAGCGAGCAACGCCATACCAGCCTCTACTGCAGCCTTCTCCTCCTTGAGAATGAAGTTGTAGTCGGGAGCCAATGGAGCTGAATCGAACGCCGACACGAAGATAGCCTTAGGCTTAGCCTCGGGGTTAGCGATAACGCCATAGGGACGCTCCACGATACGAGTCCAAAGACCCGATGCAAGCAACATCTCAACAATCTCCTCGCGCTCTGCCTTAGCAACATCTACCATAGGCAACGCCTTGTACACCTGCTCCTGGTCGGGCTCTACAGCAACGTTGAGTAGCTTACGCTTCTCACCACGGTTGATGGCCGAAACCACACCGCTAACGGGAGAAGTGAAGAGGATGCGTGGGTTGTTCTTATCAAAGAACAGCGCGCTACCTGCCTCTACCTTGTCACCAACCTTAACCAACAGCTTGGGAGTAACGTTCTCATAATCGAGCGGGCTTACAGCGTATGAGGCAGCCATAGGAGCATTCTCCACGACCTTCTCTGCTACACCAGCGAGCTTGATGTCGAGACCTTTACGTAATTTAATGTTTTTCGACATAAAACTGTTTGTTAAATTAATTTAGTTATTTTGTTATGAATTGTGTTCTCGGCATTAATAAGTCATACCTTATGACTATTAAAAATGCGCACGAAGTTACTATTTTTTTTTGAAACGGCCAATCTTTCAGCCTCTATATTTTTGTTTTGCACGATAATTTCGTACTTTTGTAGTCGAACTGCGATGTTATGACAAACGGTTATGTCGATATACACACCCACGCACCACGCCCCGATATAGCTTCACCGAAGATGTTGGGAGTGCATCCGTGGGATGCCGAAAAGGGGGTTACACTACCCCATTTCGAGGCGTGCGATATTGTTGGTGAGACGGGTCTTGACTACGCCTGTGAGGTTGATCACAAAGCACAGCAAAGAGTTTTCGAGGCGCATCTTGATGCGGCCAAAAGACTTCAAAAACCCGTCGTACTACACGTCGTGCGCAGCTTCGAAGATGTGATGCTCACGCTAAGAGGCTACTCGCTGCAAGGTGTAGTATTTCACGGCTTTACGGGATCAGAGCAGCAAGCTAAGCGGTGCGTCGAGAGAGGCTATTTTCTATCCTTCGGTGAGCGGTCGCTACGCTCACCTAAGACACGACAAGTGATAGCTACCCTGCCTGCCGAGAATCTCTTTTGTGAGACCGACGACCGAGCACACCCCACCATCGAGCAGATATATGCCGAGGTGGCGGCCTTGCGCTCCACAACCATCGACAAACTGAAGATGCAGATACTTAGTAACTATGTAAAACTATTCGCCAAAAATGGATAATTGGTTAGAACGCACCGAGCTACTACTCGGCAACGAGAAACTCAACATATTGCGTCGCGCTCACGTACTTGTTGTGGGCGTGGGTGGCGTGGGTGCATACGCCGCCGAGATGATTGCCCGCGCTGGTGTGGGCGAGCTCACCATTGCCGATGCCGATGTTGTAGGTCTTAGCAACATCAACCGTCAGCTTGTCGCCCTACACTCGACCGTAGGTCAGCAGAAATGCGACATTCTTGCGGCTCGTCTGCGCGACATCAACCCCGAGCTTAAGCTCCACATTGTCAATCGTTTTATCAAGGATGACCAGACTGACGAGTTGCTCGACAGCGCAAAGTTCGACTACGTGGTAGATGCCATCGACACCCTATCGCCAAAGCTCGCTTTAATCAAGGGCTCACTCGACAGAGGCATACCCTTGGTTAGCTCGATGGGAGCAGGTGCGAAGACCGACCCAACACTAATGGAGATTAAGGATATTGCCAAAACGCACCATTGTCCTCTTGCGCATATGCTACGCAAACGCCTACACAAGATTGGCATTAAGCGAGGCTTCCGCGCCGTGTTCTCACCCGAGCCAATACGTGAAGGAGCGATGATTTTATGCGAAGAACAGAACAAAAAATCGAATGTTGGCACCATATCGTACATTCCAGCCCTCTTTGGCATAGGATGCGCCTCGGTCGTTATCCGCGACCTCATAGGCGAGATGGGTGGCAACGACGAGAAATAAACTGCAAATACAATAACTAAAATAGGACAACTCTTATGAAGAAAATTGTTTTTTTGGATGAGTACAGCATGGCTGGCCGTGATATGTCCTCGATCACATCTCAGGGCGAATACGTAGCCTATGAGTTCACACGCAAAGAGGAGGTTGTAGAGCGTCTTAAGGATGCCGACATCGCCATCACCAACAAGATCGTAATCGACGGTGAGGCCATGCGTCAGCTACCACGCCTCAAGCTTATCTGCATCGCCGCAACGGGTATGAACAACGTAGACCTAAACGCTGCAGCCGAGCTTGGTATCGAGGTTCGCAATGCCGTAGGTTATTCGACAACATCGGTTGCCGAGACCACTCTCGCCTCGGCCCTTGCCCTTGCGCGTAACATCGTATATTTCGACGAGTACTTCCACGATGGCCGCTATGCTGCAGCCAATCGCCCCTTCTGCTTCGATCGCATGACATTCGAAATTCGCGGTAAGAAGTGGGGCATCGTAGGCCTCGGCAACATCGGCCGCGAGGTAGCACGCCTTGCTTCGGCATTTGGTTGCGAAGTGTCATACTTCTCGACATCGGGTGCAAAGCGCGAGGAGGAGTACCCAGCAGTAGAGCTTGAGCAGCTTCTCAAGGAGAGCGACATCGTATCTGTACACTCGCCACTCAACGAGCGCACACGCGGTCTTATCGGCGCAGAGCAGCTCGCAATGATGAAGCCCTCGGCATTTATCATCAACGTAGCACGTGGCGGCATTATCGACGAGGCAGCACTCGCCGAAGCACTCGACAAGGGCACTATCGCAGCCGCAGCGCTCGACGTATTCTCTACCGAGCCATTGGCAAGCTCTCCGCTATACGATATTAAGGACAAGTATCGTCTCTTGGCCTCACCTCACAACGCGTGGGCTGCAGCCGAGGCTATCGACCGCCTAATAGGTTGCATCGCTGAGAACATCCGCGTATGGATGGCCAAGCAGTAGCCTCAGCAAGCATAACACACAAAGCCCATAAGGCAATATATAAAGACTCCTCGGATAGCACGAACGCTATACCGAGGAGTCTTATTTATTGGCTGTTGCTACCTACAACAGACCTTACATTATTTGGCTACATACTTACCAATGTTAAAGCCTAAGCCGAAGTATGCATTAACTGACGAAGCCATACGAGGCACGCTCATATTCTCGTACTTAACATAGCGAGTGTCGATATAATCCATACCCAAGAAGAGGTTAAGACCTGGGCAGTGGATATTAAACGCAAAGCCAAATACACCCGCCTTATTACCCGACAATAATGTGTGGCTAAGAGTTGCCGAGAGCCAATTTAGCGGACGGAAGTTCGCCGAAACGGTAAGCTCACTATAGGCCATTGAGTTGTAGAACTCGGTATGCGACAACAAACCGAAGCCGATACGGTTATTCAAGATATTGTACTCTGCACCGACATTCAACGAGCAGTTGATCATCTTTGTATAGCCACTATTCGATGCTTCGGACATCGTCATTGACGCATCGAATCCGTAGTCGGGCTCAGCAGTAGCAAAATCGACACCGTTGAAATAGAATGCTCCATCGATATCGGCTACAGCCGTGGTTTTACGCGACCATTTGATAAAGCCAAGATCTGTAACAGCAGCCGACACGCGCAACGACTTATCCAAGAACTCAGCCTCTGCACCAAGGTCGATAGCTGCACCAAAGCTACCCAATTTAACACCGTTTGCCAAGTTAAAGATGTCGAAATTGAAGGTATCGCCAGGACGCATATTTGTCAATGCAACAACCGGAGCATTGATGTTAATCGTACCAGAAAGATCACCCTTAATATTTTCAGGCGTAACACTTGCCGACATCTGATCGAAGTTTGCCGCAATATTCACAATACCCGTCAAGAACTTCAAACGTGCACCCACCGTAAGCCACTCCAAAACAGGGTATGTTGCACCAACATAGGTCTCGCCATATACATTTGCATTTAGCGCCGTGCGGTTTAGATCATAGGTACCATTACCGAATGTCTTAAGCACCGTAAAGACATCCTTAGAGAGAGCCATATCGGCCTGTTCACGGATATTGACACCGAAGTTCCAATACATCTTTCCACGATAGAAACCCGCACTTATGAAGTTGAAGCTAACATTCGCCGACATCTTCTCTGTTTTGGGCAGGCGACCGAGGAACTCATCGGCAGATACCAAGCTATTCAAGCCCGTAACCACCTGACCATCCTTCTTAAAGAAGAATTTATCGACCGACATAAAGTTTGTATTAACCTCGGCTCCGACACCACTAAGAATCGGAATAGCCACATAACCACGCGTTGGCGTGAGTGCAGGGTTCATATCGGTTCTGAAGTATGAGCCCTCCATAAAGTATGAGCTGTTGAGCGTCTGAGCCGTGACACTACCAGCCACCACCAGAGCAACAAATGCGAATAATAGAGATACTATCTTGCGTTTCATATCTATTCAAATATTAGGGTTGGTTGTTATTCAATACGTGATGCTCCAGCAAATGAACCAAGATCGATAGTCACACCACCGTCAAGCTCCAACTGCAACATTACACTTACACTCTGCGAATCCTTCAAAGGCACGCTATCCTTGGTTACACCCTTGAGCTCGAAGTCGAAGTTGATAGCATCGACATCACCCAAGCCACTAAGATCGCCGCTGGGCACCTTGAGCTCCAAGCGCATCTGCGACTCAGCACCCTTGACACCATCATCCGAACCCTTGATGATACCACCACCCTCGGGGATATGCAGATTGATAGACGTAGGCTCACCATTTGCATCGAGCAGCTGCGCATTGATTGCAAACTGCAAAGGTGCGCTATTTACGGCATTTACAAGAAGTGCCAAATCACCAATCTTGATGTCGTAACCAGACAATAGTTCAAAGGTGTTCTTAAGGCCCTCGGCACGACCCGAATAGCCGATCGACAAATCAGAGTTAAATGCCAAAGGCACATCCAATGAGTAGCTATACGAGAGTTCAAACTCCTCAGCAACATAGAGCGTGCTAACCTCCTCGCTGTTGGTATCTACCGAGAAGTCCAGTATCAAGCCATCAGGCATAGCACCCGCCAAGAGCTTACCTACGCTACAAGCTACAAATGTGTAGTCGCCACCCTCAAACTCCTCGCGACGCGATTCATCGGCAAGAACAAGATACATCTTACTGGGGACAATCTCTCCATTGACATACTCCGCAGGAGCGATTGTCAAATTATCGAACGATATTACATTCTCCGAGCGAACCTCGCCACCAACCATAGGAGTAATTGAAGCACCAATAGTAGCCTCCAACGATAGCGGATTACCAATCTCAATACGGATTATTGGCGATAGACCCTCGCCATTGATCTCAAGGCCCATACCTCCCGTGAGGTCACCAAGCTGCACCTTCTGGCTGTAGTCGTAGCCATAGGCAATACATCCGCTAACCGACTCAATAGTGAACTCCATAGCATCGATACCTGTGCTGATAACGATATTCTCGACACTCTCAGGCATCAACGACGACACCATAATCTCAGCATCCTTCGCAAAGTGTACCTCAATATCGGGAGCGAAGTCCAAATGCAACTTACCACCCTCTGGGCGAACACCATCACCCTCAAACTCGATAGCGTCAAGACCGATATCGATACCCTTCTCAAGATCTGCGAGCGTAGCCTTAAGCTGGTGAGCACTCTCCACATACTCGTACGTTACACCCTCCAAAGAGTGAAGGCTGAGATAGCCGGGAAGTGTAATATCGACCTCGATAAGGTCGGCAGCATCACCAAACCAATCAAGGCCGCGAGCAAAGAGCTGAATACGCGAGTTGTCCTTAAGGTTGATACTCTTAACACTTACAATCTCGGCAGGAATAGAGTCGATAACTACATCGTTAGCCTCGGTTGAGTGATAGTCTACAAGCATAACGCTCTTGCTGAGCATTACATCTGCATCGCCATACTCAAGATCTGCATCGACGTTGAACTTAGGAAGATTTGCCAACGAGAACTCGCCAGGCATAACATCCAGCGAGAAATCCAAATCGTATGTGAGCGACAATGGAATATCGAGCGCATGGTTCGAGTCAAGCGTCTTGTCGTTCACAATTCTGTCGATATACAACACAAACTCTACGAACTCATCACCCTCCTTGATCTTGTAGCTCTTCGCAAAGTGGTTGTCGTCGTAGCGATTGCCGTCACCATCTGCCATAATGAAGTTACCACCAGCAAGTTTAAGGTCGATGTTAAGTTCACCACCACCATTGATACCCTTCAAGTCGTTAAGGTCGAGCTTAAGGTGGAGAGGTGCACCCTGGTGACCACTCTCGATATCCTTGAAGAATACAGCTACGATATCCTCAATCTGCTCAGGTACCTGAACGTAAAGATGCTCAGGAGTAATCGTCTCGGTAAGATTACCCGTAATTGCATTCTCCACCTTGAAAGGTACACGGTAGCTTCCCGATACACCAAACTTGTCGAGTACGCCCATATTGAGTTTCATCTCCTTGCCCTGATGTATCTCCACCGACTTGGCACTGAGGTTAAACTCGGGATATGCCACGCTGAAGGAGTTTACCATAGCTGGAATACCGAGCGATGTGGGAATGCCCTCAACGCCGAAGCTCGCTGCATCGCCCTTGAACGAGAAGCTATACTCGCCAGTATCGGGATCAATAGATAGGCCCTCGATAGCCTGACCCGTATTGAGCAAATCACCGATAGTCTGCTCTTTGAGATATCCCAATGGGATAATCGTCTTACCCTGTCCCAATGTCATCTCCATAGATGCCTCATCGAGACGGAAATCCTTATCCACACACGCCACAGCGGAGAATGCGAATAATACCGCAATAATGCGGATGGTTAATTTTTGTAGTTTCATATGTGTGTATTGTTTTTAGATTTTACACGATATATGGTTTCATACCAATACAAAGGTACAATTTTTTCTTTAACAAATAGCAACCCTATGCAACTTTTTCTCGATTTATTTATAATAAATGGCGACTTATTGACAATTTTACACGAAATCTTGAATATTTTTTCATCAATAACAAATAAGAGATAACAGCACTCTTCCCACCTACACACCCTAATTTCTTGTTAGAGTGGTGCAGATGTGACGCTGACATGAAAAAGCCACCGATGGGTAGTACTTGATGTACGTCCCATTGGTGGCGTTGATTGAAGCGGCGCAGATGCGCCACTATCACGAGAAATTAAATTTCTTGTTAGAAGGGGTTAGATGTGACCTCGATAAAGAAATTGCCCCAGATGGGACATACTAAGCGTATTTCCCATTTGGTGGCGTTGATTGAAGCGGCGCAGATGCGCCACTATCACGAGAAATTAAATTTCTTGTTAGAAGGTAGTAGATGCTGCAACGATAAAGAAGTTGGGCTGGATGGGACATACTAAGCGTATTTCCCATTCAGCCCAACGATTGAGATGCAGCAGATGCTGCCTTATCACAAGAAATTACAAGTTGTCGATGTAGGTCTTAATTTTAGGGAATGGATCCTCCCAACCCTCGGGCTTGATAACCTTGCCATCCTTAGGATTGTAGTGGGGCTTACCATCTGGCCAAAGTTTAGCCATATTTGCCTGCTGTACAATCTCGAAGAGCTCGTCAGCAGGAATACCCATCTCGACCATTGTGCCGAGAGCAAAGTACATAAGGTCAATCATCGCATCGGCCTGCTCGTAGATGTTGTCGGCCACCAAGAACTCGGCAACCTCCTCCTGCATCCACTTAGCACGCGAGAGCGCACGCTTCTTATCAATCATACGTGGCTCGGTTGCCACGGGGTGTCCGAATTTCTCGTGAAATTCGCGCACGTCGTTCCACTCTTTTTTCATAGGAATTATCTTTTTTAGTCGTTAGTTATCCTCTTCACAAGCGACAAAGGTACTAATTTTCGTCGGAGAGTACAACGATATTCCAACAATTTAGCTATCTTTGCGACAAATATTTATCGAGAGCAATGGCAACAGCAGTAAAAGCAAAATTCAAGTGCAGCTCGGAGCGCATATCACAAGTGCCCAAAGATGAGCTCAAGGACATAGCCTTCATCGGACGAAGCAACGTTGGCAAGTCGTCGTTGGTGAATATGCTCACAGGCATCAAGGGCCTTGCGAAGGTGTCGGGCACACCTGGTAAGACACGACTAATCAACCACTTTCTCATCAACGACAGCTGGTACTTGGTCGATCTTCCTGGTTATGGCTACGCACGTGTATCGAAGAGCAAGCTCGGAGAGTTCTCGAAGCTTATCACCGACTATGTTCTCAAGTGCGAGAAGATGCACTTTCTGTTCGTTCTTGTCGATTCGCGCCTTGAGCCACAGAAGATAGATCTTAGCTTCATACAGCTACTTGGCGAAAATGGCGTGCCTTTTGGCATCATCTTCACGAAGGCCGACAAGCTCTCGCAGGCACAGCTCAATCGCAACGTAAAGCACTATAAGCAAATACTTTCCGAGCAGTGGGAGGAGCTTCCCCCGATGTTCATTTCATCGAGCGAGAAGGGCTCGGGCCGCGAGGAGATTTTGGCGTTCATTGAGGAGTGCCTAAAAAATTATTAGTAAATAAGGTGCGAAAAAGTTGTTTATTCGGCTTATTTGCTCTACTTTTGTAACAATTAACCTAAACCAAATTTAATTAATATTATGGCAATCCATAAAATTAAGTTCTTCGCAGGTCGAGGCTCACGCTACCTCGCTGAGAAGATCGCTGCCGAGTATGGCATTAAGCTTGGTGACTCAGACGTGTTGCAGTTCAGCGACGGCGAGTTCCAGCCCTGCTTCCACGAGTCTATTCGTGGCTGTACAGTATTTATCATTCAATCAACATTCCCACCTTCAGACAACTTGATGGAGTTGCTTATGATGGCTGACGCTGCACGTCGTGCATCGGCACATCAGGTGATTGCTGTCATCCCCTACTTCGGTTGGGCTCGTCAGGATAGAAAGGACCGTCCTCGTGTACCTATCACAGCTCGCCTCGTTGCCAACATGCTTATCGCAGCAGGTGTTCAGCGCGTGATGACTATGGACTTGCACGCTGACCAGATTCAGGGCTTCTTCGATTTGCCTATGGATGCACTCTACGCATCGGGTATCTTCGTTCCCTACATCCAGAAGTTGGCTATTCCCGATTTGTCTATCGCTTCGCCTGATATGGGTGGTGCAAAGCGTGCTTCATCATACGCTAAGCACTTCAACGCACCTATCATCATCTCTCACAAGGAGCGCGCTAAGGCTAACGTTGTTGGCTCGATGACCGCTATCGGTGAGGTTGAGGGTCGCAACGTGATCATCGTGGACGATATGATCGATACAGCAGGTACTATCTGTATGGCAGCTAATATGCTTATGGATCGTGGTGCTAAGAGCGTTCGCGCGGCTGTTACCCACCCTGTGCTTTCAGGTAAGGCTTACGACCGCATCAACGAGAGTGCTATTCAGGAGGTTATCACTACCGACACTATTCCTTTGAAGGAGGGTGAGGATCTCTCGAAGTTCACTGTGTTGAGTGTTGCTCCTATCTTCGCTGATGTTATCGAGCGCGTACACAACTACAAGTCAATCTCTTCTATCTTCTATCGTTAAGATTTAGAGACGCTATAACGAAGGGCTGTTCAGTTATCTGAGCAGCCCTTTTACTATTTATAAATAGATCTCCCCCACCACAAGTGTTTGCACAACAGCCCCAAACAATGTTTAACAAGAACTTAACATCCGTGCAATATCCAAGAAACAATCTCACACTATTTTTGCAGCGTAATTAAGAGGTAAAAAAGATTTAGAAGAAAAAGATGTTTGAATTATGGAGAAGAGATTAACATTGGCACTTGTTGCTCACGATGCTATGAAGCACGACCTCGCAGAGTGGATCGCTTGGAATTGGGAGAAGCTCCTCGCACACCGTCTAATCTGTACCGGCACGACAGGTCGTATTGTAGCCGAGACACTTATGGAGCGCCGCGGCAGGGGTGGAGCAAACTCACGTTTTGATATTACGATGCTAAAGTCTGGCCCCTTGGGTGGCGATCAGCAGCTCGGAGCGATGATTGCGAACAACGAAATAGATATACTTATCTTCTTCTGGGACCCGATGTCGGCACAGCCACACGATGTAGATGTTAAGGCGTTGCTCCGTCTGGCCACACTCTACAATGTGCCTACGGCTATCAATCGTTCGTCAGCCGACTTTATAATTTCATCAACCCTTATGGCTCACGAGGAGTACAAGCCCGTCATCAAGGATTACACCTCATACATCGAGAGAACGGTGAAATAATCGGATTGCTGACTCTGCGTTGGCAAACTCTATTATAGAAGTTTAAGCCACCTTAGGTGGCGTGCAAGCTTTGATACAAACACAAAAAAAAGAGGAAACCTTTTCGGATTTCCTCTATGGTAGGACACCATATCGAAATTTCTAACCGCTTCTTGCACGACCTGGAGGCAATTATTACTATTGCGAAGCAATGCAAGGCAGTGCCTTGCCACAAGCCTCCCTTTTCAAAGGGAGGTTTGGAGGGATTGTAGATATGACTGAGGACATCAGTCCTCCCCCCCCCGCAACGAAAAACAGGAGAAACATTGCTGTTTCTCCTGTTGTAGTAGGACTCCACATCGAAATTTCTAACCGATTTGTAGCATAGGAATATTAACGAAAACGGCAGCCACTCAATGTGACTGCCGATATTATGTATTCGGATTATTCAAAGAATTGTTAAAATCCACTAAATATCCTCGTGCATTAGTATTTCCTCCTTTATAGAGGCGAGGTGAGAGGTACATCAAAGTCAATCTGATTGACGGTGAGTACCGTTACCTGCTGACCGTTGTATGGTCCTGAGCACTCGACACCGAGCAGGCGCCCCTCGCTTTTTGAGAAACGAGCAATAATCCCGACCTTGTCGCCCCTAGTGCTGACTATGATCATATCGCCTTCCTCTCGGAATTTTAGCAGTACACCCGTTAACAAAGCGTACTCATTCAATTTATC
>JAFYXB010000084.1 GCA_017546345.1 Alistipes sp. | reverse complement strand
GCCTTACTATGACCGATTTGTCAAAGGTTAAGTTCGTGGTATCTAAGGAGTACCTCGGTAATTAAATCGCACTTATATTATTTAATCAAGGGCTGCATACTTGGCAGCCCTTTTGATTTAGATACAACTACGCCACCAACAGAACAATCTATTGGTGGCGTAAATATTTCGTTAGAGTACTACCCTATCAGCAAACTACTGATTCATCGTAGCCAAGAACTCCTCGTTTGTTCGCGTGAGGTTCATCTGTTTCTGCAAGAACTCCATAGCCTCGACAGTGGTCATATCCGAAAGGTGCTTGCGCAGGATCCACGTGCGCTGCATAACATTCTGTGGCAACAACAGATCCTCGCGGCGTGTGCCCGATGCAACAACATCGACAGCAGGATAGATACGCTTATTCGCCAACTTACGGTCGAGCTGCAACTCCATATTACCCGTACCCTTGAACTCCTCGAAGATAACTTCGTCCATCTTCGAGCCAGTATCGATAAGCGCCGTAGCAATAATCGTGAGCGAGCCACGCTCCTCGGTATTACGTGCCGCACCAAAGAAACGCTTAGGCTTATGCAGTGCATTAGCATCGACACCACCCGAGAGCACCTTACCCGATGCGGGCTGCACCGAGTTATAGGCACGAGCCAGACGAGTGATAGAATCGAGGAAGATGACAACATCGTGACCACACTCAACCATACGCTTAGCCTTCTCCAAGACCATTTCGGCAACCTTAACGTGGCGTGAGGCCTGCTCATCGAAGGTCGAAGCGACAACCTCGGCCTTGACGTGGCGCGCCATCTCGGTAACCTCCTCAGGACGCTCGTCGATAAGCAACACGATCATATATACCTCGGGATGATTATCCGAAATAGCGTTGGCGATAGACTGCAACAACATTGTCTTACCCGTCTTTGGCTGCGCAACGATAAGCGCACGCTGACCCTTACCGATAGGAGCAAAGAGGTCGATAATGCGGTTAGACACCGAATTATGGCCATTGCCCGTAAGCACAAACTTCTCGCTTGGGAAGAGTGGCGTGAGGTACTCGAACTGCTGACGGTCACGCACATAATCGGGCTTAAGGCCATTGATGCTTGACACGTGCACCAATGGAAAGTACTTCTCGCCATCCTTAGGAGGGCGGATAGTACCCGCCACCGTATCGCCAGGCTTCAGACCAAAGAGCTTGATCTGCGAGGGCGACACATAGACATCATCGGGCGAGTTAAGGTAGTTGTAGTCGGCCGAGCGCAAGAAACCGTAGCCATCGGACATAATCTCAAGAACACCCTCTCCCTCAATCTCGGCAGTGAAGTCATCCTTAGTTATGCTATCATCAGCGATAGGCTCGTCGTCGTCATCGTCATCGTCGTAAATCACCGAGTCGAAGATGCTACCCTCGCTCATAGGAGCGATCTCAGCATCGAGGTCGATATCAATAGCATCATTATCCTCCGAATCGTTTACAGAATCCTCATTAACAACCTCTACGGGCTGCGGCTCGGCAGCACGCTTAGGCTTACGACCACGACGCTTAGGCGCTGGTGTCGTCTCTTCAACAACCTCTGCAGGGATTTCAGCAACCGCCACCTCCTTGACATCTGCCTGCGTAGGAGTCTTCTCCGCCACGACATTCGATTGTGGCGTCGATGGTGCGCCGCCTACCTTAACACTACTCATACGTGGACGACGACCACGACGAGGAGTTTCTACTGTAGGCTCCGCCTTATCGTCACTTATGATCTCCGCCTCGTTCTGTGCACCACCCGTAGCAACAGCCATGATACGCTCAAGCAGCTCACCCTTCTTCATATTGGATGGAGTAATACCGAGTACCTTCGCTATTTCGCGCAACTCGACAATAGTCTTACCCTCCAAGGTTGTTAAATCCTGCATATATAAATTATTGATTTGATCCTTATCCCTCAGAAAATGGGACTTAGGTTTATTTTCTTGTTCAAAAGTAGTGCAAATATACTATTTTTTTTACGAATACAACACCTATTCGGATTTTTTTTCACATTTTATCATTGCGTGCAGGTTATTTACAAATTAAGTATTACATTTGTATTAGTCTATTGAAAATGTAATAAACTTATATAGTATGAATATCATATTTAAGTACCGCATGCTCAGCGATGAGAGCGACAATTTTGTACGCGATTTCGAGGTTTACCCCGATATGACACTCGGTCAGTTCCACGAATTTCTGCTCGATGCCCTAGGATACGAAGATTGCATGGTATCGATATTCAAATCGGATGCCGAATGGCGACCCGTCGAGGAGTTCACACAGCTCGACCTTGGTGACGATATGCCCGAGGGTACACCACGCTGCATGGATAAGGTGCTACTTATGGAGGTTAATAGCGACTTCCACGATCGTCTAATCTACACCTTCGATATGCTCAACAACCGCTCATACTATCTCGAGCTACTCGATATGCAGCGTCCGCAGGACGGCCTGACATATCCCCGTGTAGCCTTCGAGCACGCACCCGTACCCGATCAGTACGACCCCGATGCCACGGAGGAGGCTGGCTCGATCTTCGAGGAGATGATGAGCGACTATAATGAGTTTGATGGTGACGACAACTACGACGATGAGTTCTAAACGCGGAACACTACTTGTTGTTGTAGGCCCTACGGGCTCGGGCAAGACATCTCTTTCGGTGGCACTTGCCAAGCACTATTGCGCCCCTATCATCTCGACCGACTCACGACAGTTCTACCGCGGTATGGCCATAGGCACAGCACAGCCTACTGCCGAGGAGCTCGCCGCAGCAAAGCACTACTTTATTGCCGACCGTGAGCCCGAAGAGGATTATAACTGCGGCAAGTACGAGACCGATGCCTTGGTGCTACTCGACAAACTATTCGAAGATAACGAGTATGTAGTAGCCGTAGGTGGTTCGGGACTCTATATCCAGGCTTTGTGTTCGGGCATGGATACCCTACCCGAGGCGGACAACGAGCTGCGCGAGCAACTTGCTGAGCGACTTAAGAGCGAAGGACTCAATGCCTTGGCTGAGGAGCTACGACAACTCGATCCCGCATACGCAGCTACGGCCGATATGCAGAATCCTGCACGTGTAATGCGTGCTTTGGAGGTCTGCATAACATCGGGTCGCCCCTACTCAGAGCAGCGTCACGGCACCACAGCCGAACGCAGCTTCAACATCGTAAAGATTGGCGTTGATATGCCGCGCGATGTGCTCTACGACCGCATCAACCGCCGTGTAGATATGATGGTTACCGAAGGTCTTGTCGAGGAGGCACGCTCGATGCTACCCAAGCGCGAACTAAACGCTCTGCAGACGGTAGGTTATCGCGAACTATTCGACTATTTCGATGGAACGATTAGCGAGGAGGAGGCTATTGAACTTATCAAGCGTAACTCTCGCCGCTATGCCAAGCGTCAGATGACTTGGTTCCGTAGAGGCAGCGATATCGCTTGGTTCTCGCCCGACAACATTAACGCAATCATAGAGCATATCGACAAGAGTGTAAAATAATCCTAAAAAAACAATCAAGGCCATCGCTGTGAAGGCCTTGATTATTTTTTCTACTTATTCTTATCGGGATCAAAAATAAGGATACCTATAGACAAACCAAACTTATTGGGTAACCACTCGCCCGAGCCATTATAGGGATCGGGATGCTCTGGCTGCTTCCAATCGGGACGGTGAGGTTCCATCTGGATTTCGCCATCCAGCGAGTAGCCATTGTACCTGCTCTCCATAAACGAGTAACCAAAGTAGACATCAAGCAGCCACCTCTTTGCGAACTTATACTCATATCCCACGGCAAGGCCAAACATAAAACCATTACCCTTGCAATAGCGATTCTGCAATGTAATATTACCATTCGCGAACGTTGGCTTCGACATATTGAATGCCATCATACCGACATTGCCCGCAGCGTAAAATCCATGGTTACTCTCCTTGAAATAGTAGCGATACTCATTCATGAAGATACCGAAGTGGAGGGGATGGCCATTCACCGACTGCCACGGCGAGTAGACTATCTCAGCCTGATAGGTAGAGTGCTTCGTAAGGCGAAACTCAACCGCAGGGTTTACAACACCCACCATGGCATATAGGCCATTGAGTTTAACATAACCCTGCGCTGCAACTCTATTAGGCAGGGTGGCAAGGGCTACAAGGCATAGAAGTATTGCAAAAATTTTACGCATGGTCTCTCAGTTTCTAAAGTTTGGTTACGCCATACAGCAACATCGCAAATATACAATTTTTTTTGAAATAATAGTTTAGGCAGCTCAAAATATAGAATATCGTCACTTTAATTATCCCCAAATTGCATTCGATGAAAAATTTACAAGTGTAAATAATTAATATTTAGGCATTTACAAATAAGCATAAAATACCACCCCTGTAAAGTGCTGATTTTCAACTTGTTGAAAAATCCGCATTTTCAGCAAGGCTCAACATATTGATTTTCAAATATTTATACATATCAATCTTGAAAAATTTCAGGTTTAAATTTTCCTCTTTTTATGATTATTATCATACCTTTGCACTAAGCAAAACGACTAAAAAAAACTCTTTTACACATTTATAAATCAATAATAACACGAATATAAATTTAACAAAACAGTATTATGAAAAAGTTTTTATTTGCAGTATTGTGTGCAGCAGCACTATCATCATGTGGAAAAATTGAGGACACTCCCGAGATTATCATCGAAACGGAAAGCTACGAGGTATCAAGCGCAGGTGGCGAACTAAACATCAAACTATCAACAACAGGTATTGATGATGTAGATATCGACTACCCCAATAACAACGAGTGGGTATACGATAAGGAGGAGGATGCCTATGTTCCAGCAAATGGTTGGATTGAGATTATCAGTTTCACAAATAACGACAATAGCACACGTGCACTTCCGCTATATAACTCAGGCATAAAGCTAAACATTCTACCCAACGATAGTGGCTACGAGCGAAAAGCATACATAGAGGTTATTAGTTTCAACTTGCACAAGACAATAACTATCATCCAATCGGCAAACTAACAAAATAGAGCGTGTCCCAAATGAAAGGCACGCTCTACTCACATTAATTATACAAACGCCGTGTTTAACTACATCGACACCTCTACCGCATCGCGCCAGCCAAGAAGTAGATCCTTAATCAGCATACGCTTCTTACCTGCGAGCTGCAACTCCTCGATATAGACCACGCCATCGGCACAGCGAACACCAAAGTAGCTACGACCATCCGTAACGACACT
>JAFYXB010000083.1 GCA_017546345.1 Alistipes sp. | reverse complement strand
TCTCTCAATCATTGCCCCAAATGGGAAATACGCTTGGTATGTCCCATCTGGGGCAATTTCTTTATCGAGGCCACATCTGCCCCCTTCTAACAAGAAATTGGGGTGTGCAGGAAAGAAAGGTGTTGTTCTGCTCTCTCAATCAATGCTCCAAATGGGAAATACGTCAAGTATGTCCCATCCGCCATTTCTCATGTCATAGCCAAATCTGCCCCCTTCTGACAAGAAATTGGGGTGTGCAGGAAAGAAGGGTGTTGTTCTGCTCTCTCAATCAACGCCACTTAGGCTTTCGGTCAATATTTTCTGTTTGCCTATCAATATATTACCCTCGTAGCTATCTCCATCACTCCGCTCTTTAGACCATTCATCGCGCTATTTCGGCCATTCGGCAATATTATCTGTAAGTGAGGGCTTCCGTTTGGTAAAAAATGTCTAATTTTGTCAGAGTTATCCGAGGCGTAGCCTCGACAGAGAGACAGAATAACTAATAAACAACAATAACTATTATGACTAACAACAATTTCGGTATGGAGCGTATTGGTAGCAACTATGCTGCACCAAGCGTTGAGGTAGCAGAGATTAGTGTTGAGCGAGGCTTCGAGGTGAGCGATCCCTACACTATGGATTTGGAGGATTATGCAACAAGTGATTTTATCTGGTAAAACGGTATTGCTATGAAGGGATTTTATGCACTTTTGTTGGCAGCTGTAGCTCTCTTTGGCTTTGCAGCTTGTTCTCAGGACAACGATAGCCTTCTTAACGAGGCGATGCCTACGATGACCATATATGCTGCATTCGAGGATGAGGCAACACGTATGGAGCTTGGCACAAACAATGTGACTCCTAAGTGGGAGGCAGGTGACCAGATTGTTATCAACAACACAACATTTACAGCAGCAAATGGTGGTCGCCGTGCAACCTTTACTACTACATCTGAGACTCTACCTTCGGGTAGCTACACAGCCGTATATCTTGGCGAGGGCGTAACGAAGAATTGCATCGCTGCCGAGCAGCAGGCTGTAGCTGGTAGCTTCCCTAAGCAGACTCCCGCAGTTGCGGCAGGTAGCGCTATTGAGGAGGGTATGACACTCTCGTTCAAGAATGTTGCAGCTATCTTGGAGTTCCAGGCTGTCGAGGCTGGTGACTACACATTCGAGGCAGTTGGTGGCGAGACCCTCGCTGCCGATTTTACTGTAAATGGCGATGCGACAGTTACGTTTGCAACATCGGGTTCATCAAAGGTGACACTCAAGGGTTGCGAGGCTGGTAATACCTACATGGTGTCGGTAGCTCCCGCAACATTGAGCCAGGGCCTTAAGGTGTGCGTTGGTACTAAGGAGCTCAGAACAGGTGGTGTAGGTATGGAACTTGAGCGTAGCACTATCTACTTCCTTGCAGGTCTTAGTGAGAATGAGACATATAAGAATCTTACTTGGGGTATTGTAGGTGCTCACCAGGGTTGGGATATCTCGGCTCCTACAATGTTGGATGTTACCAATGTTGATGGTCTTTATGTATTAACTAACATACAGTTTGCTGCCGATGGTTTCAAGTTCGTGAAGGGCCGATTGAAGGATTGGAACGATAAGGAGAAATACTTTGGTGCACACGCAAAGTCGGATGGTAAGGAGTACTACGACTTTACTGCAGAGATCGGCTCTAACTGGTACGATGTTTACGACAACAATCTCGTTGAGAACGGTAATGAGAAGTATCCTAACAATATCGGCGTGAGCGATTGGACAAAGCGTTACGATCTATATCTCTACTTTACGGAGCGTGGCAGCGACTACAATAAGTTGTCGTACACCATTGTTGAGCATGGTGAGGATATCGTATTGCCAGGTAATAATAACCCTGGAGGTTCATCAGATGCGAGATGGGCTCTTGTTGGAGCATTTAACTCGTGGGATATCAAAAACCCTACCTATTTTACAGCTACGGAGGATGCTGATATCTTAGTGGCTAAGAGCGTAGCAATGGAGGCTGCACAGGGATTCCTTATCATTCAGCCCGAGACAGGCTACGATAATAAGTATGGTGCAGGTAATGTCAACTACATCAAGACCAATAACTATATCATTACCTCAAAGGATGGTTCAGATATGTGTGTAGAGGCTGCTGGTAAGTACGATATCTACTTCAATCTATCAACCAAGGCTATCTATGTTATGGCTGATGGCGTAGACTATAAGACAGCTACTGAGCAGACCGTAAACGGCCAGGAACCCGTGCAGGAGGAGCCCGAGGTAACCGATATCGCAATCTACCTCAAGCCTAATAGCAACTGGAAGGAAGCCAACGCTCGTTTTGCAGCTTACTTCTGGAACAACTCTGGCAATGTTTGGGTAAGCATGGCCGATGCCGACAACGATGGTATCTATGAGTGCTGCTTGCCTGAGGGTTATGAGCTCGGTTGCAATGTTATCTTCTGCCGTATGAATCCTGCGACAACAGCTAACAACTGGAACAATAAGTGGAATCAGACAGCAGATCTTACAACGCCTACCGATGGTAAGAACCTCTATACTGTCAAGGATGGCACTTGGGATAAAGGTGGTGGAGAGTGGAGTCTTCACGACGTTGCGGGATCTAACTCTGTTGATTTCTCATTATCAATAGATACAAACGTAACAACTCGTAGTTAGCTTGCGCAGTAAAGCCTTGCGCACAGATTATACAGAAACTCGTAGGCTGCCGTTTCGGCAGTCTACGATATTCTGTTTTTTTTAGGGCTCATCCTCGAGGAGTAGGGCCAACTCGAAATAGAACACAGACGGATATATAGATTATTATGAAGAAGATTTTTGGTTTGTTGGCATTTGCCACAATGCTTATCACCTTTGCCGCTTGCGAGAAGAAGGGCGTTGATGAGGAGGTGAAGCCAACAGAGAGTACCGTGGAGCTTGCTGCAAGTTTCAAGGCTTGCGCTACACGAGTGTCGCTCAACAACACTACGCTTGCGTGGGAAGCTGGCGATCAGATCGTTGTGAACAACACAACATTCACGACAAAGGATGGCGGTGCTAAGGCTAAGTTTACAGCACCTTCATTCGAGGTGGCTAATGGCACAACTATCGTCGCTCGTTATGGCGAGGGTAAGATTGCCAAGGAGCAGACTGCACGCGAGGGCTCAGCCCCTGTTGCAACACCTGCTGTTGCTGTAGCAAAGTATAGCAAGGGTGTGGAGCTTAGCTTCAGCTCGGTAGCTTCATTCCTAAAGTTTACGCCTTCGGTTGCAGGTGATGTAACCATTGCAACGACCGATGGTAAGCTCTTGGCAGCAAATTTCAGTGTCGGTGCTGAGGGTAAGATAACCTTCGCTACGTCGGGCTCTACATCGGTTACGTTGAAGGGCTGTGCTGCGGATAAGAGTTACTATGTAGCCGTAGTACCAGCAAAGCTTAGTAGCAGCGTGGTTATCACCATTGGTGGAAAGAGCTATGTGGCACAGAACAACCACCTCGAGTTCGTGGCTAACACGATCTATAACCTCGGTAAGCTAAGCGAGGAGAGTGGTAGTGAGCAGCCTGAGCAACCCGATCAGCCAGAACAACCCGATCAGCCTGCAGGTCCTAAGCAGAGTCACAACCTCTATCTCTACAAGCACAAGAATACGTGGAGCAGCGTGAAACTCTACTCGTGGGATGCAGCCGAAGTTAAGTATACCAGCGAGTGGCCCGGTGAGGCTCCAGCACGCGAGGAGATGATCAATGGCCACAAGTATTTGGTATGGGAGATGCCAGCTGAGGCTGATGGCGTGGAGCTTAGCATCGTTGTAAACAATGGTGTTGCCGAAGGTGGCGAACAGACAGAGGACTTCTCGTTGGGTAAGTTCGATGGCGAGCGTTATATCCTTCTCAATGGCACGAAGCTAAGCAATATTGCTGATAAGCGCGATCCTATTCCAGCGGGTGATGCGGAGGATCCCAATACTCCCGATGTTCCCGTAGGTAACGGCCATAAGATCTACGTATATCAGCACAACAATTCATGGTCGCTCAACCTCTACACTTGGGATGAGAATGGCACGCCCTACACGGGTGAGTGGCCTGGTCGTTCAACGCAGATTACCGAGAAGATTGGCGATTACGAGTATAAGGTTTGGGTATTGCCCGAGAGCGCAAGTAACAAGAATTTGAGCCTCATTCTCAATGGTGGTGGCGATGACTCTAAGACGGGCGATTTCTCGCTCGGTGTGTTCGATGGCAACCACTACATCTTGCTTAGTGGTTCAGCAATATCGGAGATTGCTGACAGTCTTAATCCAGGCATTCCTACTCAGCCAGAGAACCCTGGTCAGCCCGAGGTGCCAACAAACCCCGATGTATATGCAGGTTGGGGTATTGTAGGCGAGCATCAGGGTTGGGATATTACATCTCCCTCGCCATTGTATAAGACTACTACCGAGAACCTCTATGTCGCAGAGAATGTCGAGCTTAAGGCTAACGGCTTCAAGTTTGCGAAGTATGGCCTTCAGAATTGGGACGACGAGAATACTACATTTGGTGCTTGGAGGCGATCTGAGGGTAAGGAGTATTTCGATTATAACGCCGAGATCAGTGCTGGCAAGTGGTATAGCGTCTACGATAACAATCTCGGTGAGCATAAGGAGAATATTGGCGTTGGCGACTGGGGTAAGCGCTACGACATCTATCTTCGTGTCGTAGAGCATGCCGAT
Source organism: Alistipes sp. (assembly GCA_017546345.1). Taxonomy (GTDB): domain Bacteria; phylum Bacteroidota; class Bacteroidia; order Bacteroidales; family Rikenellaceae; genus Alistipes. The sequence continues at coordinate 5,268 of JAFYXB010000083.1, read as the reverse complement.
TGGGGTGAGCACTTGCAGTACATCGTTGTAGAGCATGGTGCAGATTTGAATGCTCCCGATGATGGTGGCAATGAGGAGACTCCCGAGACTCCCGATCAGCCCGAGTTGAGCGATACTGTGGTATATCTTAAGCCCAACAGCAACTGGGTTGTTGATAATGCTCGTTTCGCAGCTTACTTCTGGAACAATTCTGGTGATGTTTGGGTAAGTATGGCCGATGCCGACAGCGATGGTATCTATGAGTGCTGCTTGCCTGAGGGTTATGAGCTCGGTTGTAACATTATCTTCTGCCGTATGAACCCATCTGCGACGGAAAATAAGTGGGATAACATGTGGAATCAGACAGAAGATCTCAAAACTCCTACCGATGGCAGAAATCTCTACACCATAGCGGATGGCTCGTGGGATGGTAGTGATAATAACCAGTGGAGCACGAAGTAAGCATAACAACCTCTAAAGAATAAGGGACTATCCAAACTTGTTGGACAGTCCCTTATTCGTCTATATATCTACTTCGTCAGCGGCGATCCCGTTTCGTTGGACATAACCATATAGAACAGCCTATCTACGAGCGAGGGGAAGAACTTTTTAAGGTGGTGCGTTGCGCGGCCCTCCCACTCCATTAGGCACAAGCGTTGGCGGCGGCGTAGAGCGCGTGCTACGATGTGGGCGACCTGCTTGGGTGTCATCATGCGTGTCTCCTTGCGTGGGGTATTGCCCTGTTGCGAGCCGTCGGCCGTGAGTGCTGAGAGGCGTATGTTCGATGCGGTAAATCCTGGACAGGCGGTCATTACGTGTACACCCTTCTTAAGATTCTCGATGCGTATGGTGTCGAGAAAACCTGTCATCGCATATTTCGATGCCGAGTACCCCGTGCGGCCAGGTAGGCCGTGGATGCCCGCTACCGAGGAGATGCCAACAAGCGAGCCGCGTGACTTTTGCAGCCATGGCAGGGCATACTTCGTGCAGTTTACCGTACCCCAGAAATTGACATCCATCAGGCGGTGTAGCACATCTAAGTCGCAATCGTCAAACAGAGCACGCATCGAGAGTCCTGCGTTGCAAATCATTATGTCGATACGTCCGAAGCTCGCTATAGCCCTATCTATCAGCGCTTGGCAATCTTCGCGTTTTACGACATCACATACCGAGTATGCCACCTCGCCTCCACGGGCTCTGATATCCGAGGCTACATGCTTGAGCTCCTCCTCGCGGCGCGCTCCGAGTACCACCTTTGCACCCATCTTCGCATACTCGAGTGCCATTGCCTCACCAATGCCCGACGAGGCGCCCGTAATGATGACAACCTTGTCGTTCATAAATTTTCTCATATCCTAACTTATTTTATACTATCAATCTATCTCGACCGTAAGGCCGTCGTAGGCCAACTCTACGCCCTCGGGTAGTCGTTGCATAGCATCGCTATACAGTCCAATCTCATGTGACATATGTGTAAGGTAGGCCTTGCGTGGTGCCACGAGCGAGATAAGTTCCAGCGCCTCATCTACCGAAAAGTGCGAGTCGTGAGACTTCCACCTAAGGGCGTTTACTACGAGCAGCTCTACACCCTTGAGCTTTGCCACTTCGCTTGGTGCAATGGCGCTAAAGTCTGTGATATATGCGAGTTTGCCTATGCGGTAGCCCACCGAGCGGAAGTGCTTGGAGTGCTCTCCGACAATCGGCACAACCTCTACGCCCTCCACTTGGAATGGCTGTTGCTCATCGATTGTGTGCAGCTCGATGACAGGCACGCCACGATACCTGTTTTCGGCAAAGGCGTAGTCGAAATCCTTGCGTAGTGTAGCCACCGTAGGCTCGTTGGCGTAGATGTGCATAGTGCGTATCGTGGGGTAGTCCACGAAGTTGAAGGCGCGCACATCATCTATGCCGGCCGTGTGATCCTTATGCTGGTGGGTGAGTAGTAGTGCATCGAGCTTCGTGATGCCTTCGCGCAGCATCTGCTGGCGGAAGTCGGGGCCTGCATCTATGACGATGCGTATGTCGTCTACCTCGACCATTGCCGAGGTGCGCAGACGGTTATCTCTTTTGTCCTGAGAGCGACACACCTCGCAGCGACACCCGATAACGGGTACGCCCTGCGAGGTGCCTGTGCCTAAGAATGTTAGCTTCATAGCTCTATTCTCTATTTCATTCTAAACCATACCCATAGGTCGTGCCATGTGGGGCGTTTGCCGTGCATAAAGATACCCACGCGGTAGATCTTCGATGCCGCCCATGTCGTAAAGACGAACGAGGCGTAGAGCACAACCAGAGATACGATAATCTCCCAAAGCGCAATGCCACATGGTATGCGGGCAATCATCACAATAGGCGAGGTGAGTGGTATCATCGAGGCCCAAAATGCGAGGGGCGAGTTTGGATCGTTGAATACCGACATCATTGCGATAAGCGATAGTATGATAGGCATCATAATCACAGTGTTAAACTGCTGGCCGTCCATCACCGAGTCTACGGCCGAGCCTGCCGCTGCGTATAGCGAGGCGTAGAGCAGGAAGCCTCCGATGATAAAGAGTAGTAGATAGAGGAATAGCGATGCGAGGTATCCCGTATTGCCCAACGTGCCCATAAGACTCTGCATCATCATATCATTTGTCGCAACCACCTCTACTGAGAACAACGTGGGCATCAGGAAGTTGGATGCTCCGATGATGAGTATTGCCCAGATGGCTATCTGTGTGATGGCAACAAGTGCTATACCCAAAATCTTGCCCATCATAATTTGCAACGGCGTGCAACTTGTGACTAATACGTCAATCACGCGGCTCGCCTTCTCCTCGACAACTGATGTGAGTACCATCTGTCCATAGAGGATGATGATCATATAGAGCATCATACCGAGTACCAAGCCGAGGATATAGTTTATGCTCGATGAGGTGCTCTCCATGCTCTCCTCGACACCTGTGCCATCATTCAGGTAGGTGCTCAGCTCGATGTTAGTCTCCACCTCGGCCAAAATCTGCTCAATATTTTCGATATTGTAGCTTGCAAGTTTATCATGCTCGATGATTGCCGAGATTTGCGAGGCTATGCTCTCTTCCAACATCATTGATGATGAGGCGTTTGTGATAAGCTGTACCGAGTCGCGCTGCTCGACATCGCGTCCTAAGTAGAGGATGCCGAATATGCCACTCTCCTCGTTGAAGATGCGGCAGGCCTCGCCCTTCGACATACGTTCCTCGATGATAAACGTGGTCTCGGCAGCGGGCATAAGACGCTCGGCAATAGCCTGTCCCGAGCGGTCGAGGACTACGATTTGCTTCTGCTCACCCTTCGAGTAGAGCATCATAAGCGTTGGTGCTATCATCATGCCGATCATAAAGATTGGCATAAGGAGGGTGGTGATGATGAACGACTTTTTGCGTACTCGTTCACCAAACTCACGCATTATAATCAACCAAGTATTTTTCATAACTATCAATTGTTTTGGTTGTTACGCAATTATAGTGTGCCATTTACGGCACGGATGAATATGTCGTTCATCGAGGGCATAACCTCGCTCAGTGAACGTAGTGCACACTGCTCGTTGAGGCGTGTGATAACCTCGCGTAGGTTGCCTTCATCCTCGATGTGCATCTTCACGCGGCGATAGCCTCCTACGACACCTTCGCTCTCGTTAAGTAGCGTAGCGATGTTTGCCGTAGCCGTATGTAGCTTGTCGTCATCGGCATTATATACCACCTCGAAGATGTTGCCACCAGCTCGGCGGCGAATCTCCTCGACCGATCCCGATAGGATGTTTTGCGACTTGTTGATGAGCGTGATATGGTCGCATATCTCCTCTACCGAGGCCATGTTGTGTGTCGAGAATATGATTGTTGCACCGCGATCTCTTAGACCCAATATCTCCTCCTTGAGCATATTGGCATTAATGGGGTCGAAGCCCGAGAATGGCTCGTCAAAGATTAGTAGCTTGGGCTCGTGAACTACCGTAGCGATAAACTGCACCTTCTGCGCCATACCCTTAGATAGATCCTCGACGTTGCGGCCCCACCAGTCGGCAATGCCCAAGCGTTCGAACCACGCCTTGAGTCGCTTCTCGGCCTCTCGGCGCTCCAGGCCCTTGAGGCGTGCGAAGAATATAGCCTGCTCACCCACGCGCATCTTCTTATAGAGGCCTCTCTCCTCGGGCATATAGCCGATGTGGAATACATCGCTGGCTGTGAGTGGTTTTCCGTCGAGAAGCACACGACCCTCGTCGGCAAGTGTTATGCGGTTGATGATGCGTATAAGGGTAGTCTTTCCTGCGCCATTTGGGCCGAGTAGTCCGTAGACTGCACCACGTGGCACGCTGAGCGATACATCGCTGAGCGCCTTATGCCCTGTGTAGCTCTTCGAGACATGCTCGATGGTAAGTATCGAATCTCTCATCTCTAATATTTTTTATTCTATTACTTTGCAAAGATACACATAGTTTTGTAATTCTATGCTAAAATAGATGAACGTAGAGCTAAAAACTCTATTCATGGAGACTGCCAAGATGTTTGAGTGGAACGCACCGTCACACAAAATTGGTGGTTAAGGGGTGTTGTTATGGGTGCGGGTGTAAGAGGACTTGTTAAAGAAGGAAGGTGGGGCAGGGTTTATATTAATCTCTTCTACGTGCGATGGCGTTGGGTAAAATAGCAAGGCCGACTGAAAATTGCTTTTCAGTCGGCCTCCTACTATCGGTAGCAGTGCTACCCAAATATTTCGATTACAAACGCTCGAGCTTAACAGTGAAGTGACGCATCAACTCAGTCTCCCAAACGATCTTCACACCGCGTGTGATCTCGTGACGACGGTCGTATACGTTCTTCAACGCAGCAGCGATAACATCCATGTGGTTGTTAGTGTAAGAACGACGAGCGATGCAGAGACGAAGGAGGTCAAGACCACCGAAACGGTTCTCACGAGTTACAGGATCACGGTCAGCAAGGATGTAACCGATCTCGCAACCACGAACACCAGCCTCGAGGTAGAGCTCGATAGCCAAAGTCTGTGCAGGGAACTCCTCCTTAGGAATGTTAGAGAGAACCTTGTCAGCATCTACGAACAATGCGTGACCACCAACAGGACGCTGGTAAGGAATACCGTACTCATCGAGCTTAGCTGCGAGGTACTGTACCTGCTTGATACGAGTCTCGATAGTGTCGAGCTCAGTGTTCTCGTCGAGACCTACTGCCAAAGCAGCCATATCACGACCGTTCATACCACCGTATGTCAAGAAGCCCTCGAATGGGATGCAGAAACGCTTAGCACCCTCGTACC
>JAFYXB010000082.1 GCA_017546345.1 Alistipes sp. | reverse complement strand
TAATTCAACAAAAAAAGCAGACAACGCATTGCGTCATCTGCTTGTGAGCCTTGAGCGGGACTCGAAGTAGGATATTTATATCCGTACTCGCGGGGATACCTCTATAGCGCAGGCCGTAAGGACGAGCAATAAATACTCTCTATCCCCGCAACCCGCTACTACTTTGAGTTCCGTTCAAATCGAACAAGATGTATAATTTGTTGTGGCTAAAGGCGGGGTGCTGCGCATGCGCAGGTGGTGGTGCAGTGCCATTGCTGAGCTTGCTCACGTGTATTGGCACAGCACCACCACTATGTCATACTGTGACCACCACGTCTTTTTTTCTGCGAAAAAACACCTACCTAACGATACGTTAGACAGGTGTTTTTGAGCCTTGAGCGGGACTCGAACCCGCGACCCCTTCATTACGAATGAAGTGCTCTACCGACTGAGCTATTAAGGCACCTAATGGTCAAACTTTCGTTTTGACGATGCAAATATCGCAAATTTTTATTAAATTCGCACTATGAACAACTAAAAAGTTAGATTATGACAACATTTTTAATATGTCTTATTGTGCTTGTAGCATCCTATTTCCTCTACGGAACTCTGCTCGATAGAGTTGCAGGTATAGACCCTACGGCCGATGTTCCGTCGAAGACGATGTACGATGGTGTGGACTACTTGCCGCTACCTCGCTGGCGCATTTTCCTCATCCAGCTTCTCAACATCGCAGGTACGGGTCCTATTTTTGGTGCAATCCTCGGTGCGTGCTATGGTCCTGTAGCGTTCCTATGGATTACGCTTGGCGGTATCTTTATGGGTGCTATGCACGATTATCTTTCGGGTGTTATCTCGCTGCGTAACGAAGGTCGCAGCCTCCCCGAGATTATCGGTAAGTATCTCGGCAAGGGTATGCACCGTTTCTCGTTGGTGATGATACCTATCCTTATGATTTTGGTCGGTGGCGTCTTTATTGTCACCCCTGCCAAGGTGCTTACAAGCATGACAGCGATGCCCTATTTGGTGTGGGTGGGCATAATCATCGCCTATTATTTTGTCGCTACAATACTCCCCGTGGATAAGATTATCGGCAAGATATACCCAATCTTTGGTGCAGCGCTTATCTTTATGGCACTCAGTATGTTTGGTATGCTGATATTCGGCGATTATACTATTCCCGAGCTCCTCTCTATAGAGAATATGCACTACAACGCCGAGAAGCTACCAATCATCCCGACACTCTTTATCAGCATCGCTTGTGGAGCTATCTCGGGCTTTCACGCTACGCAGTCGCCACTTATGGCGCGTTGTATGACCAACGAGCAACAATCGCGCCCCAGAGTCTTTGGTGCTATGATTGCCGAGTCGGTCATTGCATTGATTTGGGCTGCTGTGGCTATGGCATTCTTCGGTGGTGTCGAGGGACTCAATGGCTTTATGGTCGAGAATAACAACGATGCAGGCCTTGCGGTATCAACTATTAGCGTTACCACTCTGGGTGCTATTGGTAGCATCCTCACACTTCTTGGCGTGGTTGCAGCTCCTATCACATCGGGCGATACTGCCTTCCGCTCGGCTCGTCTTATCGTTGCCGATATGCTTGGCATCGAGCAGCGCTCTATCGTTAAGCGTCTACTAATTAGCCTTCCGTTGTTTGCCTTGGGTATTGGCATCGCCTTTATCGACTTCGATGTCATTTGGCGATATTTCGCTTGGTTCAACCAGGCGCTCTCGGTGCTTACCCTCTGGATGATTACCGCGTGGTTGAGTCGCAAGGGTAGCAAGTGTACTTTTTTGGCTCTCATCCCTGCGATGATTATGACCTATGTCTGCTCGGCCTTTGTCTTTGTGTCGAATCAGTTTATCGGTATGGGAGCGTCTATGGCAGCCTATGTATATGCAGCAGCAGTTACAGCCATTATCTCAGGCCTTATTATTGTTAAAATACGCAAAGATATAAAATATGGAGCTACAGTTTAATCCCGCTGCTGATCAGTGCTTTGAGCTCGAGGGCGGTGCGAAATACAACTTTGTAAAGTATAAGAATAGTGTCGATAAGCTCGTTGCTGAGGGCCGATATGCCGAGGCGTGTGAGGCGCGCTACGATGCCTTTACACTTCTTGCCGAGGCTTTGCCCGAGGATGAGGCTATGCCTTTGCGTTGGGAGCATGACAATAGCCGTGCAGCACTTGCGATCATCTACGGCTCGGCTACGGATCACTTCCGTATTGGCGATTTGGAGATGTGTACTGCGCAGTTGGAGATGCTTTTGGATTGCGATCCTGAGGACCATTTCGAGGCTGTTAATCTCTTGGCGCTCTGCTATGTAGCTATCGAGGAGTGGGAGGCCTTCGAAGATCTTGCCATAGACCTTACCGATAAGTCGGCCGAGGCTGTCGTGGCACGCCTTTGGGCATCGCTCGAGCGAGATGGCGAGTTGGATAGAGAGCTTGTTAAGTTGCTCAAGTCGCGCCATAAGGAGTTTTATACCGAGCTTATTGCTGTGGAGCACCCTGCCGATGAGGCATTCCGCAAGGATATCTCTTCGGAGCGTCCTTCGCGCCAGGCCGAGGCGAGAGAGTGGTGGTTGCTCACCGAGCCTCTGTGGAGCGAATATCCCGAGTTTGTCGATAAGTTGAGGGCTACGAAGTAGAGTACTCCCCTTTAAGCAAATAAATCTCCCCCGTTCGATTGTGAAGCGGGGGAGATTTATGCTATTAAGCCTGACTACTTTGCCAGCTTATCGTATTTTTTTGCCGAGGGCTTCTGTGCCACGGGAGCCACTACGCTGGGAGCTATCGCTTCGATGCTCTGCTTTGCCTCGTAGAGCGACTCTATCTCGTTGCGACCTACGACAACCATCCTACCACGTGAGCGTGTGTCGCTGTAGTAGACCTTGTCGATAAACTCCTGCGGATCACGCAACTCAGCCGCTGTATAGGTAAATGGATCGCTATAGATCATCTCGCTATAGTTACCCCTTTCGTCCTGCAATGCCGCTGCGAGGCGATACTCCACGCCATACTCGCCAGGGGCTGTGCCAATAGGCTCGTAGTAGTAGGCTACCAAATCCTCGAATATCGCATCATCGCCCCACTCTGCAATGGTCGCCGTATCGTAGATGTAGTGGAAGACATCGGCATAATTGTCGTGCTCGGCGATTGTCTCCATCCACATCACAAAGTACCCCTCGTAGTATGGCAGCGTTGCATCGCTCTGGTCGAGTGCGTATATCGCCATAGGATCATACGGGCCGTTAAACTCGATGCGCGATACACTATTCTGTGCTGCCGCTGCTGGCTCGGTTGTGAAATCGAGGCGTGTAAGACCTGTTGTTGCAGCATCGGCATATACACCAAATATTAGCATCGAGTAGTCGGTCTCGGGCTCAAGATAGTTCGCATAGTAGTTGTACTCGCCAATGTACTCGCTGAACCAGTACGACGTAACAACCCACTCGACAATCTCGTCACCATCGGTCATTCCACCAAGCTCGTCGCTCTTAACGAGAAGTATCGTGTAGTACTCATCATCGTTCGATGGTGTAATCGTAATATCGACCACGCGCGAGTAGCAGCTATTCAATGTCACCTCGAAGGTCATACCCGACTGCTCTACGCCGCCCGTAATAAAGCTCTTGACAACGGGTGTCGATGAGAGAAGAAGCAGACCATCTACCTCGGTGATTGCAAATACTGCGATGCTGTATCGGCTCTCGGCACTTAGCGTATCACCCACGACTACCTCGCCAGAGTGGCTATAGGCTGCGAGGATCTCCTCGTTGCTCATCTCCGAGTATAGCGCGTATGAGTTGTAGTCGCTCATCCACTGCTGCGCCATAGCCAGCGTGTAGCTCTCGTCTACCTTGCTGCCCTCGGGCATATAGAGCGGCTCCAAGTCGCTAAATATGTAGGATACGTAGTTGCCCGTATAGTTCTCGGGAGTCATGCTTACCTCAACATCTGGACCATCTATCGAGAGTTCTACAGCGAAGTCCTGCGTGCCAATCTCGTTGATTGGTGTCTTGGCTACGGCGTAATAGACGGGCGTAGTGCGTGTATAGTCGCTTCTGTCGTCGTTAAACTCGATACCGTAGACATATACCGCATACTCGCACGCTGGCACAAGTCCTGTCCAATCCGATACACGGTCACCCTGGTACGCAAAGCCATACTCCTCCATAAAGTCTCCGAGATTCATGCCGAAGTATGAGGCATACTCCTCGAAGAATGCCTTGTCGTCCATAAATAGCTCATCGTTAGTGTCGATATCCCACTCCTGGAAGTAGCTCACCTCTGACATATAGAGCACGTAGTATGTCGTCTGATCCGCAGCCTTAAGCTCCGACTCGAAGGCGTTGTACGTAACCCTATTTACACTCAACTCAAACTCTGCGCTGGTCACACCAAACTGCTTTACCTCGAAGCTAACCTCCTTGGCTTGTGGGTAGCGCACGATAAGTGTCGTTGAGCGATCCTCGGTCGATATGTTCTTATCCACCGTAAATATGAGCTTATCCACATCGCTCTCCGATGCGACAACCCACTCGGCATCGCTTATAAGCAGAGCTTTAGCTCCCGAAATAGGGTTCTCGACACTGTAGCCCACCTCCATCTTGCCACCATCGGCATCCACCTCGAGGCTCGTCTGCTCGAGTACAATCGCTGTCTGATCATCTGCTGAAGGTCCTACGGGGGTCTCTTTCTCGCAACCGATTGGCAACATCATTGTCGCCAATGTGCACACCGCAAATAGTAATCTAAACTTTCTCATCTCGAATTCTTTTGTTAAAGTTGTTTAATTTTCTCATCGCAAATATATAAATTAATAATGAATTTAGAAATATTTATATAGATATTTTTACTCAAAACAATGATTTTATTATTCTTCTATAAATATAAGGTATTGCGAAAATCCCTCTATTTCGGGCAAGATTTATGCCACGTGATTGGTGCTGAAACCGCGAAAATGAAGGAAATTGCGAAAACGAAGCGAGAGTGACAGTAACTGAGATCTCTCAGCCCCATCACTCTCGCTTAATCTGTTGAAGCGTTAGTCTTATGCTCTGCGTAGTTTGTCGAACGATGCTACCACCGAGTCGTAATAGCTACGCGATACGGGTATGCGCTTGATGCTCTCGTCGTCGAGAGCTATGAAGTGTAGACGGCGCTCCTCCTGCAAGAAGCGTATCTTCTCGATATTTACGATATAGGAGCGGTGACAACGCACCATATTTGTACCTTCGAGACTCTGCTCCACGGTGCGTGTGCGACAACGTAGCATATACGACGCAATCTTGTCGTTGTGCTTGTAATAGACCTTTATGTAGTTGTCCTCCGACTCCATATAGTATAGTGCGTCGATATTGATTGTTAGGCGTAGTGTGCCGCTGTTGTCATAGAGGTGTATCATCTTCGGAGCCGTCGGCACAGTTGCTGGACGTGCCTCGGCAGCACGCAGTTCGTGCTCCTTGCTACTCTGCAATATGCGATACTCCTCGCCGAGGCGTTGTAGCTGATACTGTGTTGCCTCTAACTCCTCGCACTTAGTGCGATATGCGGCGTAGAACGAGACAAGTCCGTTAGGAATAGCGAGTATGAGCGTCACGCACATCAGCGCACGTGTAGCAATTTCGGGTAGCGACACATCTGCAATGGGGAATACCCACACCGTAATAAGCGTGTAGAGTAGCGATATTAGTACGTTCTCGCCCATCATCCACCACACGTATGTCGCTGCCGTGAGGTTCAGCCGATCCTGAATAGCATACATTAGCGCTCGGCTGCACACCAAAATTGTGATTGCGAGGATATAGAATAGAATGGTGAAGCTGAAGCATAGCATATCTTCGGTGCTAAACCATACCGCCAGCGCGAAGGGACGATAGATGAGCATAAAGCCCACCGAGAAGAGTACGATGAAGGCAATCACAGCAGATATATACCTGCGCGACACGAGAAATTTGGGAATTTCGAGATGTGTTTTCATTGTCTAAGCCTCTATCTTTTGGCTACAAAATTATTGAAAACCTCGAAAATTGCCAAACTTTTACCACATATTTTACAAATTCACCACAAAATATGGGTTTATACCACAAAATACGTGCGCGTATGATGAGAGATAATATCTTTGCGTGTCATCGAAAAGGGCTATGCTCTTTGGGGTATGGCACGACGTTGGTGAGACATGTTCGCTAACGACACAACAGAAGGATTTACTAATTTAACAATTATAGTCTAATTCGAATGAAGATTATAGGAACAGGCTCGGCACACCCCAAGTGTGCAGTGAGCAACGAGATGTTGGAGAAATTCCTCGAAACTACCGACGAATGGATTACCGAGCGTACTGGTATCAAGGAGCGATGCGTGATTTCGTCGGAGAAGCTCGAAGATCTGGCAACCGATGCGGCCAATAAGGCTCTCGAGGATGCGGGTCTTACGGCTGCCGACATCGACTTCATCATTTGCTCGAACGTGGTGAACGAGTTTGTAACACCAGCATTGAGCTGTATCATTCAGGGTAAGCTTGGTGCAAAGTGTCCAACAGTCGATATCAACGCTGCTTGCGCAGGTTTTATCTACGCTATGGATATGGCCGAGGATAAGCTTCGCTGCAAGAAGGCAAAGAATATACTTATCGTATGTGCCGAGGAGCCTTCACGTATGGTTAGCTGGCAGAACCGCAGCACGTGCGTACTCTTTGGTGATGGTGCTGGTGCAGCCGTTGTAACCGAGGGTGACGAGCTCAAGGCTATTCGTCTAACAACGGAGTCTATGACCAACGTGCTCTACTACCAGCGTAAGTTGGAGCCCACTCCCTACATCGACAAGGATGAGAACTTCGAGCCTTTGGTGATGCGTGGCCGCGAGGTCTTCAAGCACGCTGTTTCCAACTCAAATAAGGATATCAAGACTCTTCTCGAGGAGACGGGTCTTAAGACCGACGATATCAAGTACTACGTACTCCACCAGGCCAACCGTCGTATCATCGATGCTATTCGCAACTTCCTTGGTGTTGATGAGGAGCGTGTTCCCCACAACGTGGAGCGCTACGGTAACATCTCTTCAGCAGCGCTTCCCGCGTTGCTCGACGAGCTCAACCGTGGTGGCAAGCTCCAGAAGGGCGATAAGCTTGTCTTCAGTGCCTTTGGTGCTGGCTTTACGACAGGTGCTTGCGTCATCGAGTGGGCGAAATAATAAAAGTAGGTGTGATACCATATTATACTATTGAGAAAATTTAGAGAATAACAACCGACACTCCGCAGAGGGTGTCATAGAATACTAACGGAATAAATGGAAAGAAGAGTAGTTATCACCGGTATTGGTGCAATTACCCCCGTGGGTAATCATATCGAGGAGACATGGAAGAACCTCGTTGAGGGCAACTGCGGTATCGACTTCATTCAGGGCTTGGACGAGTACGACCTCCCTGTGAAGGTTGCAGGCCAGATCAAGAACTTCGATCAGTCGGAGTACGAGCTCGACAAGGGTCTTGCACGTCGTAGCGATCGTTTCTGCCTCTATGCTATGGCAGCAGCATCGGATGCTATGAAGGATTCGGGTCTTAAGAGTGGCGAGAATATCGACCCCGAGAGACTTGGTGTATATATCGGTTCTGGTATTGGCGGTATGGATACATTCGTAAACCAGACTAAGGTTATGTTGGAGGAGGGTCTTAACCGTATCTCGCCCTTCTTCGTGCCTATGATGATCTCGAACATCGCTTCGGGTAACGTGGCTATCTCGCACAACGCACAGGGCGTATGCTTGCCCGTTGTTACAGCTTGTGCTACAGGTACACACGCTGCAGGTGAGGCCTTCCGCGCTATCAAGCACGGCTATGCCGACGCTATCATCACAGGTGGTGCCGAGGCTTCGGTACACCCCTTGGCAATCGCAGGTTTTGCAAACAGCAAGGCACTATCACGCTCGGAGGATCCCAAGCAGGCATCATTGCCCTTCTCGGCTGATCGCCACGGCTTCGTTATTGCCGAGGGTGCAGGTGTGATGATCTTCGAGGAGTTGGAGAGCGCACTCAAGCGTGGTGCTAAGATCTACGCCGAGGTTGTAGGTTATGGCAATAGCTGCGATGCTCACCACTTTACTGCTCCCCGTCCCGACGGTATCCCCGCATCGCGTGCTATCAAGCAGGCGTTGGACGAGGCGGAGTTCGACACCGAGAAGGATCTTCTCTACATCAACGCTCACGGTACAGGTACTCCTCTTAACGATGCTGCCGAGACTAAGGCTATCAAGCTCGCTATGGGTGAGGAGGCTGCACACAAGGCGAAGATCACCTCTACAAAGTCTATCACAGGCCACATGCTTGGTGCAACAGGTGCTGTGGAGCTCATCGCTTCGGCATTGTCACTCCACCACGGTATCGTAACTCCTACTATCGGTCTTACAAATCCCGATCCCGAGTGCGACCTCGACTACACACCTCTCAAGGCTCAGGAGGCATCCCTCACAGTGGCTATCTCTAACTCACTCGGCTTCGGTGGTCACAATGCCTGCGTAGCTTTGCGTAAGTGGGAGAACAAATAAGAATCATTGCAGTAAAACAAACAGAAACGAAACTCATAAATAGTATGAAACTTCTGGAAGGTAAGGTAGCACTCGTAACAGGTGCTGGACGTGGTATCGGCAAGGCTATTGCTATGCGCTATGCCGAGGCAGGTGCCGATGTGGCATTCACCGATTTGGTTATCAACGAGGCTGTAGAGCAGACCGTAAAGGAGCTCGAGGCGATGGGCGTTAAGGCTAAGGCCTACGCATCTAACGCAGCCCTCTTTGAGGAGACTCACGAGGTTGTAAAGCAGGTTGTTGCGGACTTCGGTCGCATCGACGTTTTGGTAAACAACGCAGGTATTACAAAGGATGGCCTTATGATGCGTATGTCTGAGGAGCAGTGGGATGCAGTCATCAACGTAAACCTCAAGTCGGCATTCAACTTCATCCACGCTGTTACTCCCGTTATGGCAAAGCAGCGTAGCGGCTCTATTATCAATATGTCATCAGTAGTTGGCGTAAGCGGCAACGCTGGTCAGTGCAACTACTCGGCATCTAAGGCGGGTATGATTGGTCTTGCAAAGTCTATCGCTAAGGAGATGGGTCCTCGTGGCATTCGTGCAAACTGCATCGCTCCAGGCTTCATCATTACCGACATGACCAACCAGCTCTCTCAGGAGGTTAAGGATCAGTGGGCAGCACAGATTCCTTTGCGTCGCGGTGGTACTCCCGAGGATGTTGCCAATGTAGCGTTGTTCCTTGCGAGCGATATGTCATCATACGTAAGCGGTCAGGTTATTCACTGTTGTGGTGCCATGAACTGCTAATTTCTTGTGATAAGGCAGCATCTGCTGCATCTCAATCGTTGGGCTGAATGGGAAATACGCTTAGTATGTCCCATCCAGCCCAACTTCTTTATCGTTGCAGCATCTGCCACCTTCTGACAAGAAATTTCATGTGATAAGGGGTCATCTGCGACCTCTCAATCATTGCCCCAAATGGGACGTACATCAAGTACTACCCATCTGGGGCAATTTCTTTATCGAGGCCACATCGAACCCCTTCTAACAAGAAATTAATTTCTCGTGATAGTGGTGCATCTGCGCCGCTTCAATCAATGCCACCAAATGGGAAATACGTCAAGTACTACCCATCTGGGGCAATTTCTTTATCGAGGCCAGATCTGACCCCTTCTAACAAGAAATTGGGTTGTGCAGGGAGGCGTGGTGTTATCCCATACTCTCAATCATAGCCCTCTACGCTACAGCTCATTCCCTATTTTTTTAATTATAACCCAGGCCAGCAGCCATATTTTTATTCTAAAACAACAATCTTTCATAAAATTTTACTATCTTTGAGAGTCTTATGGGCATATTTGATGAGTGTGGCGTGGCATGTGCTGCAGAAAATGTTGCTCATAGAGGGTTTAAGTTAGTGAGATAAAGAAAGATAGAGTATGAATAACAAGTACAAACTACCAAAAGATGGTGGACTTGTAAAGGAGTCTGCGCCAAGGGATATTGTGCATCGTTATGAGCGTATCCCCACCAAAGTTTTCGAGAGCGAGTATTATGGCGTAAACTATGTAGCCGACCTGATATGTCGTTTGGTTCGTCAGCATGGCGACAACGCCTCGGCGCGCGACATCTACGAGGAGCTACCACCATTTGTTTTGGGTTTGACAACAGGACGCACCCCATTGGGCCTCTACCGCGAGTTGGTGAAGCGCTACAAAGAGGGCAAGGTGTCGTTCCGTAACGTGGCGGTATATTCGCTCGACGAGTTCTATCCCATCAGCAAGGATGAGCAGCAAAGCCGCAACTACCGTATCCACGACGATTTTCTCAAGCACATAGACATTCTTCCCGAGAATATCCATATCCCCAGCGGTACGGTTCCCGAGAGCGAGATTTCGGAGTACTGTGCCGAGTATGAGAAGTCGATACGTAAGATCGACCTTATGATTATCGGTATGGGTGAGCAGGGTCAGATTGGCTTCAACGAGCCAGGATCCTATGTCAAGTCGCCAACGCGCCTTGTCGAGTTGTCGCACCACACGCGCAAAATTCAGGCTGCGCAGTTCTTTGGTCTCGACAACACGCCCAAGATGGCTATCACGATGGGTTTGGGTACGGTTATGCGTGCCGACCGCGTGGTGCTTATGGCGTGGGGTGAGGACAAGGCCGATGTAGTACAGCAGGTTGTCGAGGGCGATGTTACCGATATGGTTCCCGCCAGCCACCTCCAGGAGCACCGCTCAATCGAGGTTGTCATCGACGAGAATGCTGCCGAGAAACTCACACGCGAGTCTACGCCATGGCTCGTAGGCCCTTGTAACTGGACACCTAAATTTGTCCGCAAGGCGGTGGTATGGCTCTGTGAGAAGGTCAATAAGCCAATTCTTAAGCTCACATATCAGGATTATTTGGAGAATTCGCTTGGCGAGTTGTTGGAGAAGTGCGGCACCTACGACAAGATCAACATCCGTGTATTCAACGATTTGCAGCACACCATTACGGGTTGGCCAGGCGGTAAGCCCAATGCCGATGACTCGACACGTCCTGCCCCCTCGTTGCCCTATCCTAAGCGAGTGCTTATCTTCTCGCCCCACCCCGACGACGATGTTATCTCGATGGGTGGTACCTTCATTCGCCTTGTGGAGCAGGAGCACGATGTGCACGTAGCCTACCAGACATCTGGCAATGTGGCTGTGCACGACGACGTGGTATTGCAGAATATCGATACAGCTAAGGAGCTTGGCCTCGGCAATATCTATAATGAGATCAACGAGTGCATCACTACGAAGCATCGTGGTGAGCCCGAGCCTCGCCGTCTGCTCGACATTAAGGGCTCTATTCGTCGTGCCGAGGCGCGTGCTGCGGTACGTTCGTTCGGCCTTAATCCCGATACTAATGCCCACTTCCTCAATATGCCATTCTACGAGACGGGTGGTATCAAGAAGGGTGAGCTTACCGATGCCGACATCGACATCATCGTAAACTTGCTTCGCGAGGTACGTCCACACCAGATTTATGCTGCGGGCGACTTGGCCGATCCACACGGCACGCACCGTACATGTATGGAGGCTCTGCTTCAGGCATTGGAGCGCACGCAGGATGATGATTGGCGAGAGGAGTGCCACTTGTGGCTCTACCGTGGCGCGTGGATGGAGTGGAATCTGGGCCTTGTAGATATGGCTGTGCCCCTATCGCCCTCGGAGATGCTCAAGAAGCGTCACGCCATATATCGTCACCTCTCGCAGAAGGATATCGTACCCTTCCCTGGTAGCGACACTCGCGAGTTCTGGCAGCGTGCCGAGGAGCGCACGCAGAATACTGCGAAGCTCTACGATAAGCTCGGTATGGCGGAGTATCAGGCTATCGAGGTCTTCGTAAAGATGTTTTAGAATAAAAAATGCAATATAGTATATGAGAGTAATCATCAAGGATCGTAGTGCAGAGGTTGCCCAGTGGGCTGCTGCCTACATTGTCGAGCAGATCAAGGCTAAGGCAGCTGTTACAGACAAACCATTCGTATTGGGTCTTCCTACAGGCTCTACACCTTTGGAGACCTACCGTGAGCTTATCCGCTTGCATAAGGCTGGCGAGGTGTCGTTCAAGAATGTAGTGACCTTTAATATGGATGAGTATGTAGGTCTTGCCGAGGAGCACCCCGAGAGCTACCACTCGTTTATGTGGAACAACTTCTTCAGCCATGTGGATATCTGCAAGGAGAATGTACACATCCTCAACGGTAATGCCGAGGATCTCGTTTCGGAGTGTGCTGCCTACGAGGCTGCTATCGTTGCAGCGGGTGGCATCGACCTCTTTATGGGTGGCGTAGGCGAGGATGGCCATATCGCCTTCAACGAGCCCTTCTCGTCGCTCCAGTCGCGTACACGCATCAAGACCCTCACGCCCGACACTATTGCTGTAAATTCGCGCTTCTTTGGTGGCGATATTTCGCAGGTGCCTACCAAGGCTCTCACCGTAGGTGTCGGTACTATTATGGATGCCCGTAAGGTGCTTATCTTGGCTACGGGACGCAAGAAGGCGCGTGCTTTGCGTCACGCTATCGAGGGTAGCTACAACCACCAGTGGACATTGTCGGCACTGCAGCTTCATCCCGCAGGTATTATCGTGTGTGACGATCCTGCTGCGGAGGAGCTTCGTGTTGCAACGTACCGCTACTTTAAAGACATAGAGGGCTAAGAAGTTGTCTAACGAGGCAGCTTTGGTGTTGCACTTGCTCTTAAAATGCTCATTTACCACTTCGAGTAAACTCCGCTTTTTGCATCATTGCCCGCTTTTTGAGCTTCGTGCGCCTAAAATAAGCTCTTGTTATACAACTTCTTTAAGAGGTGTAAGTGTCTAACAGAACCAACTAAATAAAATATGGCTGTCCTTTCTGGGCAGCCATATTTGTTTATATGTCATAAAGTTTAGAATCTGAAACCGAATGTGAGCACCGCGATATGACGGTCGGTCTTAAGGCCGAATGTCTTGCTCTCGATGCTCTGCGATGAATCGGTCTCGTCTACGGCATAGAAGCTCTTGAAGTCCGAGTATTTAGCTACGTTGTACTGGTACGCAAGGTCGATATAGCAGATGTCGAACTGTATGCCGAGAC
>JAFYXB010000081.1 GCA_017546345.1 Alistipes sp. | reverse complement strand
TTGGATTATACTCTGTTGGGTAAAACCCTTGCTCTCATAGCCAACAGGCTTAGGAGGATTGTGCACCTCGTCTAAAAATAGATGCACATCTTTATCCGATATCTCGGTATGCACCAACTCAAAATAGTCGTATATTACCCCAGGCAACAACAACTTCAATGGATCATTTATATTCTCTTTATGCTTAACCATAACACAAAGATAAAACTTTTTTTCAATTTTCCCCACTGGATTTTCGGACTGACCCATGAAAAAGCCACCGATGGGTAGTACTTGATGTACGTCCCATTGGTGGCTTTGATTGAAGAGCCAAAGATGGCCCCTTATCACAAAAAATAAAAGAAATGAGAGTGGCGTCTTCACAGATAGCCACTCTCTAATTAGTTAGGTTAATGAGAAAATTTATTATTCAGTTTATGAGCTATTGGTGTGTCCATGAGAATTATTCGAGATGTGCGCTCATAAACCTCTGTTTGCTGTGCAAAGATACATATTATTCTCGGAATACCAAATATTTTTTCCTATTTTTCCCACACAACCCCATTTTTTCCCGCATAAACGCCCTGAATATGCGGATAATTATGCGAGAATATTAAGGATTAGGATGATGTAGCTACAAGATAACAAGATGAAGAATAGGAGTGTAGATAGGTATGCTGGGACACGCATAAGCAGCAGTGGTAGCATAGCTATTACGGGGAGTGTAGCCACGACAAATAGGACCGATGATGCCGATGGCAGAAGGAGCGCAAGAAGCACGAGGAGTGCAAATAATAGTTGCAAAAAGCTCCACGCATGACGCACACCAGGGCCTAACGACATACGGTCAGAGATGTAGATTGCTGAGCTGGATAGCTGCATCACGACGAGCATCACTACGAAGACCATTCGTGGCAGGGTGATATAGGTTGCAATGCTGCCATACGCAGGGGTTAGCATATCGTTCCAAAGGGCGATTGCTGTCGCCGTAAAATCGTCACCTAAGCACCACGCGATATAGCTATATGCGAATAGTGGGAGTATTGCTCCGACGATAGATATGATACTCTCGCGAAGCGTGCGTCGCACGAAGATTAGCAGCAGCGGCATTACGATTACCAAGGCAAGTAACGAGCTGTCTATTAGTGGCATGCATCCCACAGCCAGCATAGCACTAAAGAGTCGCTGAGCACGCATCGACGGGCCAAAACAGCCGAGCAGACGACCCAGACTATAGCACAGAAGAAAGGCTATAATCATCAGGACAAAGGCCTCGCCGCCCGAGGTCATTGCGAGTAGCACAACAGCGGCTATGGCTATGGCAGCCATCGTCGATTCGGGGTATAGCGAGATACGTATCGTAGCGCGTGCAAAACGCAGTGCTGCGGAGCAGAAAAGCGGCAGAATGATGAGTGCCGCGAGGATATGGTGGTTTACGGCGAAGGTGTGTAACATAGGTCGCAGAGGTGCAGCATTTGCCACCACTACCTCGGGGAGTGTAGGGGCACACATAGCAGCCACCATCGCCGAGAGAGCGAGGAGGAGAAGCGCGAGAAGTGCCTCGGCAAACTTATGTCGTACAACATCTAAAATCATAACCACGGCAAAGGTACAAAAAAAGTTGTAGCAAAGGAAGCATCGCAGCGAAATAAACATTTAGTTACCACATATAAACTTCGAGCCGCTTAATTGGTGGCTTCGCGAGGGTATGTAGAGCTGTTGGATTTGTATTTTGAGAAATTTGTATTATCTTTGCGCGATTTTATACTTATTTATATAAGTTGAAGGGCGTGATAGCCTCTGACAAACTGAAAAAATTAAAACAAAATAAACAGTATAAAGCTATGAATATTACAAGAGAACAGCGCGATGGCGGCATTTCGGTATTGAAGGTCGTTGTCAATGAGGCTGACTACGGTCAGGCAGTAGAGAGCCAGTTGCGTGAGTACAAGCGCAAGGCTAATATCCCAGGTTTCCGTCCAGGTATGGTACCTATGGGCATCGTTAAGAAGATGTTTGGTAAGGGTGTGGTTGCAGAGCAGTCATACCGTGTAGCATCTAACTCAGTATTCGAGTACTTGCAGAAGGAGAACATCGACTACGTAGGTGATGTTATCCCATCAGAGGAGCAGGGCGAGTTCGATTTCGAGAACAACACCGAGTTCGAGTTCATGTTCGAGATCGGCGAGGCTCCAAAGATCGAGTTCGAGCTTACAGCTAAGGATAAGGTAACTTACAACAAGATTAAGGTAGACGAGAAGATGCAGTCTGAGTACCGCTCTAACTACTTGCGTCGTTATGGCCGCTTGGTAGAGGTAGAGAAGGTAGAGAAGGACGAGGCGTTGAACGTAACTTTGGACAACGGTGACTTGCGCATCGAGGAGGCTTACGTAGGTCTTATCTCAATGTCTGACGAGGAGCGCGCAGCGTTCATCGGCAAGGAGGTTGGCTACAAGACTAAGGTAAACATCAACGAGCTCTACAAGAAGCCTGAGCAGCGTGCTGCAATCCTTTCAGTTAAGGCTGAGGAGTTGGAGGGCATCAACCCTGAGTTCGAGTTGGAGATCACAAAGATTCGTCGTTTCGCTGATCCTGAGCTCAACGAGGAGTTCTTCAAGATGGCATTCCCCGCAGGTAACGTAACATCTGAGGAGGAGCTCAACAAGTTCATCGCCGAGGAGATCGAGCGTGAGTTGAAGCGCGAGTGCGACTTTATGTTCGTAAACAGCGTTCGTAACTTCATCCTCGAGAAGGCAGCTTTGAACATGCCTGAGGAGTTCTTGAAGCGTTGGTTGTATGTTATCAACGAGGGTAAGTTCTCACGCGAGGAGATCGAGAAGGACTTCCCTGCATTTATCAAGATGTTCACTTGGAACTACTTGCAGAAGCACTTCATCACTGAGGGTAAGTTGGAGGTTACTCCAGACGAGGCTAAGGCTGAGGCTATGTCATTCGCACAGATGCAGTTCGCACAGTACGGTATGCCTTCAGCACCTGCTGATATGTTGGAGAACTTCGCTAAGCAGATTATGGACAACAAGGATCAGTT
>JAFYXB010000080.1 GCA_017546345.1 Alistipes sp. | reverse complement strand
TGAGTGTGTCGAGCCTGTCGCACATATTTATTTAACATAATATAGCGGCTCTATGTTAATTTCCTCAATCTTGTAGTTAGAGCTGATTTCTTCACACATTTTTTATAAATTTTCACCTCTTGTGTTTACTTTTGTAAATATGAGAATCCAATGATACATCTGTAATCATTACAAAAGTAATCAGAAATAAGTTGTTAACAACTCTAAATCTTTACATTTGTCACCCTAACTGTTACGACTAATAAACCCCATTTTTACCACTGTTTAGTTGAAGTAAAAGCGTTGAACTATATATTTTGACACTATTGGAAATCAGTTAGTTACAATGTATATATCAATCTAAATCGCGCCTATATATCTATTTAGGGGTTGTTTTGTGTAATATTAGGTATATTTGTGTTGAATATGTGCAAATACTCTAAAAATCAGCTATTAGCATATTTTTATATAAAGTTTATTTTTGATAAAAAGATTTACCTAATTTTACCATAATGCGATATTTACAAATGTAATAGTTATCAACACTTGCTAATGCGTTACTTTTGTAATGAAAATTTTGTTTACAAAAATAAAATGTTTATATTTGTAAAAAATATAGAATATGAAGGAAAAACTCGAAATTTTGCTCCGCGAGAAGCGTCACACAGCGACCTCTCTTGCCCGACTGCTCGAAATTCAGCCGTCGGCAATTTCGCATATTCTCTCTGGTCGCAATAAACCGAGCTTCGATTTGGTGGTAAAAATCTTGCGCCTATTCCCCGATATCAACCCTGACTGGTTGCTGCTCGACGGATCGGAGATGTTGCGTTCTTCGGCCTCTTCTGCTACGATGCAGCCATCTGCTACCCCTACTATCTTCTCTTCGCCAAGCGAGCCACTATTCGATGTCGAGGAAAATATAGAATCTATAGCGGGAGAAAATTCTACAAAAAATAGTATGCCTTCCATTTTTCAATCTTCTAAAAATGGTGGAAAGCGCGTGGAGCGAGTGATCATCCTCTACTCGGATCATACGTTTGAGACTTTTACTGAGTAGTCGCCCTAAGGCTAATATATAGATGTCGCCTGTAATGCTGATACCGCGTTGCAGGCGCTCTTGTTTTCTCGGTAATATGTTCGCCTACTTTGTTGAATGTAGTTAGCTCAGATCATTGTAATTTGCTTAGTAGGTAACCTTGTTTGAAATATCGGAATTTATACTGTGTAATAAATATACACTATGTATGAGTGAAAATTGCGTATAATTCTGCGATAAAATGCGGCTATTATAGAGTAAACAAAAAGAGCATCCGAAGACCTTGTATCTTTGGATGCTCTTAATTTATGAAATATTTGATGTTGGATTATCGTTTTTTGCTATCTTCCAATTTTTGCTGCAACTCGTACATTCTATCTCGATGTTTCGCTGCTGCCATAAAGTCGAGAGCCTTTGCGGCACTCTCCATATCGGCCTTTGCTTCGGCGATAAGTTCTTCCAGCGATCGCTCGCTTCGGTACTCAGATAGCTCCTCTGCTGCTAGCGGCATTGCGTAGTGTTCCTCGTGTATTGGGTGTGCTACGAGGTCTACATTTTCGGTATTCTTGCTGCTTAGAAGATCTTTCTGACCACTACCGCTCTTCTTTGCCATTGCTGGTAATACGCCGTGTGAAATGTTATACTCGATCTGCTTCCAGCGTCGTCTATTACTCTCTATTACGGCTTGTACTAACGAGCGATTCATCGTATTGGCATATAGTATCACACGGCCATTTGTGTGGCGTGCCGCACGTCCTGCAATCTGCGTTATGGAGCGTTCGTTACGCAAGAATCCCTCCTTGTCGGCATCCAGGATTATTACGAGGCTTACCTCCGGAAGATCGATACCCTCACGTAGCAGGTTTACGCCGACGATAACATCTATCATGTCATCGCGTAAATCCTCGAGAATCTGTATGCGATCCATCGTATCGATGTCGGAGTGTATGTAGCTGTTGCGTATGCCCAGGCGCTCCAAATAGCGCGATACCTCCTCTGCCATACGTTTGGTGATGGTGGTGATGATAACCTTCTCACCGCGGCGTATCGTAGCATTTACAGCCTCTACGAGGTCATCTATCTGGTGCTCGCTACGTCGTATGTCGAGCGCAGGGTCTACAATATGTGTCGGGCGTATAAACTGCTCGGCGACTACGCCTTCGCTCTTGTTTAGTTCGTAGTCCGAAGGTGTCGCACTCACGTACACTCGCTCCGTAGTTAGCATCTCGAACTCTCCGAGTGTTAGCGGTCGGTTATCCTTAGCGGCAGGTAGTCGGAAGCCATACTCCACCAAGGCCTCTTTACGCGCTCTATCGCCACCAAACATGCCGCGTATCTGCGGTACTGTGACGTGGCTCTCGTCGATGACCGTTATTGCATCCTTTGGGAAGAAGTCGATGAGGCAGAATGGGCGTGTTCCAGGGGCTCTGCCATCCAAATAACGCGAGTAGTTCTCTATACCTGAGCAATATCCGAGCTCCTTGATCATCTCAAGGTCATACTCTACGCGCTGCTTGATGCGTTGTGCCTCTACGGGTCTATTCTCGCTCTCGAAGAATCTAATCTGTGCCTCCATATCGGTCTGAATATCCATTATCGCCCTCTTGATGCTATCTTGTGATGTTACAAAGAGGTTTGTGGGATATATCGTCACGCTGTCTAACTCACCGAGTTTTTGTCCCGTTGTAGGATCAATGCTATATATAGCCTCTACCTCCTTGTCGAAAAATTCGATGCGGAAGCAGTGGTTGCCGAATTCGCCAAATGCGGCCATTATATCTATCGTCTCGCCCATTACGCGGAATGTGGCGGGGCGTAGTTCAAACTCCGTGCGCGAGTAGAAAGCATCGACCAAATGGCGTAGAAAAGGTTGTCTTTCGTGTCTATCTCCGCGACTTATGGTGAATGCCATGCTATGGAACGACTCGGGGTTGCCGCAGCCGTAGATGCACGATACACTCGATACGACAATCACATCGCGACGTCCCGAAAGAAGTGTAGTTACGGTCTTTAGACGTAGTTGCTCGATCTCCTCGTTGATAGAGAGGTCTTTCTCGATGTATGTATCTGTAGATGCGATGTATGCCTCGGGCTGGTAGTAGTCGTAGTACGACACGAAATATTCCACGGCATTATCCGGAAAGAAGTTTTTGAACTCGCCATAGAGCTGTGCTGCAAGCGTCTTGTTGTGGCTTATGATGAGCGTTGGGCGATTAACCTGCGCTATGACATTGGCTATGGTAAAGGTCTTTCCCGAGCCTGTTACGCCCAATAGCGTATGGTCATGTCTATTCTTGTCGCATAGACCCTCGACAAGTTGTGCTATAGCCTCGGGCTGGTCGCCCTGAGGCTCATATGTTGCCTTTAGCTTGAACTCCATTCTACAAAGGTAGAAAAAATAATTCACAATCCACGACTATGGATTGTGAATTATTCAAATCGAGGCAAATAACGTGCCTACGTTGCCCCTTGGGTTACTGTCCCGATGAGTTGCCGCCACCGATACGGCTGCGATCATCGGCCGAGCCGCTCTCTACCGCCTTTGCGCGGAACTGCTTACCCGAGTTGAAGTTATACGATATCGAGAACTTAATCGCAGGGCGTTGCCAGGGCTGATCTACGGTCATCACACGCTGGAACGTAGCCTCATCAATCGTAATCTTCGCCTGTACAGGTATGATATTTTGCACGCCAAGGCTGAGTGTTAGCTTGTTGTCAAGAAGTCGCTTCTTGAACGTGATGCTCATATTACCCATATCGTTCATTGACGTATTTCCCGCTACTATGCCGTGCATATAGTTGCCACTGAGCTCGATAAAGTAGTTCTTAGGCAGCGAGAATGATGTCTGAGCATTGGCGAAGCACATAAAGTTGCGACGTATCGGCTCGTCGGGGTAGATGCGCTGGCCCATGTACATACCCGTAAAGTTTACATTTGCTGACCACCACTTCGTAAATTGGAAGGGTAGGTTTACTGATGTAAAGTAACTGTTAAGCGTCGGGTAGTTTATATGTTGCAGAATTAGCAATTCGGGGTTGTCGTTATCCACAAGCGTCGTTTGCTGTATGGCATTCTGCTTTATCGACATACCGAGCGTTATCGAGTACTTATATTTCAATACCGCTGTCACCGATACAGAGTTGTCGTACGACGCCTTCAGGTCGGGATTTCCGCACTGTATCATATACTCCGAAATTTTCGTTTCGTTGGGTGATAGGGCCCAGAAGCTGGGGCGCGATATGGTGCGTGCATACTGCGCTATGAGCGAATAGCTGCCGTCGGCAGTCATCGACCACGATACATTGGCATTTGGGAAGAGGTCGAAGTAGTCCTGCTTCACAGCACCATCTGCCGAGCGGAACGATGTGTACTCTCCGCGCAGACCTCCTACTAAGCTTATGCGACCCAAACGAGCTGATGCTGTGACGTAGGCTGCGCCAATATTCTCGGTGTAGGCGATGTCGTAGCTGTGCTCCTGGTTGATATTCCATGCGTTATCGGCAAAATACTCGTAATCAGCACTGTTATCGTTGTTGTTATACGTGTACTTAGCACCTGCGTTGAGCGTCACTTTGGGCGATAACACCTTCTCCAAAGCAATTGTCGCTGTTGCCAGCTGATAGTGACCCATCGAGGTCTGACGATACGTTGAGTCGCGCTTTAGTTGAGGTGTGAGTATGTCGTATGTCGAATCGAAATAGTTGTTCGTATTTGGTGACTGTGAGTTGGTGTAGTCGCCTATGAACTTCAGTAAGGAGCCCTTGTCGTCAAGCTTGTAGATGTAGTTGAGCGTTGCAGTGATATGCTGGCTATGAAATTTGTTATCATAGTTGCCATCGATGCGTGTCGTTGTGTTACCCAGTGTGCGCTCTGTCCAGGTGCTGGTTTCGCCATCACCACCCCAGTAGTTGTATTGCAACTCTGCACCAATGCTGTGCTTGTCGGTGATGTCGTATACTAAGCCCGCATTGGCTCCCGCGTAGTACGATGTCTCATCCAGTGATGAAGCTGCGTCGATAATCGACGATGATGCGTAATCGGTGTGCTCCGTAGAGTTGTACTGATGACCATTTGTGCCGCCCCACGCACGACCATAGGCATTTACCTTACCGCGGTTGTAATTGAGCGATACCGAAGGCCCGATGTTGTACATACCCTTTGTCGCAGATGTCGAGAACGATGCTGTGCCCATAAGTCCCGAGTCGATACGCTTCTTAGTTGTGATTTTGATGATACCACCCGACGATGCAGCATCGTAGTCGGCTCCCGACTGAGGAATGACCTCTATGCGCTGTATCTCGTCTGCACGTAGCGAGCGCAGGTAGTTTATGAGCTGCTCATCCTCCATCTTCACTTCACGGTCGTTGAGGTATATCTTTGTGCCCGATGCACCATTTATCGATATCTCATTATCCTGAATCCACACACCTGGAGAGCTCTTTAGAAGTTCCTCTCCATCCTTACCAAGGGCAATGGGTGAGTTGGCGATATCCACCACAAAGCGGTCGGCCTCACGGCGTATAAGCTGTGCGGTGACTACCACCTCGTCAATCGCGGTCTTATCCTCCTCGAGGGTTATGTCGCCAAGCTGAAGGTTTGCCGATAGCGATACCTCGCGCTCTATAGTGCTATATCCGATGAAGACTACCTTTAGGGTGTAGTCGCCTGCTGCGATGCTTAGCTTAAACTCACCAGCATCGTTGGTGACGCATCCTGCAGCCTGCTCCGTGCCACGTAGAGCCACTACCGTAGCGTATGCTACGGGCTGTGAAGCGCTATCTATGATGTGTCCGCTGATCTCGAACCTCTGTGCCGTAGCCTCGTATGACGCAGCTACAACCAAGGCTATCACAAGAAGAGTGAGGCTTAGTAATCGTTTCATAACTTATCGGTTTTAGCGTTTTACAAATTGAGCAATCGAGTAATTGTTAGTCCTGTTTATGTGTATTACATAACTAATACACTGCAAATATAAATTCAATCTTCCAATCCTCCAAACAAATCTACATATTTTTTCTGATTTTTGCCACTTCCTATATTAATAACGCGCCAAACGATTAATTATTATTCTTTTAGGCCAAGCCTCCTCGATTGTAATCTTATTTATTTTGAGAAAAGCGTAGGCGTATCAATGAAATACCCATAAAAATACCCCGCCTAACATTGGTTAAGCGGGGTAGTAAGCTATACACTATCGATTAGCGAGTCTGAACGAAGAGCTCGTGGTATTTGTTGTACTTCTCCATCATACCAGCCTCGTCGCGGAGACGGAAGCAGATGCCGTTGAGGTACTCGATAGTAGCAACGTCAGTTGGGTTGATAGCGTGAGCCTTCTCCAACCAAGGTACTGCCTGAGCGTAGATACGGTTGATCTCTGCGTTCTTCTCCTCGTAGAGCTGGTAGCTAAGACCTACGCTTGCGTTGAGCTTCTCAACCTCGGCGTTAGCCTTCTCGATGATGAAGAAACCTACGTAGAAGTTAGGCTCGAACTCCTCAGGACGGAGCTTCACGCACTGCTCGAACGAATTGATACACTCGTCATAGTTCTTCAAAGCGTAGTAAACACGGCCACGGCTGAACCAAAGGTCGTAGTTCTCGGGGTTCTCCTTGAGTGAAGTCTCAACCATATCGGTAAGCTCTGCAGGATCACCTACGCCTGTCTCTGCAGTATAGAGCTGCATAAGACCATCCAAGATAGTGATGTTCTTAGGGAAGAGCTTGATACCAGTGAGGAGAGCCTCCTTAGCCTTTGCCAAGTACTCCTCCTGATTCTTAGCCTTCTGACCATAGTAGCAGTGGAACAAGTAGTAGTAGATGTTACCCTGGTCGTCGCTGTAACCCTTAGCAACAGCCTCAGAGAAGAGCTTCTCAGCATACTCGAACGCAGCCAACGCCTCCTCACCCTGGAGTGTAGAAGCTGTCATAGTCATAAGCATACCTGCGTTGAAGAGGTTGTTCATATCGCCAGCGTTAGCATCGCAGATGCACTGTGCACGGTAAGCCAACTCGAAGCACGCAGCAGCCTCAGCTGTACGGCCTACGTTGTTGAGAGCATCACCCTGCTGTACGAGAGCATTAGCGAGGTTTGCTGCATTTGCGATAATCTTAGGAGCCTGCTTAGGATCGAGCTCGAAAGCCTTAGTGTATGAAGCGATAGCAGTCTCAGCAAGGTTATCCTTGATAGACTTCTTCTGGTTCCAACCATCGATCATGCCGCTCATAGGATTAACATACACGTCAACATACTCATACTGGCATACGTAGTAGGGAGCACCCATAAACATACCCTCAACTACTGCGTCGGGCTGACCTACGTTCATCTGCAATACCTGTGAAGGTACGCCACGACCCAACTCCTTTGTAGGGAGTGCATAAGCGTCAGCGTAAGCCTTACCATGAGCAATCCATGTTGCAGCCTTTGTGTTCTTCTTCACGTCAACGAGAGTAGCGTCAGCCTTCTCAAGCTTTGCAACCTCAGACTGTGTCTTCACCTTCTGTGCGTTTACGGCAGGCACTGCAAGCATAAGCATTGCCACAGCCATTAAAACTACCTTTTTCATAATCTTTGAATTATTACGTTTAATATTTAAGTTTTCTAAAATCTTGAGAGGCTATACTACTCAACGTTTGCACCCTCCGAGTTATTGTTCGCAGCACCCTCGGTTGTAGCCTCAGCCACTACCTCAGCGCTCTCCGTAACGGTCGTATTCTCCTCCTCATCGTCGGTCTTAGGAACTACCGTAACAGATGCGATAGAGTCGCCATCGCGAAGGTTGATAACTCTTACACCCTGCGTAGCACGGCCCGATACGCTGATCTGAGCAACCGATGTACGGATTGTAAGACCCGAACGGTTGATAATCATCAAGTCGTTATCGTCGGTTACTGCCTGCAATGCGATGAGGTTACCAGTCTTCTCCGTGATGTTGATGGTCTTGACACCCTTACCACCACGGTTAGTGATGCGATACTCCTCCAAGTCGGTGCGCTTACCATAGCCATTCTCGCTGAGTACCAATACATCCTGCTTAGAGTCTGGCTCGATACAGATCATACCTACAACCTCGTTGTCATCCTCGATCGAGATAGCGCGTACACCCGAGCTGACACGACCCATAGGACGTACCGTAGACTCGTTGAAGCGGATAGCCTTACCCTCGCGGCCAGCGATCATAATCTCGGCATTGCCACTTGTGAGCTTAACCTCCAAGAGCTGGTCGCCGTCGCGCACGACGATAGCGTTGAT
Organism: Alistipes sp.; assembly: GCA_017546345.1. Taxonomy (GTDB): domain Bacteria; phylum Bacteroidota; class Bacteroidia; order Bacteroidales; family Rikenellaceae; genus Alistipes. Next base: position 9,697 of record JAFYXB010000080.1, on the reverse strand, counting down.
ACCGTTTGTGCGTGGACGTGAGTATGCCTCGAGCGATGTCTTCTTGATGATACCGCGCTTAGTACACATCACGATATAGTTATTCTCGATGAACTCCTTATCGTTGAGGTTCTTTACGTTGATATATGCACGAACCTTGTCGTTAGGCTCAATCTGGATGATGTTCTGGATAGCACGGCCCTTCGATGAGCGTGTGCCCTCAGGAATCTGGTATACCTTGAGCCAGTAGCAACGACCCATCTCCGTGAAGAACATCATTGTATTGTGCATCGATGCTACGTAGATGTGCTCGATGAAGTCCTCGTCGCGTGTTGCGCTACCCTTAGCACCCACGCCACCACGGTGCTGTGTGCGGTACTCAGCAAGTGGCGTACGCTTGATGTAGCCCATGTGCGAGATGGTGATTACCATGTCGTCATCAGCATAGAAGTCCTCGGGGTTGAACTCCTCGGAAGCGTAGATAATCTCGGTACGGCGCTCGTCGCCATACTTCTCCTTGATCTCCAAAAGCTCATCCTTGATGATCTGCATCTGAAGCTCCTCGCTCTGAAGAACATCCGTAAGATAGTTAATAGTCTTAACCAACTCGTCGTGCTCGTTCATAAGCTGTTCACGCTGCAAGCCTGTGAGCTGACGCAAACGCATCTCGAGAATAGCCGCTGTCTGGAGCTCCGAAAGACCGAAACGCTCCTGAAGACGTGTACGCGCCTCCTCGCCAGTCTTCGACGAACGGATGATGTGTACAACCTCGTCGATGTTGTCCTGGGCAATGAGCAAACCATTTACGATGTGTAGACGCTCCTCGGCCTTCTGCAAATCGAAACGTGAACGACGTACGATAACCTCGTGACGGTGGTCTACGAAGTGGCGGATAAGCTCCTTGAGGTTGAGCAACTGTGGACGGCCATTAACCAACGCGATGTTGTTAACCGCAAACGATGTCTGCAAAGGTGTGTTCTTGTAGAGCGTGTTGAGCACTACGCTTGCTACGGCATCCTGCTTGAGGATGATAACAATACGCATACCCTGGCGGTCCGACTCGTCGTTGATATACGATATACCCTCGATCTTCTTCTCGTTGATAAGGTCGGCGATCTTCTTGATCATCTCGGCCTTATTTACCATATATGGAATCTCGCTGATTACGATACACTCGCGACCCGATGCTGTGTGCTCGATCTCGGTCTTTGCGCGCATAACCACGCGGCCACGACCTGTGAGCAACGCCTCCTTAACACCCTCGTAGCCGTAGATGATACCGCCCGTTGGGAAGTCGGGGCCCTTCACATAGTTGAGCAACTCCTCGCACTCCAACTCCTTGTTGTCGATATATGCGCAGCAAGCATCAACCACCTCCGAGAGGTTGTGTGGTGCCATATTTGTTGCCATACCTACGGCGATACCGCTTGCACCATTTACCAAAAGCAATGGAATCTTTGTAGGAAGCACTGTAGGCTCCTTCAATGTATCGTCGAAGTTGAGTGTCCAGTCGATAGTCTCCTTCTCGATATCGGCCATAACCTCGTCGGTAATCTTCTGCATACGTGCCTCGGTGTAACGCATCGCCGCAGGTGAGTCACCGTCCATAGAACCGAAGTTACCCTGACCCTCGACGAGAGGGTAGCGCATCGACCAATCCTGCGCCATACGCACCATAGCCTCGTATACCGAGCTATCGCCGTGTGGGTGGAACTTACCGAGTACGTCACCGACGATACGCGCACTCTTACGAGTAGGCTTGTCGGATGAGAGGTTGAGCTCGGCAGCCATATCATACAAAATACGACGGTGTACGGGCTTAAGACCATCGCGCACGTCGGGCAGAGCACGCGACACAATCACCGACATCGAGTAGTCGATGTATGCCGACTTCATCTGCTCTTCAAGGTTTACCTGCACTATACGGCCGGCAAGACCTGTGTTGTTCTGCTCTTCTGTCATCGTTTTATATATTATCTAATTTCGTTGTTCGCTATTTGTCGTGCACACTCTATTGGCGCACCTATATATAAAATATATAGACTCGCAAATTTACGCTTTATTTTCGATTTAAGCAACTTTTAGACATAAAATATGGGGCGGAATAGAGTCTCTTTTTCGGAAAAAGGCTCTATTTGCCCCTTTTTATCGCTTTTGGCGGCACTTCGTCTTTTGTGTGACAGGGTGTCGGCTACTCCTCTGCGGTGTGTAGCTCTGGCTTGTAATCGGTGTAGCGCTTTATCCAGCCAATAGCCAAATATGCCAATGGTGTTCCAAATAACGACTCTATGGCGAGCTTCGAGAAGTACTGGAATAGAATCATCATCACAAGGTCGTGTGTCGATACCGTACCTGCAAATCCAATGAGTACGAAGGGTAGTGAGTCGAAGAGATAACCGACCATCGAACTGCCTATGGTGCGCATCCAAAGTCTGCGTCCGTGCATTTTGCGCTTGATGTAGTCCATAACCCACGCATTTGAGAGCTCGCCAAGTAGAAAACCTACGAGTGAGGCGAAGACTATGCGGGGTACATAGCCGAACACGTGGTTGTAGGCTGCTGCAGTTTCGGCCATGTAATCGGGCGAAGGTAGCCAGACAGCAATCTGCGTGCCGAGAACCATTAGAATATTGCATAGCAGCGTGATAAATATTACGCGTCGAGTTGTGCGATAGCCCCATAGCTCCGTAAGCACGTCGCCGAGCATATAAGCTAAAGGAAATGTGATTGTTCCAGCATCGAAATAGAAGATATCGAACAACGATATCACCTTGACAGCCATGATGTTGGATACGATGTAAAGAGTGGCGAATAGGGCCACGCAGACGAGAAACACAGTCTGTGTGCTAACTCGGTTTTTGAAAGGGTTTTCCGATACCTTGTACATAATGTTTTTGTTTTAATTTCGTGGCAAAGATACAAAAATTTTGATAATATCGTTTTTTGTTTTACCTTTGATGAAATTATTTGACATTTTTGACCTTACTTGACCGCTTATAGAACAATGAACACCCAGCGGAGAGTAGGTGTCTAACCCAAACTAAAAACATAGGTTATGATAGGTAAAATAGTACTTGTGCTCTTCTATCTTGTTGCACCGGCAACTGTGCTTTGGGCTTGCCGCAAAGTGAAGTTACTCGACAAACTTGGTCCCGTACTTACGCTCTACATCCTTGGTGTTGTGGTGGCCAATCTCCACATCATCCCAGCCGATTTCCACGGCATACAGAAGATTCTTCAGGATGTGATGATTCCGTTGGCAATTCCTATGATGCTTTTTGGCTGCAACTTCAAGGATTTCAAGGCTGGAGTGAGCGCAAAGGCATTCGTTATAGGTGTCCTCTCGACCTTTGTAATGGTTGTTGTAGGTTATTTGTTGGTGGGTCGCAACCTCGGTGTCGATGGTCCGACGGTTGGTGCTACGCTATCGGGTCAGTACACGGGTGGCGCGGGTAACTATGCTGCGGTAAATATGATGCTTGGCGAGAATGGACTCTCGGGCGAGAAGTTTGCATTGGTTAGCACCTGCAACCTCGTGGTGTCGTTCTTCTACCTTATGTTCCTTATGGGTGGCGGTATCGGTATTGCTCGTCGCATAGTGCATGGCAAGAATATCAAGCATTACAACGATACGATCAATGCTGAGGATTATGTCGAGGATAATCCTTACAAGGATTTCGGCAAGAAGGCGAGCATAATACAGCTTCTTAAGGTCTTTGTTGCGGCTGTCGCAGTTGCTATTGTGTCGTTACTTGTAAGCAACCTTTTTAAGGAGGGTACGGTTATGTTTGACCTATTGGGTGGCGACTTCTCGATGGTTGCGCTTATCCTTGTTCTTACGACTATTAGCCTTCTTCTCACGCTCTTTAAGGGCGTGCGCTCGTGGGATAAGAGTTTCGATGCGGGTATGTACCTTATATACATATTCTGCTTTGCGATGGCTATGCTTGCCGACCTCTCGCAGCTCGACTGGAAGATGGGCCTTTGGGTATTGGTATATCAGGCGATTATCATCTTTGGTTCACTCGCTCTCGGAGTGCTTCTTGCTCGTCCATTTAAGGTCGATGCCGACAGCTTGGTAATCACCTCTGATACGTTGGTCAATTCGCCAATATGTGTGCCTATGATCGCTGCAGCGATGAAAAATAAGGATGCTATTATGGTCGGTATCACCAACGGTTTGGCGGGTTACGCCGTGGGTAACTACCTCGGATACTTAGTATATCAGCTTTTGACAAATCTGTAGTATTTTGCTAACTTCGAAAAATAATAAAGCCGAGCTACGTAATGTGTAGCTCGGCTTTATTGTGCGAATTATAGAGTTAGAAACGGATAATCTCGAAGATCTGATCTACGCCCTCGATAGTTGCGCTTGCAGCACCTGTTGAGGTAACATCCTCAAGACAGAGATATGCCGAACTCAAAGCCTGGCGAGCGATCTCCTCGCCATTTGTGTTGAATAGAAGCAAGTGGCTATTCTCATCAATACCCTCCATAAGCACTACGAGGCGTGCAACGCCCTCCAAGTCGATGTGAACACCGCCCTCTGGACGTAGTGCAGTGAATGGATTGCAATCCTCTGCATACTGCTCCTTTGTTACGGGATTGATGTCGAACGAGCGGATAGCAAGCCAGTTACGCTTCTTAGACTCGAGCTTACGAATACCTACATAGCGTGCCTCGAAAGGTTCACCAGCCCACTCAATATCGTAGACACCCTCCAAAGGCTCGGTGAGTGCAAACCACTCCTCGCCATCGGCCGAGTACTCCACGATCACATGGTCGAAGTAGTCTACATCGTCCGTAGAGTTACGGCCCTGGATGATGCGCAACTCACGTACCGTACGTACGATACCCATATCGGCTGCCACGAAGTCGTCGGTGCGCTGTCCCTGACCTGAGTGGTAGTATGTTGTTGGATCGTTGTCGAACATATACTTCGCCTGTGGCGACTGCAACGACTTGTACGATCCTGCGGCCGAGAGTGTCGATGATTTCTCGCCTGTAAGCTGCTCGTAGTATGCTGCAGCGAGGCTATCCATGATGCGCTCGTAGAAGGGGTGTAGCTTCATTGTACCTACGCGGTGTGCATCGTAGGCCTCGACCTCTGCATCGCTCATAAGGTGCTCGGCATAGCACTCCCAGAAAGCGGGATAGTTGCCCTTGCGGTATAGCTCGATGCAATCCAATGCGCCGAGGCAACGCTCGCCCAACTTGCCAAACTCAACAAGCCATGGACGAAGCTCCTCAAGAAGTGCCTTGTTCTCCATCTGCTCCATCGTTACAGGTACAGCCACGATGCGCTCCAACTCCTCGCGTAGCTTTGCAGCCTTGGCCTCGCTATACTCCTCAAGGGTAAATGTCTCGGTCTCCCACGACTCGATACGGCGGTAGCCAGTCTCGGTGTCGCACGAGTGGATGGCGAATAGACGGTATGCCTCCTTCACTTCGGGTGCGAGCATCTCCAGACCACGCTCCCAGCTATCTATTGGGTTGTACGCCTCGGTGTTCCAAGTGTAGTCAGCAACGCTATATAGAGCAAGCTTTGAAGCCTCACCATGCTCCATAGGGTTGCTTACCAAACCGCGGCTCTTCTCGGCAGTGATTGCGGGTGAAAGACCATATACGGGACCTTGCATCATAATGTGACGTGCATAGTCCGTTACGGGGAAGTTCCACCAGAAGAGTGCAGGACGCTGGATGCGTGACGAAATCCACTCCATGGTGCTCTCTGTCATATCGCTACATACAGCATCACCTGTCCAGAATACATCGATCGAGGGGTGTAGTTCCTTGCCATAAATCACCAAGCTACCACGCTCCGTGGGGTTTGCCCAAAGACGTGTGTAGTCCGTAGGACATACGATAAGCGAAGCAACATCGCCCTTAACGGCTACAAACTCCTCGTTGAGAATGTTCATAAGCTCAGTCTGTCGGTAGGGGTTTGTACCCTCGCCCTCGATATCGTCGAAGTGGATGGCGAAAGCACGCACGCCAAGGTCGTACATCGCCTCGAACTTATTTATAAGATTCTGAAGATCCTCCTCGCACCACTTGATATCCTGTCCGGGGTGGATTGCCCATACGAAGTCCACGCGGTTGCGGCGGCATGCCTCGACAAGCTCTGAGATCTCCTTAGCCTTCTCCTCGGGATAGGGTAGTCGCCAATATGGCGAGCTGTGGTATGGATCATCTTTAGGACCATAGATGTATGAATTCATCTTGTAACGGCCGTAGATGTCGATAAGCGAGAGGCGTGTTGCGTGTGACCAGGGCTCACCATAGAAACCCTCGACAACACCACGATACTCCAAATCGGCCCAGTCGCGGATAGCTACGCCATCGAGTAGGCCACCCTCCGATGCGGGACTTGTGACGATCTCGCGTAGGGTCTGCACGCCGTAGAATGCTCCAAGCTCATCGTAGGCATAGATATCAATACCCTTAGCCGAGATAGTGAGGTTGTATGCTCCCTCGCGAGGTTCAACGCCATATTTTGTAGCTATCTTCTCGCCATACTCCACATTCAGTTTTGCGCCCTTATTGTTGTGTGCTACGAAATTAATATCGTCAGCAAACTGCGCTGCCTTGCCCTTGAGGGCTACGCCATTAGAGATGTCGAGGATGTCGGCTGCCGAGCGTGTTAGCTCCTGAGGTGTAGGGTTGATGATTAGTCCCTTGTGGTCGATTTTCTCGCCAAAGAGTCCGCCTAAGTTCTGCGACTCACCGCGCTGCGAGCTGAGGTCCTGAGCCGTAGCCGAGAGGCTTAGACCGAGTGTCGCGACAGCGAGTAGTAGCGATCTGAAATTCTTAATCATAAATAAGTAGTAGTTTATCTGTTAATTCTCATATTCGCACAAAGATAGATATAATTCTGCATAAAAAAAAGCAACGGCTAAGAAATGCTTAGCAGTTGCTCTCAATATTGTAGCGATACGTCGTAGACTTAGATAATATCAAACGCAATCTTCATCATATTTGTAAACGATGTCTGGCGCTCCTCGGCCGAGCATGCTGTGCCGTGTACCAACGAGTCGGAAATTGTGCAGATGCACAATGCGCTACGACCAGCACGTGCTGCGTTCATATAGAGTGCTGCAGCCTCCATCTCTACAGCCAACACACCCATCTTCTGCCACTTCTTCCACTCCTCGGCATTGTCACCATAGAATACATCACTTGCCATCACGTTACCAACGCGGTATTCGATACCCAACTCCTCGGCCTTGGCTGCTGCGCTACGCAACATCTCGAAGTCGGCGATAGGCGCAAATGTGCCTGGAAGAGCGAACTGCTGAGCGTAGTTCGAGTCGGTGCATGAACCCATTGCAAAGACTACGTCACCGAGCTTTAGATCGGGGTGATAAGCACCTGCCGAGCCACAACGAATAATGCGTTTTACGTCGTAGAAGTTGAAGAGCTCGTAGGTGTAGATGCCGATTGAGGGAATACCCATACCGTGTCCCTGTACCGACACACGCTTACCCTTGTAAGTGCCTGTATATCCGAGCATACCACGCACACTATTGTACTGCACGGGATTCTCCAAGAAGTTCTCGGCCATAAACTTTGCACGTAGCGGATCACCCGCCATAATCACTCTATCGGCGATCTCGCCAAGCTGTGCCCCGATGTGGGGTGTTGGTACCTTACCTGCCATAATCTATCTAACTTAAAGAGTTTTTATTTAATCCGTCTTATCGCACTATCATACTTTAGCGCGTCATCATATGTTGCATTGCGCCTTAGAAGCTGCCCTGATCTGTGATGTTCATATCCTGTCCGGCCTCGCCCTCTTCGCCATACGACTCTGCAAAGCCACGCTCAATGCCTACCTCCATAAACTCAAGCACAGGTGCACTGTATGTCACTATATCTCTCTTATTCATATCTCTGTTCCAAAATTATATAGTAGGGCAAAGATAACGAAATAATTTTGAATAACACCACTTCGCGCTCGCTTTTTTATCCTATAGAGGCAATATATATGCGCTAAAACGCGTCTCTATTGTTCCAAAGATAGTGCCTAACGTGGGTAATGGTCGCTTGAGGGGTTAAAAAATGGAAAATCGTTTGGAAATTCTGCGAAAAAGTCGTATCTTCGTGTGATTAAATCGTGTTTTGAACGAAAACTAAAAATTTAGATATATGAACCAGACCTTTACAGCAGAGGAGCGTCGCGAGATTATCGCTCTGATGAACCGAGAGATTGTACCCGCAATAGGTTGTACCGAGCCTATTGCTGTGGCATTGTGTGTGGCTAAGGCTACTGAGACTTTGGGCCGCCGTCCCGAGCATATCTTGGCGCGCTTGAGTGCCAATGTCCTCAAGAACGCTATGGGCGTAGGTATCCCCGGTACAGGCATGACAGGTCTTCCTATCGCTATGGCTCTTGGTGCATTGATAGGTAAGTCGGAGTATGAGCTCGAGGTGTTGAAGAATGCCGACGATGCTGCCGTAAAGGAGGGTTGTCGCTTTATCGACGAGAAGCGTATCTCGGTAGACCTCAAGGAGAATATCGAGGAGAAGCTCTACATCGAGATCGAGGTTACGGCTGGTGATGACAAGGCTGTAGCTATCATCGCAGGTGGTCACACACGCTTCATCACTATCGCACGCAACAATGAGGTTCTCTTCTCGGCCGATGCTCCTGCTGCAAGCGAGGGTGCAGCTCCCGTAGAGCAGAAGGATCCTGAGCTTACGTTGCGCCGAGTATGGGATTTCGCAATGACCGCACCATTGGATGAGCTCGAGTTCATCCTCGAGGCGAAGCGCCTAAATATGAACGCAGCATACGAGTCGCTCAAGGGCGAGTATGGTCACTCTATCGGTAAACTTATGCGTTCGGAGTCGGAGCGTAACATTATGGGCGATACGCTACACTGCCAGATTGTGGGTATGACAACTGCAGCGTGCGATGCACGTATGGCTGGTGCGATGATCCCCGTAATGAGTAACTCAGGTAGTGGTAATCAGGGCCTTACATCAACAGTTCCTGTTGTAGTATATGCTGAGCAGACCAACGCTACACACGAGCAGATGGTACGTTCGCTTATCCTCAGCCACCTTACCGTAATCTACATCAAGCAGAGCCTCGGTCGCTTGTCAGCACTCTGTGGTTGCGTGGTTGCAGCAACAGGCTCATCTTGCGGTATCACCTACCTTATGGGTGGCGGCTACGATGAGGTGACAAAGGCTGTGAAGAATATGATTGGTAACCTTGCAGGTATGATTTGCGATGGTGCTAAGCCTTCATGTGCTATGAAGTGTGCTTCGGGTGTATCGACAGCCGTAGTATCAGCACTTATGGCGATGAATGGTCGTTGGATCAAGTCTGTTGAGGGTATTATCGATGACGATGTAGATAAGTCTATTCGTAACCTCACCGACATTGGTCGTGACGGTATGACTCAGACTGATGCGATGATTCTTCGTATTATGACCTCAAAGTAATTTCTTGTGATAAGCCGCAATCTGCGGCCTCTCAATCATTGCCCCAAATGGGAAATACGCTTAGTATGTCCCATCTGGGGCAATTTCTTTATCGAGGCCACATCTTACGGCTTCTAACAAGAAATTATGGTTGTGGCGCTGATAACCGTGGGATCGGCATTGTCGCTTGACGCTGAGATATTGGGGTGTATGAGGGCGGGCTAAAGCCCTTTTGAGGGCGCAAGCAGAGCTTGCTCTTGGGGACGCTTCGCGTTTGTTGCACATG
>JAFYXB010000079.1 GCA_017546345.1 Alistipes sp. | reverse complement strand
TCCAAGATTATGGGGTTGTCGTTGTGGAAAAACTCCTTGTGCCACTTACCCTTCAATTTGTGATCCTTATGAAATATCTCCTCAAATTCGGGTTGTACCATACAGCCGAAGGTTAGGTTTTCGGCAAACTTACGCAATTTATCCTTTCCCATATTTTAGTTATTCTTCACTCTGGTTTGTAATTAGTAGCCCTACCGAGCCCACGCCCTCGGCCTTCACACTCGGCGTAAGGCGGAAACGGTACTCGCCCCTGCGCTGAAGCACTACACCACGACGATAGGGAAAACTCTGCTCGGCAGGACGCATATCGCCAAGACGCGGTATGCGAAGTGTCATATTCTCGGACAAGACAAGCGAGTCGGGCGATATGGTTACGATGTTGAGAGAGAGGGTGTCTACAACATCCTTGCGGTCGTAGCGTAGCACCACAGCAATCTCGCGCATCGAGAGCGTATCGTCGTTTACGAACGAAAACTCCTCGACACACTCCCAGCCCGTTGTAGGCTGGTCATGCACCTCGACACTGCGCTGCTCACCACGGCATGCCACCATCAGCACAACTCCGACAACGACGAATAGAGTCTTTAACATAAAACGCATACTCTTCTGCATTCTATCATCTATTGACTACTCCTCGGCCTTGGGTGCGCGACCCTCCTCGCGACTACCACGCTCGGCATTGTTGCGACGTGGGCGGTTGTTGCGACGACGATGCTCGTTGCGCGCTCCACCATTGCCGTTGCCAACGTTATTGCTACCGCCATTATTGCCACCTACTGCCACCACCTGCTGCTCTGCTGCTGGACGGCTGTTCTCACGGGGCTCACGATTCTCGCGTGGCTCACGGTTCTCGCGACCCTCGCGGTTGTTATCTCTGCGGCGATCACGGTCATTGCGCTGACGACGCTGATTATTACGCTCGCCACGCTCCACACGCTCTCCCTTATCTGCCTTCTCGGGCTTCTCGGCACGAGGCTCATTGCTCTGTGCTACCTCACCCTTAGCCTCAACAGCTGGTGTTGCGGGCTGCTCTGTACGCTGCTCCTTATCCTTGCCACCACGACGCTTGTTGCGCTTATTGCGCTTGCCCTTATTGTCGAAACGCGTGATGCTATCCTCCTCGTGACGATATGTAGGCTCTGCTGTACGCTCCGTCTCAGCATCACCCAACAATGTCTCGGCACGCTCACCGGCACGATTGAGGGCAATAATCTCCTTAACACGCCATATAGGGAGTGTCGTGAGGTTTGCCAACGTACCCTTGCTTGTCGAGAACGACATTGTCTGCGCCAAAGGATCGACCTTTACGAGGAAGTACTCGCCATCCAACGTCTGCAATGGCTCACGAAGACGAGGTATGGTGCGACGAGCATCGGCATATACATCGTACTCGTACATCAAACAGCACTTTAACTTGGAGCACTGGCCCGCCAACTTCTGAGGATTGAGCGAGATCTCCTGCATACGTGCTGCGTTTGTCGTCACGCTCGAGAAACTCGACATCCACGATGCACAGCATAGCTCACGGCCACAAGCACCGATACCACCAATGCGACCCGCCTCCTGACGCGCACCAATCTGCTTCATCTCGATACGGATGCGGAAGCGATCGGCAAATACCTTGATAAGCTCACGGAAATCGACACGCTCATCGGCAATGTAGTAGAAGATAGCCTTGATCTTGTCGCCCTGATACTCCACATCGCCAATCTTCATATTGAGGCCCATATCGGCAGCAATCTGTCGCGAAGCGATCATCGTCTCGTGCTCGAGGGCTATCGCCTCCTGCCACTTCTCAATGTCGTATGGACGCGCCTTGCGGTATATCTTCTTGAACTCGCCGTTGTGGGGGTTGAAACCTACGCGACGCATCTGCTTAGCCACCATATCGCCCGTGAGCGAGATGATGCCTATGTCGTGGCCAGGCGTAGCCTCTACGGCCACAATGTCACCACGCTTAAGACTTAATCCATTGACATTCTGATAGTACGAGCGACGCGTATTCTTGAAACGCACCTCGAAGATGTCTGTTGGGATGTTGTCGGGATACTCCTCCAGCCAGTTTGTTTCGTGGAGCTTGTAGCACCCCTCCTGCGCTATCGCTTCGAGCTCCTCGCCACAGTCACAGAAGCAACAGCCTCGGCCTATCTCGGAATTATGTTTTTTGTTACAACAACTCATATTTGATGTTACTCTTTATATACATATACATTTTGACGCGTAAAGGTAAGCAAAAAATATGAAAAATGAAAATATTTTTGCGAGTGGAGGATGTGTATAATGGAGAGTGCAAGCTAAAGCTTGCTTTGTAGCGATAAGCTGTGGGGCTGATAAGGATGTTGATTGAAGAGCCAAATATACCCACCCTTATCACAAGATATTATTTTTGTCAGAAGGGTGCCGAGTGCTACACTCGGCAAAAATGGCGACGATGGGTAGTACCTAATGTACGTCCCATTAATGGTTTTTATTGAGAGGTCGCAGACGATCCCTTATTACAAGATATTATTTTTTGTTAGAAGGGGTTAGATTTGGCTATGACATGAAAAAGGATCAGTCCGG
>JAFYXB010000078.1 GCA_017546345.1 Alistipes sp. | reverse complement strand
GTGCCTCGCCATCCTTCTGCTCGTCCTCAGACATACCCTCCTTCTGAGCCTTCTTGAATGCCTCAACAGCGTCACGACGTGCGTTACGCAAGCTGATACGTGCTGTCTCGCCCTCAGCCTTAACCTTCTTCACGATCTCCTTACGACGATCCTCCGTAAGAGGAGGAATAGAGAGGCGGATGTGCTCACCATTGTTCGAAGGTGTAAGACCGATGTTAGAGTCGATGATAGCCTTCTCGATAGGACGAATCATATTCTTATCCCATGGCTGGATAAGGATTGTCTTAGCGTCGGGTACGGTTACGCTGGCAACGCCCGATACGGGAGTCTGTGAGCCGTAGTAATCTACAAAAACGCCATTCAATACATTTACCGAAGCCTTACCAGCACGAATGTTGAGAAGCTCCTCGATGAGGTGATCAATCGCACGCTGCATGCGATCAGTGGTTTCGTTCAAAATAGTTTTGGTATCCATAATATCTTCTGTTTGTTTATTCGTTGTTGCAAAACGTTGTAAATCACTACTTAGCGAGTGCTGCTTTGATAGCTGCATTGATCTCCTCGCCTATGGTCTCGTCATAGCCCACAGCTACGTACACCACCTTACCATCCTTATCAACCACGAAGCTACGAGGGATGTAGTTCGAAGCATACTTGCGATAGATCGACTGGTCGCCATCCAAGCCTACAGGGAAGGTGTGGCCCATCTTATTTAGATAGTTCTCTACCGTCTCACGCTTCTCGCCACGCGAGATGGGAAGCACTACGAGATCCTGACCTGCGAATGGGTCGATAACGCCCTTCTGCATATGTGCCATCTCCTGGCGGCATGGAGGACACCATGTTGCCCAGAAACTGAGGAGCACCACCTTGCCACGAAGCTCCGAGAGTGTAACCTTGCTGCCGTCGAGCATCTCTACTGTGAAGTCGGGAGCTATGTCGCCCTCGTGGATGAGCGTTGTTGCTGCTACGTCGTCCTGTGTTGTGGGCACTGCACCCTCTATTGCTGTAGCCTCTGTGGGCCAGAAAAGGATAGCCACCACAAGGGCAACGAGTGTAAGAAGCATAATGGCGAGCGAGAGTGTCGAGCCGCGCTTCTTATGTTTTGTGTTAATTGCCATAATCGTTTAGTTGTTTTATTCAGTTACTACTGTGCCGATATTCTCGCCATTGATCACCTTCTCGAGATTACCCTCCGTATCCATATCGAATACCATGAGGCTTAGGTGGTTCTCGCGGCAGAGCGTAAAGGCTGTCTGATCCATAACCTTCAAGCGGCGTGCCAATACCTCGTCAAATGTGATTGTGTCAAACTTAGTCGCTGTAGGATCCTTTTCGGGGTCGGCAGTGTAGATGCCATCAACGCGTGTACCCTTGAACATAATCTCGGCCTCGATCTCAATTCCGCGCAATGCCGATGCTGTATCGGTAGAGAAGTATGGGTTTGATGTGCCACCGCCAATGATTACGACATAACCTGCCTCGAGATACTCGATAGCCTTTGCCTTAGAGTAGTACTCGCCGATAGGCTCCATACGAATTGAAGTGAGCACCTTGCACTTAACGCCCGTAGACTCGAGTGCCGACTGTAGCGCCAACGAGTTGATGATTGTTGCGAGCATACCCATCTGGTCGCCCTTCACGCGGTCGAAGCCACGATCTGCACCCTGAATACCGCGGAAGATGTTGCCGCCACCGATAACGATACCGATCTCTACGCCCATCTGGCTGATGCGCTTAATCTGCTCTGCGTATGAGCGAAGTACGTTGATATCATGTCCATAGTTCTGCTTACCCTGCAACGATTCGCCGCTGAGTTTCAGAAGTATTCGCTTGTATTTTGCTGTTGCCATAAAATTAAGAATATCTATATTTGATGCGAAGGTAATAATTTTTCTGCAAAAAACATAACTTTCAGCGCCTTTCACTGCAAAATAAATAATATTTATCCTTTTTCGGGGCATAATGTGGCAAAGCATAAAAAAAATTCATACCTTTGTATGATTATAGCTTTACTGTAAGTAAGAATCGACAGGAAAATGAGCGAAACAAAATATAGATACCTGACAACTATCGACTCACCCGAGGCGTTGCGTCGCTTGCCCATATCGGAGCTAAGCTCCTATTGTAGCGAGCTGCGTAGCTACATCCTCGAGTGTTGTGCTACCAACCCAGGACATCTCGGCTCGAGCCTTGGTGCTGTGGAGCTTGCCGTGGCGTTGCACTATGTCTACGAGATGCCTGCCGACAAGATTGTGTGGGATGTCGGACATCAGGCCTACGCTCACAAGATTATCACGGGTCGCCGTGAGGCCTTCAAGCAAAATCGTATGCGTGATGGCATCAGTGGCTTCCCACGTATGGCCGAGAGCGAGTACGACTCGTTCGGTGCAGGACACTCGTCGGTGAGTATCTCGGCTGCCTTTGGTATGGCCAAGGCTGTGGAGATGTGTGGCGGCAAGGAGCATGTCGTAGCTGTTATCGGCGATGGTGCGATGACGGGAGGCCTCGCCTTCGAGGGTATGAACAATGCTGGAGCTTCGCCCAAAAGCGACCTTTTGGTGGTGCTCAACGACAACTCGATGTCTATCGACGAGCCTTCGGGAGCTTTGGATCGCTATCTTGTGCGTATCTCTACGTCGCACTTCTACAACCGCTTTAAGCGTACGTTGTGGCGTATTCTGAGTGTTGTGCCACCGCTGCTCACCCTCGCTCGCAAGGCGGGCAATGGTGTGAAGCAGGGATTGCTTAAAAATAGCAACCTCTTTGAGAGCCTCAATTTCAGATATTTCGGCATTATCGACGGACACAACGTCGTGGAGCTTGTTCGCACGCTCTGTGCATTGAAGGATATCAATGGCCCTAAGTTGCTACATATCAAGACAACAAAGGGTAAGGGCTATGCTGCTGCCGAGGCCGATCCTACGGTGTGGCATGCTCCTGGTCGCTTCAATGTCGAGAGTGGCGAGAGGGTTAAGAGCGAGTATGCAGCTTCGCGCTATCAGGATGTCTTCGGTGAGACGTTGCTCGATTTGGCACGTCGCAACGAGAAGATTGTCGGTATCACGCCGGCGATGCCTTCGGGCTGCTCGATGAATATTGTGATGCGCGAGATGCCCGATAGGTGCTTCGATGTGGGTATCGCCGAGGGCCACGCCGTGACCTTCTCGGCGGGTCTTGCTGCCGCGGGTCTACGCCCCTTCTGCAACATCTACTCATCGTTTATGCAGCGTGCCTACGATAACGTCATCCACGATGTTGCGTTGCAGGGTCTTCCTGTGGTGCTCTGCTTGGATAGAGCGGGTATCGTTGGTGAGGATGGCGCAACGCATCATGGTGCTTTCGACCTCGCTTGTCTTAGCTGTGTGCCTAACATTACGGTTGCTACGCCACGCAACGAGTGGATGCTGCGCCAGATGATGTACACCGCATCGCTTGCCGACCACCCTACAGTCATTCGCTATCCACGTGGCATTGGCGAGGGTACGGAGTGGCAGGGTAGCGAGTTTACGGCTATCGAGGAGGGTCGTGGTGAGTTGCTGCGCGAGGGTAGCGATGTAGCTATCGTGGCTATCGGCACGATGTGTGGTCGTGCACTACGTGCTGCTGAGAAGAGTGCTCGTAGCGTCGCTGTCTACGACTTACGCTATGCAAAGCCATTGGATGAGGAGCTGTTGCACGAGGTTGGCCGTAAGTTTAAGCGTGTGATAACCATCGAGGATGGCATTGTGCGTGGTGGCGTTGGCGAGGCTGTATCAGCCTTTATGCTTCGCGAGGGTTATAAGCCCGAGGTTACCAACCTCGGCATTGAGGATTGCTTCGTCGAGCAGGGTAAGCCTGCGGAGTTGTACGCAGCGTGTGGCTACGACGAAGAGTCGCTACTTAGATTGCTTGATAAAGAATAGACGATTAATAGTATATAATTAACTAATATATAAAGACTTATGAAATACGCAATTATTTCGACAGAGAAGGGTGATATGAAGGCTGAGCTCTACGCTGAGGAGACCCCTATTACCGTTGATAACTTTGTAAAGTTGGCCGAGAGCCACTTCTACGATGCTCTTACCTTCCACCGAGTTATTCCCGATTTCGTAATTCAGGGTGGTTGTCCATTGGGTACGGGTGCGGGTGGCCCAGGCTACACTATCCCTTGTGAGACACGCGCCGAGAAGCAGTATCACGATCGTGGTGTTCTCTCTATGGCACACCGTGGCCCCAATACTGGTGGTTCGCAGTTCTTCATCTGCCACAACCGTATGAATACTCAGCACCTCGACGGTGTACACACCTGCTTTGGTCGCGTTGTTGAGGGCTTGGATGTAATTGATGATATCCGTCCTGGCGACCTTATCCTTTCTATCACTATCGTTGAGGAGTAATCACCGTGAAAGATATAAAACCCCTATTTGACGATTGCGCCACCACGCCGCTTTACATAGCTGGTCCGTGTAGTGCCGAGAGCCGCGAGCAGACGCTTGCTGCAGCACGTGGTGTGGCTCAGGCGGGGGTCAAGATTTTCCGCGCAGGAGTGTGGAAGCCACGCACCAAGCCTGGCTCTTTCGAGGGCGTAGGCAGCGAGGCGTTGGAGTGGATTGCCGAGGCGAAGCAGAGCTATGGTCTGCATACGCTCACCGAGATTGCCACTCCCGAACATCTGGAGGAGGCTCTGCGCAGTGGTGTCGACGGAGTGTGGATAGGTGCTCGCACTACTACCAACCCCTTTGCTATGCAGGAGATTGCCGATGCGTTGAGGGGTGTCGATACGGCGGTGCTGATAAAGAATCCCGTTATTCCCGATGTAGCCTTGTGGATTGGCTCTATCGAGAGGGTCTACAATAGCGGTGTTCGTCGTCTTGCGGCGGTACATCGAGGCTTTGGCACCTACGATATGTCGGTATATCGCAACTCGCCACAATGGTCCGTGCCTATCGAGCTACGTCGCCGTCTGCCCGAGCTGCCACTACTCTCGGATCCCAGCCATATTGGCGGTAGCCGTCGCCTGGTGGCAATGTTGGCTCAGGAGGCACTCGATTTGGGCTTCGATGGCTTGATGATCGAGAGCCACCCCACGCCCGATGAGGCACTTAGCGATGCTAATCAGCAGATAACGCCCGAGAGCCTTGCTGCGCTTGTCGAAAACCTCGTTTGGCGACGTTCGGCTACGGCTAAGGATGGCCTGAGGGATTTCCGCCTACACATCGACTCGTTGGATAATCGCCTCTTGGAGCTCCTTGCCGAGCGTATGGGTGTTGCCCGCGAGATTGGTGAGTATAAGAGGGCTCACTCGATGGCTGTCGTGCAGCAGGATCGTTTCAATGAGTTGCTGCAGGCTGCCGAGACGCGCGCTGAGAATATGGGTCTATCGCGTAAATTCATCCATAACATCTTCAGTGCGATACACGAGGAGTCGGTGCGTCAGCAGGTCGATGAGGGTTGTGCCGATACGACGAAATAACGAACTAATAGCGAATAATTTACTTTAACCCGAAACAATATGGAGTTACTAAAAAAACTTTTTGGATTCGATGCAGCTAAGCATAACATCCGTACGGAGGTGCTTGCAGGTATCACAACATTCCTTACTATGTCCTACATCCTCGCGGTGAACCCTGCGATCTTCTCTGCGTTGGATGGTATGCCTGGTGGTGCGGTCTTCACCTCTACGGCTCTGGCTGGTATCATCGGCTGTTTGATGATGGCTATTTGGGGTAAGCTCCCCTTCGGTCTTGCACCAGGTATGGGTCTCAACGCCTTCTTCGTATATACCGTCTGCCTCGGTATGGGCTACTCTTGGCAGTTCGCCCTCACAGCGGTATTCTTGGAGGGTCTTATCTTCATTCTTCTCACCGTGACCAATGTGCGTGAGGCTATCGTGAATGCTATCCCCGTGAACTTGCGCTATGCTATCGGTAGTGGTATCGGTCTCTTTATCGCATTTATCGGCTTGCAGAATGCGCAGATCGTCGTAAATAGCGATGCTACACTCGTATCGCTCGGCGACCTCACATCAAACACAGCATTGCTTGGCATTATAGGCTTGATCATCACAGCTATCCTCTATGTTAAGAATGTGCGTGGTGCGATGCTTATCGGTATCCTCGCAACAACGGCTATCGGTATCCCTATGGGTGTTACCGAGTACCGTGGTATTATGTCCTCTCCTGCATCTATCGAGCCTATCTTTATGCAGTTCCAGTGGGACAATATCTTTACACTCGATATGCTTACAGTGGTCTTCACCTTCCTCTTTATCGATATGTTCGATACAGTAGGTACGCTTGTGGGTGTATGTACGCGCGCTAATATGGTGGGTAAGGATGGTCGCATCTATCGCCTCAATGAGGCATTTATGGCCGACGCTATCGCCACTACAGCAGGTGCTATGCTCGGTACATCAACTACAACAACATACGTCGAGAGTGCTGCGGGTGTTGCGCAGGGTGGTCGTACAGGTCTTACAGCCTTCACTATCGCTTGCTGCTTCGCCGTTACGCTCTTCTTCTCGCCCTTGTTCCTCTCTATTCCTGCGGCTGCTACAGCTCCCGTGCTTATCATCGTGGGTCTATTGATGCTCGAGCCTGTGCGTAACATCCAGTGGGACGACTACTCTGAGTCTATCCCAGCCTTCGTATGCTTGTTGCTTATGCCTTTGGCATACTCAATCTCGGATGGTATCCTCACAAGTATCATCTTCTATGTTGTGCTTAACCTCCTTTGCGGTAAGCACAAGAAGCTTACACCGATGATGTATATCCTCGCTGTATTGTTCGTGTTGAAGTATATCTTCATCAACTAATCCTTCGTAGAAAGCTCAATAGAGTCCCTAATTCGGGGTTCCTATATAGTTTATAACGAAACGTGGCTGTCCATATATCTGCTGGACGGCCACGTTTTTTTGTCTATATATTGTTTAAAATTGCTCATTTCAAAAAAATTACATATCTTTGTAATATCCAATAAAGGGTGCATTCCGAAAAAATGATTAAAAACATAATACAATGAGAAAGCTATTAACATTCGTACTTGCAGTTATGGCATTTGCTGCGTGTACAAACAACGATGTTGAGGAGGCCACAACAAGTCGTAAGCAGATAAGCGATAAGATTCACGTAGGCTTCGAGCGCGAGATCGACGAGACACGAGTTCAACTCGATGGCGAGGGTAGAACAGTGTGGACTGAGGATGACCGAATTTCGGTATTCTACTATTCGACAGATAATCTTCAATGGGCGTTCCAGGGCAAAACAGGCGATCGCTCAGGTAGCTTTACCCACATTAGCGGAGAGATCGGTTCGCAGAATTTGTCCGATATTATCGTAGCCTATCCCTATCAGTCGAACCTTGAGCTATATCCCAATGAGTCGCAGATACGCTTTAGCCTTGCTAGAATCCAGAACTACCTCGAGGATAGCTACGATGTTAGTGGCAATGTAATGGTTGCGTGCGGCCAATCGCGCAACTTTATGCTTCGTAGCGTCTGCGGTTGGGTTAAGGTGCAGCTTACGGGCGAGAGCAAGGCTGTGCGTGGATTGCTCTTGACGGGTAACGATGGCGAGCAGGTTACGGGTAATGCCTATGTAGACTACAAGACTATGACTACGCTTTGTGCTGCCGAGTCTGATCACTACTCTTATGCAGATATGGTTTTTGAGGATGTCTTTATCAACTGCGAGCCAGCTGTTTGGCTCGATAGCGAGGAGCCCACAGCCTTCTACTTCGCACTCTTGCCACAGGAGTTTGAGAAGGGTATCACCGTTACCGTTGAGTTTAGCGACGGTAGCTCGATTGAGCTTGTGCGAGAGGAGTCTCTCACCGTTAATCGCAACCATATTGTGCCTATGGGCGTAGTATCGACAGGCGAGAAGGAGGAGATAGTCGTAGAGAACAACCAAATTGTCTTGGCTCTTGCCGATGGTGAGGAATTCGATTATACAACAATGATGGATCTCTCGGCCTTTGATGTTGATCTCACGGAGATAGATTATCTCTCAACCGATTATGCCTTCCGCTTGACGTTTAGTGGCGATATCACGCATATCGGCGACTTTGCGTTCGGTGGCTGTAACGCTATCAAGGAGGTATACCTCCCCGACAGCCTCAAGACGATGGGTGTGGGAGTCTTTGCTATGTGTCCTAACCTCAGTGCAATCCATAGCAAGTATTCGACATCAGATAAGAGAGCCGTTGTTATCGACGATACGTTGGTAGCCTTTGCGTCAGCAAATGTTGCAAGCTACACTATCGACTTTGCAAAGCATATCGGCGACTACTCATTTATGGGCTGCACCCAGCTGATAGATGTTACCTTCTTGGATGGAGTCGAGACAATCGGCGCATGGTCATTCCGCGACTGCGTAAACCTTGAGACTGCATACTTCGGCAACGATGTGCAGACAATCGGTGAGGGCGCATTCTACAACTGCCCTAAGATTACGTTCTATGGTAAGTTTAGCACTTCTGGTGGTGACAGCAATAACATTCAGGATGGCGATGGTAACTTTGCGGGTGTTGTAACACCTCCTGCGGATGGTAATGTAAATCTCGGTAACTCTACAGGTGTTGTCGAGGGTGCTATGCAGAATAGTGTATCGGTGACACGCCTCACTATCCCCGATAGTGTAAAGAGCATCTCGGCATGGGCATTCGATGGCTGCGTAAACCTCAAGACGGTTATCTGTGAGCCTCTTGTGCCACCAACAGCTGTGTTTAGCTCGACAGGTGTGTGGGCAGCGTTCGACAACAACGCCGAGGATCGCAAGTTCTATGTTCCTGCCGAGTCTATTGAGGCGTATAAGAGGGCTGAGGGCTGGCGAGATTATGCCGATTGGATCTTCCCTCTCGGAGATGCTCCCGCAGAGGTTCCCGAAACTCAGAAGATCTACTACAAGAGCTCTGCTAAGGTTCTGCCACATGAGTATTTCCCCTGGGTATTTGAGACTTTCGGTGCAAATATTGTATCGCATGTTTACGATGCCGTAACGGGAAGCGGTGTAATCACTTTCGATGCCGAAGTAACGACAATTGGTTATTCAGCATTCTATGGACAGTCAGGACTTACTGAGATAACCATACCTCAAAGCGTGACAAGCATTGGAGTTATGGCGTTCCAAGAGTGTTTATCTCTTCAAAACATTGAGTTACACGACAATATCGAGATGATTGGTCAGCAGGCTTTCGCGTATTGTAAGAGCATCACAAGCATAACTCTTCCTGAAAAGTTGGAGTACATTGATTGGTTCCTTTGCGCAAGTTGTACATCTCTTAGCTCAGTAACATTGGGTAGCAATGTAAAGGAGATTGGTGTTGGTGCATTTGAAAATACGGCGCTGAGATCATTCACTGTGCCAGAGAGCGTTGAGACGATTGCAAACCAGGTATTCAACTTATGTTATGAGCTTGAGGCATTCTACGGTAAGGGCGCTTCGGCAGATAAAAGATGTATTGTGTTTGATGGAGAGCTGCTCTGCTTTGCGGGTGCAGGCCTTACGCAATACACATTGCCAAGCAGTGTTGTAAATCTTGGCAACGGCTTGACAAGTTTGGAGTTGGAGGAAGTGACCATACCTGATAGTGTTATTGAACTACCCATATACAATCCATTCAATTGCTATAATCTACGAAAGTTTAACGGTAAGTTTGCAGGTGATGATGGCAAGTGTCTTATCGATGGCGACCGCCTTGTAGCCTTCGCTCCAATGTGCGATGTTACGGAGTATAGTGTACCTGAGGGTGTAAAGGTTATTGGAGAAGGTGCTTTCCAGTCCTGCAATAATCTTACTAGTGTAATACTGCCAGATAGCGTCGCTAGCATACTATATTTCTCATTCGGAGGTTGTCATAATCTAAACTATATCGATTTGGGCAATACTATATATTATATCGGTGTTAATGCATTTGCTTTATGTACCTCTCTGACAGAGATAGATATTCCGGAGAGCGTGCAGACAATTGATGATGCCGCATTCTTTGAATGTATCCAACTTGAAAAGGTGTATTGTCGTTCAATAACGCCTCCAATACTCGGATTAAATATGTTCCAATACTGCAACCATATTCCACAGATATATGTTCCTGCAGAGGTGATAGGCGCATACAAGAGCGCCGCATATTGGAGAGACTATGCTCCATATATCGTAGGCTACGACTTCGAAAATGGCGAGGTTGTCGAGGGCGAATTAGAGCCTACAGAGGCTGCTAAGCGCTGGATAGGCGAGTGGGTTGTATGGACAAACGAGACATTGGACTGGTACAGCGGTAATATTCTTAATGAGGCGGTAGAGTACAATATTACAATTACTGCAAGTCAGGTAGCTGCAGACTATGTTGATGTATATGGACTTAGCAAAACACTCCCAGAAGTTGCAGCTACATGCCGCGTAGACGATAATGGCAACCTATACTTGATGAACAAATGTGGTACTAATTTCGAGATATACGGATACACAGTCCTATGGCTCGGCATCAATACTCAGTATCAGTTTAGCAACTACAGTGACTATGTATTCATATTAAGTGTCGATGAGAACGGTTATGTTAATTCGGAGAGTAATATTATCAATAACAAACCATTTATCCTATATGATGTGTTTGCAAGAAGTAATCAAGGAGGCGTATCTCGCTTCAATGATCAGCAACCTTCGCTCCTGATGTCTGCAGCAACATGGACTAAGGTTAAGGATACTCCAACCGTATCACGTGCTACGCTACGTAAGGCGGCAGTGCAGGCCCTTGAGTCTCGCATCAGGATTAGCAACACAGAGCTTCGTGAGGCAAAATAGCCCCACGAAGCCAAAACCTTAAGAGGGTGTCCAACGTTGATGTTGGACACCCTCTCTTATTAGGGTAACTATGCAAAAAGCGCCACTTTTGGCATCATTACCTTACATTACCAAAACAAGTGCTGTCCGAAACTCGAACAGCACCTGTTTTATCTAAACTTATAGCTTGTCGCCTACTTACCCTCCTTTGCGGCACGAGCCTCCTTGCGGACCTTCAATGGGGTCTTGTTGAGGTACTTACGGCAGAATAGCGCGAAGTGGCCGTGGTTGGTGAAGTTGTACATCTTGATAATGCTCTTCAATGGCACGTTGGTCTCGGTGAGCAAGCGCTCGATCTCGACGATACGCTGCTTCTGCATCCAGCTATATGGCGTGTCGTTGAACTCCTGCTTAAACATATTGTTGAAGTGCTGAATGCTGAATCCGCAGATGTCGGCAAGCTCCTCAACAGTCTTTACGCGAGGTGCGTTGTTCTTCACAAGCGATGCAAACGACTGGTTGCGATCGAAGAGGTTGTAGAATGTGCGCAACTGAATCTGAGGTGTGTAGAAGAACTTGAAGATGATGAACATCTCCTGAATCTTGGCACGGTGCAGGTGGTTACACTTCATGTTGTTCTGTAGGTAGTAGCGTACCGAGTTGAGCAGGTGCTGCATAGGCTCGTTGATAGCTACCTGGGTGAACTTATAGTTGATCTTCTTGATCTTACCTACGATGCTGTTAAATGGAATCATGTCGCACGTAGCGCCTGCTGTGATGAAGTGTGCGCGTACGATCTCTACATCTGTAACAGCCTTAATCTCATAGCGATAAGCGCGGAAGCAGAAGACAAAATGCTCGGCGTGTACAACATAGTCGCGACGCTCCTCCGACGAAATCTCGAAGTCGCCGTTTAGTACGAAGAGCAATGAGTTGTGGTCGCCACGCTCAACAACGAATGATTCACCCTCTTTGAGCTTAATGTAGCTAAAACCAGCTTCAGGTTCAACAGTGTATGAATGGCAGGTTGCCGGACATTGATTCGACATATAATTGAAGTTTTAGGTTAATATTCTCATAATTTCAACATTACAAATATACGCAAAAAAGTTGAATATCCAAGCATTTTGCAATTGAAGTATGAAAAAATGTGCAAAATCAAAAGATATAGGGTCTTTTTTGCGCTCTAAAAGCATATATATATAATATATAAGTATATGAAATTATGGGCAATGATTGAGGGTTGCAGATTACGACTTGCCACGAAAATTTCTTGTCAGAGTGGTGCGGATGTGGCTTCGATAAAGAAATTGCCCCAGATGGGTAGTACTCGACGTACGTCCCATTTGGGGCAATGATTGAGAGATCGCAGATGACCTCTTATCACAAGAAATTATGCCTTGTTGTTAGAACCAAGCACGTTCACAATCTTGTGGATGTAGAGCTTCTTCATGTTGTCGCGTGCAGGACCCAAGTACTTACGAGGATCGAACTCTGCAGGCTTCTGTGCGAATACCTCGCGTACAGCTGCTGTCATAGCAAGACGTGAGTCAGAGTCGATGTTGATCTTGCAAACAGCGCTCTTAGAAGCCTCGCGCAACTGCTCCTCAGGAATACCTACAGCAGCCTTCAATGCGCCGCCATACTTGTTGATTGTATCAACCTCGTCCTGTGGCACTGATGATGAGCCGTGGAGTACGATAGGGAAGCCAGGAAGCTGCTCCTCGATAGCCTTCAATACGTCGAATGCGAGTGGTGGAGGTACAAGACGACCTGTCTGAGGGTCGAGTGTGCACTGCTCAGGAGTGAACTTGAAGGCACCGTGTGAAGTACCGATAGAGATTGCCAAAGAGTCGCAACCAGTCTTTGTTACGAAGTCTACAACCTCCTCAGGCTTAGTGTAGTGGCTCTCCTCTGCTGATACCTCATCCTCTACGCCAGCCAATACGCCGAGCTCACCCTCAACTGTTACGTCGAACTGGTGTGCATACTCTACAACCTTCTTTGTGAGAGCTACGTTCTCGTCGTATGGAAGGTGTGAGCCGTCGATCATCACTGATGAGAAGCCCATGTCGATACAGCTCTTGCAAGTCTCGAAGCTGTCACCGTGGTCGAGGTGAAGTACAATCTGAGGATTCTCCCAGCCGAGCTCCTTAGCATACTCCACAGCACCCTCAGCCATATAGCGGAGAAGTGTCTGGTTAGCATACTGACGAGCACCCTTCGATACCTGAAGGATTACGGGAGACTTAGTCTCAGCAGCAGCCATAACGATAGCCTGAAGCTGCTCCATGTTGTTGAAGTTGAAAGCGGGAATAGAGTAGCCGCCATCAACAGCCTTCTTGAACATCTCGCGTGTGTTCACAAGGCCCAAATCCTTGTAATTAATCATATTACAAAATGTTTTATAGGTTATTGAAATTGTATCTAATGTATCGTTCTACGCAATTATAGTGCAAAGGTATAAAATAAAGTTTTAATTCTAAAATTTTTTAGAAACCATTTAGCTTACACAATTGCACAAAACTATGAAAAAAAGAGTGTATCAGGTACTATGATATCAGAAATTGAGGGGTATACTGCTGATAACCTTATGCTTACAAATACGGGCTACTTATATGTTAATGGCAAGGCTACGGCTAAATATATCGAGCAGAATAGTACGGGTATCGAGAGAAGAGATCTGGATGTAGAGTGCCGTAAGCTCAATATTACATCCACGGGTTCGGGTGTTGTAACCTATCGCGGCACTGCCGATGAGGTAGACATCATCTCGACAGGACGTGCAGGCATCCGCACATCGGAGTTGAATAAATAACCTTTTTTAACCATAAGTCGCAGGGGAGGCAACCATCTGTGTTGTCTCCCCATTTATGTTATTTCAGGTTAATTTTCATCAATCTCTCGCCTAAGCTGTGAAGATATTGTTCAATCTCTACGCGACGCTCGAACGAGGGACGCTTAGCGCCATTCACATATTGCTGCATTAGACTCTCATTTACTCCCATCGCACGAGCCACTTGCCTAACATTCAATTCAGGAAAGTTATTGAATAACTTGCAAATAGGGTTGTCGTTATCTAATAGTTTGTTATAATGCTTATCCATAATCCGATTTTTTTACAAAAGTAGGTATTATTTTTAATACCCGCAAGTAATATTTTAATTTACCAGACTAAAAGCATGCATCTGGCAGCAAAGAACAGCATCGCAAGATTAAGATATGATCTATCACAACTTGTAAACCACCCAATACGCGGGTATTAAAAATCGTACCCTGCTATGTGGTGGAATATACAAACATAAACAAGTTTCCAAAATCGTGGGTGCTAAACAGAACACCAATAATACGAAGAGTAGTACGCAAACTAAAACAAGTCTCTCAAAAAATATGGGTACTAAAAATCGTACCCGTGATACGGGGCGAGATATACAAACGCAAACAAACTACCCAACACACACGGGTATTAAAAATTGTACCCTGCTATGCGGTGGGATATACAAACATAAACAAATCCCCCAAAATGTGGGTGCTAAAAATCACACCCGTGATACGGGGCGAGATATACAAACGCAAACAAACTACCCCAAAAACACAGGTATTAAAAATCATACCCCTACTATGTGGTGGGATATACAAACATAAACAAGTCCCCCAAAGCGTGGGTACTAAAAATCGTACCCGTGATACGGGATGGAATAGGCGAATACGAGCACCCTCCCCCAAAAAATGTGGGTGCTAAAAATCACACCCGTGATACGGGGCGAGATATACAAACGCAAACAAACTACCACAAAAACACAGGTATTAAAAATCATACCCTGCTATGCGGTTGGATATACAAACAAAAACAAGTTCCCAAAATCGTGGGTGCTAAACATAGCACCAATAATACGAAGAGTAGTACGCAAACTAAAACAAGTCGCTCAAAAAAATATGGGTACTAAAAATCGTACCCCTGCTATGTGGTGGGATATACAAACATAAACAAATCCCCCAAAACGTGGGTACTAAAAATCATACCCGTGATACGGGATGGAATGCGCGAATACAAACAATTCCAAAAACGCAGGTGCTAAAAATGGTACCCGCGCAACCTAATGATATGGAAATTAGTTCCGGGTCACAAGATATTACGGCTCGAAGTTGCAGCGCAGCATCACGGGTTTCTCTTGTGAGGCCTTTATGCGGGCTATCATTACATCGAGATATTGCTGTATGTCGTCACGCAGACGCTTGTATAGCGGGCAGCTATCGTAGTTCTCGTTGTCGAGCAACACATCGCGTATCGAGCGGAGTGTATTGGTGTAGTTATTCAACTCGTTTTGTAGGGCTACACCCTCGATTTTCGAGCCGTTAATCTTTGCCAAGGACAGCTGTCTAAGTTTGTCGCATACGGCAGTCAGCGTGGGCATCACAACATTGTCTAAAAGGGTGTGTCCGTGCATAAAGAGATAGCAGTTATCGCGCTCTACGCCCCTTGCCTTAAGCTTTTCGCCAAGCGCTGCAACATCCTCAACTACAGAGGGGTTGTCGTGTTCTAAGGCTTCGACTCTGCGCTCTACGTTGCGCTCGAGCCAAGCTAACGTATCCTCGCCATTGTTGCGAATATCGACATATCCGAGACGCACCGAGGTGCGGAATTCGGCAAGTGTGAAGAGGTGCTCGGTAGATTGTCGTGCCGAGTGTACGTACCATAAAAATAGCGGGTATATAGTGTGCGAGTAGGCGGCGAAAAATCGCACGAAATCGAAGATGCGCGTATCGTTTTTCGTTGCCTTGACACATACGTTTCTCAGCGACGGGGCGTAGCATAAGTAGTTCTCCGTGGCGTAGGTATAGGTGTGAAACATATTCTCGGCTGTGAGTATCGCCTGCGATTGTTCCGTCTCGCCGTTGAAGAGGTAGTCGAAGTCGGAATCGACACATAGCAATACCTCGTCGGGCGAGTGCTGGCCGATCATTGACATAAGCACCTTTTTGCCTTTAGGCAAGTCGTCGCGGTTGGGTACCGATATTTCGAAGCGCAGATAGGGGTTGCGAAAGTGGTCGAAGATGGCTCGCCAGAAGGCCACATCCTCATATCCTTCGACATAGACACGCACCAAGTGGCGATCATCCTCCGGAGGTAGAATGTCGGGCAGACGCTGAGGGTTATAGGCTTGAAGCCCTCCGCGGCTACGGGGGTATTTTGGCTTCTTGCTTTTCACAAGCGTAAAGTTAAGGATTTTTTTCGTAACTTTGTCTATTATTAGCATAATTTTAGAACTAAACGACATTTGAAGTTATGGCAAGTGATTGGAAAGATCGTTTGGGAGTAGTCTTTTCGACAAATCCCGACTTTCAATATGAGAGCGCTTCGGAGGCAGAGACAGAGACTCTTGCGCCCGAGAAGCAGAATCTTCGTGTGTGGCTTGATCGCCTAAAGGGTGGCCGTGTGGCTACGGTGGTGCGTGGCTTTGTAGGTTCGGATGACGACCTCGCAACACTCGGCAAGGAGCTCAAGAAGAGCTGTGGCGTAGGCGGTACGGCTAAGGATGGTGAGATTATCATCCAGGGCGACCACCGCGACCGCGTTGTGGAGTTGCTCATAAAGGGTGGTTACCGCTGCAAAAAGGCGGGCGGTTAGTGACGAAATACTGAAGATATAGCCTAAAGGCTAACTTTTTCGTGCGGCGTATTGTACAAGTCGCAGAATGTTCGTACCTTTGCTAACTAATTTTTTACGCAAAACACTGAAACAATGAATAAGAAGATGGTGCTTGTGACGGGAGGTGCTGGCTATATTGGCTCGCACACAACCGTTGAGCTTATCAATGCAGGATACGAGGTTGTTATTGTCGATAACTTCTCGAATAGCGATGCCTCCTCTTTGGAGGGTATCTACGGCATTACGGGTGTTAAGCCCACATTCATCGAGGCCAACTGCTGCGACCGCGAGGCTATGCGCCGTGTATTCGAGGCCTACGACTTCGCCTCGGTTATCCATTTTGCAGCATTCAAGGCTGTAGGCGAGTCTGTGGAGCAGCCCTTGAAATACTACCAGAACAATATGCTTTCGTTGCTCAACATCCTTGAGCTTATGGGTGAGTATGGCCGTCAGAATATTGTCTTCTCATCATCGGCTACGGTCTATGGCGATGCTGAGGAGCTCCCCGTAACGGAGCGCACACCTCGTAAGCCCGCCACTTCGCCCTATGGCAATACGAAGCAGATGGCCGAGGATATCTTGCGCGATACGGTGGCTGCGAATAGCTCGCTCAGAGGTATCGCCTTGCGCTACTTCAACCCTATCGGTGCGCACCCCACAGCGCTCATCGGTGAGCTTCCTCGTGGTGTGCCCAACAACCTTGTCCCCTACATCACGCAGACGGCAGCAGGTGTCCGTGAGTGCCTAAGTATCTTTGGTGACGACTACGATACGCCCGATGGCTCATGCTTGCGCGATTTTATCGACATCGTCGATTTGGCACGTGCCCACGTGGTGGCTATCGGCCGTATGGTGGAGGATAAGAACAAGGAGCGTTACGAAATCTTCAATGTCGGCACGGGTCGCCCCGTATCGGTCTTCGAGCTTGTCAATGGTTTCGAGCGTAGCAACAACCTTAAGCTCAACTACCGTGTAGCACCTCGCCGTGCAGGTGATGTTATGGCTGTGTGGGCCGACACCACATTGGCCAACGAGGAGCTCGGCTGGAAGGCAGAGCGAGAGTTGGAGGATACGCTGCGTAGTGCATGGGCTTGGGAGCGCCACGTACGCAACATCTAATGGTGCGTCCACAACCTCTAATTTTAGTGCAATAATTCGCCCTTAGCATACGTTTGCGGGGTAAACAGATTGGATAAGAGATGAAAAAACTGCTACTTTTATTGTTGGCCATAATTCTTATTGCGCCTACGGCCGAGGCTAAGCGTCGTGAGAGCGAGGAGGAGATTGCTCGTAAGACACGCCACTACTCGGGTTGGGAGTATGGAGCGTCGGGACGTGTAGGTCTATACTTCTATGAGATGGACTATATGCGCATCAAGGGCGAGAAGGGTGTAGATGCCTACAAGAGTCACGCTAAGATGGGCGGAGATATACTGCTCAATGCTGGATATTTCTTCAACAACCATTGGCGATTGGGTGTCGAGGCGGGTGCCCAGATACAGTACAACTACACGCTTGTACCCATCTACCTCACGGCACACTGCCACTATGGTAAGCGTAAGAATAACTTTTTTAACTTCCTAAACCTCGGTACTAACGTGCTATTTGACAAGGGCCTACGTTTTGGTGCTACGGCTGCAGGAGGTGTTGGTGTTCGCCTACAGTCGCCCGATAGCGAGTATAAGTACGACATTATGATTGGCTATCAGGCATTGATGCTCACCCCACGACCAGTCATCGAGGGCGATTTCTCGTTCAAGGCGAAGGATATCACACGCCTCGAGTTGAACCAATCGGTATTTATCGGTTTCGGCTTCACCTTCTAACGTGGCGTAAGTCTTGAATGGGATTACGGAGTTAAGTCTATTAACCACATAGCGAAAAAGTATGTACAGAGACGCACATATCATCAGAGAATGGATCGATACCCTTCTCATCGAATGGGGAATATCCGAGAAGACGGCCTTGATGCTCGACGGCTGGATAGTATTGCTTCTTATCTTTCTCATCGCACTGCTTGGCAACGCCTTTATGCGTTGGGGCGTGGTGCGTTGCGTGCGTTGGGTGGTGCAGCATACCAAGGCGCAGTGGGATAACTTCATCTTCAGCGATGGGGTGATATCGCGACTGTGCGCTATCGTTACGCCTGTGGTGCTTCTGATTATGCTTCCGCTCTTCTTCGCATCGCTCGACAACGATCTGCCTTGGTTCTTCTCGTTGCTTACGAAGATTGTCAATACGTACATGCTGTTGGCTTGTGTGCGTTTCGTTAATTCGTTGCTACGCGCTACGTTCAGCTATGTTGAGCATCGCCCCGGTTGGCACAACCGCCCAATCAAGGGCTTGTTGCAGACGGGACAGGTGTTGTTGGCGTGTGTGACGTTAATCCTTGCCGTGGCAATCTTTATCGATAAGTCGCCCGTAATATTGCTCACGGGTCTTGGTGCCTCGGCGGCAGTGCTAATGTTGATATTCAAGGATAGCATCCTCGGCCTTGTGGCTGGTGTGCAGCTCTCGTTGAACAATATGCTCAAGGTTGGCGATTGGATTACGATGAACCATAAGGGCATCGACGGCGTTGTCGAGGAGGTGGCACTCACGACTATCAAGGTGCGCGCTTGGGACAATACGTTGCAGACCTTGCCTCCCTACCTGCTCATCAGCGAGCCATTCGACAACTGGCAGGCTATGCGTGATAGGGGTGGCCGTCGCATTAAGCGCTCACTCAATATTGATATGACGAGCGTTGGATTTCTCGATGAAGCATCTATCGAGGAGCTGCGTCGTCATCCTATGACGCGCGAATCTTTGTCGCATGTTGTAACAGCTACCGAGGAGGGGCGTACCTTCACAAATTTGGAGCTTTATATGCGTGTGCTGATGAACTACATCGATCGTCATCCACGTATCAACCATACGATGACCGTTATGGTGCGACAGTTGCAGCCTACGGAGTGGGGCTTGCCTATCGAGTTGTACTGCTTCTCGGCAGATGTCAATTGGGTGCCTTACGAGCAGTTGCAGGCCGAGATTATATCATACGTTGTGGCTTTGGCTCCCTATTTTGGCCTGAGGATGTACCAGGCACCCTCGAGCCACGATTTGAACGCTATGATGCCTAAGCACAGCGGTATCACACTAAAGTAGAGATGATTAATAAAACATAAAAGATGAACGAAGTTGTAAATATCAAGGAGCTTAACGCTCTTATCGAGCAGGAGTCGATCTTTGTCGATACTCTGCGCAAGGAGATTGCTCGCGTGATCGTAGGTCAGCAGCACCTTGTCGATACGTTGCTTATCGGCCTTTTGTCCGATGGTCATATCCTCTTGGAGGGTGTGCCAGGTCTGGCTAAGACATTGGCTATCACTACGCTTTCGAAGGCCGTAGATGCTAAGTTTTCGCGTATTCAGTTTACGCCCGACCTTCTTCCCGCCGATCTTATCGGTACGCTTATCTACTCGCAGCGCAGTGAGGAGTTTACCGTAAAGAAGGGCCCGATCTTCGCTAACTTCATCCTTGCCGATGAGATCAACCGTTCACCAGCTAAGGTGCAGTCGGCATTGTTGGAGGCTATGCAGGAGAAGCAGGTGACCATTGGCGATACTACCTACGCTTTGCCACAGCCCTTCTTGGTGCTTGCTACGCAGAATCCCTTGGAGCAGGAGGGTACCTACCCACTCCCCGAGGCGCAGGTCGATCGTTTTATGCTCAAGGCTAAGATCTCCTATCCAAAGCGTATGGAGGAGCTCGATATTATCCGTATGAACCTCTCGGGCGAGGGCATGCCCGAGGTTAAGAGGGTCATCACTCCCGAGGATATCGTGCGTGCCCGCAAGGTTGTGAATAAGGTATATATGGACGAGAAGATCGAGAAGTATATCATCGACATCATCTTCGCTACGCGTGAGCCTTCGGAGTACCGCTTGCAGCACCTCCAGCCACTTATCTCGTATGGTGGCTCGCCCCGTGCAAGTATCGCCTTGGCTAAGGCGGCGCGTGCTTATGCCTTTATTCAGCGTCGCGGTTATGTCATCCCCGAGGATGTACGTGCCGTGTGCCACGATGTATTGCGCCACCGCATAGGTCTTACCTACGAGGCTGAGGCTAACAATATCACCTCGGAGCAGATTATCACCGATATCTTGAACAACGTCATCGTACCTTAATGTGCTATGCAGCTGAGCGAGAATGATATCCTAAAACGTGTGCGTCATGTCGAGATCAAGACGCGCGGCCTCTCCGACGAGATCTTCGCCGGCAAGTATCATACGGCCTTTCGAGGTCGCGGTATGTCGTTTGCCGAGGTGAGGGAGTACCGCGTTGGCGACGATGTGCGCGATATCGACTGGAATGTCACAGCACGCTCGGATAGGGCTCATGTCAAGGTCTACGAGGAGGAGCGTGAGCTCACGATGATGCTCTTGGTCGATGTTTCGCCTTCGCGTATGTTTGGCTCGCAGGAGCTTACGAAGAAGAATATGATCACGGAGGTTGCTGCTACGTTGGCATTCTCGGCTGCGAAGAATAACGATAAGGTGGGCTGTATTCTCTTCTCAGATAGGGTTGAGAAGTTCATTCCGCCGAAGAAGGGCCGCAGCCATATCCTTATGATTATCCGCGAGTTGGTGGGTTACGAGCCCACGGGTGAGGCGACCAATATTTCGGAGGCCTTGCGCTATTTGGTGGGTGTGAATAAGAAGCGTGCCACAACCTTCCTACTCTCGGACTTTGTCGATGCCGAGGCCGATGTTGCTCGTATGGAGGATGCTCTCAAGATTGCCTCATCGAAGCACGATATTATGGCAATACGCATCTACGACCAACGTGATAGAGAGCTCCCTAATGTCGGCGTTGTCGAGATTAAGGATGCCGAGACGGGTGAGCGCAGTTGGCTCGACACATCATCGCGTCGTGTCAGGGAGTTCTGGCAGGAGGAGTACGATCGCTGTCGTGATGCGATGAATACGATGCTTGGACAGCATCGTGTCGATGTTGCCGAGGTGCGCACTGATGGCGACTTTGTAGTCGAATTGTTAAAGATGTTTAAGCAACGATAATGCTATCTATAAAACTACATATCAAGACGTTATATCTTGCGATTGCGCTTATTATAGCACAGTTCGCAGGCCTCGCTACGGCATCGGCTACGGGTGAGCGACCCACGATTAGTGGTCGTTTCTCGAAGGATAGTGTCGAGGTTGGCGATCGTGTGGAGCTAATCATAGATATCGAGAAGGATAGGGCTTCACACATCGGTATTCCACGTTTTGACGATGCGCTTACCGCTGCGCAGCGTAAGGAGTTGGAGCGTAAGCAGGCCAAGATGTCCACCTACGAGGAGTACGACGAAGATATCTTCGAGTGTATCGAGGAGTATCCTATAGATACCGTTGAGGTCAGTGGCCGCCACTTGCATCTGCGTAAGCGCTATTTGCTGGCCGCTATGGAGACAGGCCGATTGCCTATGCGCCCTGCGATAATCTATTTCGAGAGAAACGAGGAGCTGCCCGATACGATCTACACGCGCGATACGCTCTATTTGAATGTCGTTCGCTATGCTCAGCTCGACACTACGCTCTTTCTCAAGGCTGATCCCACCTCACAGCAGGGCTTTGGCGTAGATAAAGAGTTGGTTATGGAGTATCTCGATGATGAGGGTATGTACGAGCAGAAGCATCTTCCGTTTGTCTTTGCCGAGGTTCGAGATTATGCGATCTATGGTGCGCTGATAACCATCGTTTTGGCTCTGGTGCTATGGCTTGTATTCACTCTTGTACAGCGTTTCCGTGAGCGTCGAGCAGCATTGGAGCCTCTTGCTCCTAAGCTCCCGCCACATGTCGTTGCCAACAAGGCTTTGGTCGAGCTTAGCCACCGCAAACTCTGGCAGAATGGTAAGTTTAAGCAATACTACACTGCTCTGGCCTCAATCCTCAGGGTCTATATTTCGGAGCGTTGGAGCATCGGAGCATTGGAGATGACTACCGACGAGATTATCTCGGCGTTGCTCGATGTCGATATGCCGGTGTCGAGTCGCAGCGACCTCGTTGCTGTGTTGCGCACGGCCGATATGGTGAAGTTCGCTAAGGCCGAGCCCGAGGCGGAGGAGAACGAGGCTGCCTACACTCGCTCCTACTATTTCGTCGAGAATACTAAGCTCTTGGCTGCCGAGGATATGGAGGGCAAGGGCGAGATAACTATCGAAACAAAGATTGAGTAGAGATGAGAGCTAATAGCATAATATTCAACCTTGTAGTCGTAGCACTCGTGTCACTACTCAACTTAGTATGTGGTGCTGAAGCCTCGGCGCAGTATCTGCGTGAGCGAGGTTTGGTGCGCGAGGGTAACCGTCAGTTCGAGAAGCTAAACTACCGCTCGAGCCTGAACCGCTATAACGAGGCTTTGGAGTACGACTCTCTGTCGTATGAGGCGATGTACAATAGGGCAAATAGCTATCAGCGTCTGCGTATGAGCGAGAGTGCTGACTCGACGCTGAATGCCGAGACGGCCTATGCCAACTACGAAGCTATCGTTGCCGACACGCTTCTTAGCGATGTGCAGCGTGCTGAGGTGTTGCGCAACTTGGGTGAGAGCCTTGTCGAGGGCGAGAAGTACGAGGCGGCGCTCAATGCTTTCCGTAAGTCGATGTTGCTTAATCCCGATGATGCGGCTACGAAGTACAACTATGTGCTCACTAAACGCATTGTAGATCAGAAGCGTAGCGCACAACAACAGCAGCAGAATGATCAGTCGAATGATCCTCAGCAGAACGATCAGAATCAGCAGCAGGATAACAACCAGCAGCAAAACAACGAGGATCAACAGCAGAATAACAACAACGAGGATCAGCAGCAGAACCAGGATCAGCAAAACGAGGGCGATCAGGAGCAGGATCAGCAGCAACCTCAGCCCGAGGAGGGTGATCAAAATGAGGAGCAGCAGCCCCAGGGCTCAGAGCCTAAGGAGCTAAGTGCCGACCAGGAGCGTCTGCTCGATGCTATACAGGCCGAGGAGGATAAGACGCAGGAGAAGCTCAAGGAGGGCGAGAAGGCGATTGTTGTCCGAGGCAAGAAGAATTGGTAAGAGAGATAAACTATGCAGTTTCTATATCCCTACATACTCATTGCAGCCGTCGTGGTGCTACTTTTGGCCGCCTACTACATCTTCGTAGGTCGCCATCGCGCAACACTTATCGTGTCGTCGGTGTCACGTCGTCGTGCTCCGCGCACATGGCGCACATTGCTCCGCCCGCTGCCTGTCATTTGTCGCTTGGGTGCGCTGCTACTACTTATCGTGGCCCTCGCACGCCCCGTGAACGTACATACCAACAGCGAGATAACCACCGAGGGTATCGACATTGTCTTGGCTATGGATATCTCGGGCTCGATGCTTGCTCGCGATTTTCAACCCGAGCGCCTCACGGCCGCAAAGAAGATAGCCTCGGAGTTTGTCGTAGAGCGTACGGGTGACCGCCTCTCGGTTGTAGCCTTTGCTGGCGAGGCCTTTACGCAGTGCCCACTGACCTCGGATCAGGCTACGGTGCAGACCATGCTTTCGCGCCTGCGCAGTGGCATTGTAGATGACGGTACGGCAATAGGCAACGGCCTGGCTACGGCTATCAACCGCCTTAGGGAGAGTGGTTCGAAATCGAAGGTGGTGGTATTGCTTACGGATGGTGTGAACAATCGAGGACAGATATCGCCCTATACCGCTGCGGACATCGCGCGCGACCTCGGTATAAAGGTCTATACGATTGGTGTCGGCACTCGAGGTAAGGCCCCCTATCCTGCGGTAGACTATTTTGGTAACGAGACTACGGTGATGGCCGATGTTGAGATCGACGAGGAGCTATTGCGTACGATTGCTAAGCGTACGGGTGGTGAGTACTTCCGTGCGGTGGACAATAGGGCCTTGGAGGAGATATACGAGCGTATCAACACGTTGGAGAAGAGCGAGGTGCAGGTTACGAACCACACCACCTACGAGGAGCTCTTCTTGGGCTGGCTCATTGCGGCTATGTTGTTGCTTGCTGCCGAATTCCTCATCGAGCGCGTGTTGCTCAACCGTTTGCCATAGAGGCTGGTTCTGCAATAGATGTTATTCCGAGTTTGTCGAGGAATCCTCTCGAAACAGACGATGGTTAAGATGTGTTGATTGTGTATGGTCGCATAGGAGATCCTTCGACTACACTACGTTCCGCTCAGGATGACATTTAGTATGGGCTCAAACATCTAAGGTATTATCTGGGTCGATAAAATGGTTGGTTTAGAAAGTAAAGAAGCTTATTAGGATGAATGAACTAAATATATTCGAATTTGGTGCTCCCGAGTGGCTATGGTTGCTGCTTGTAGTCCCCGCCTTGCCCGTGGCCTACGGAGTGCTTATGGCGTGGCGCAGAGGCAAACTTCTCCGCTTCGGTAATGAGACTACGCTGCGCGAGCTTATGCCCGATTACTCGGCTGCGCGTGGCTGGATAAAGATATCGCTCTTGGCCGTTGCTATGTTCTTCTTGGCGCTTGCTGCAGCACGCCCACGTACGGGCTCGAAGCTCCGCAGCGTGGAGATTGTGGGTCGCGAGATAATGCTTGTCGTCGATGTGTCGAACTCGATGCTTGCTGAGGATGTCGAGCCGAGCCGTATGGAGCGCACGCGATATGCCCTATTGCGCCTTGTCGAGGGCATGAAGGATGATCGAGTAGGTGTTGTAGCCTTTGCCGACGAGGCCGAGGTGATACTCCCTATCACGTCGGACTACAAGATGGCGCAGGCTAAGGTGCGCACGCTCTCGCCCTCTCTCATCGCACGTCAGGGTACCGATCTTGGCGAGGCGTTGGAGGTGGCATTGCTCTCATTCTCTGAGAGTTCGCACAATAACCGCAGCCGTGTTATTATGCTTGTTACCGATGGTGAGGCGCACGACGAGGGTGCCGAGGCGGCAGCTGCCAAGGCGGCAGCCGATGGTGTGATGATCTGTGCTGT
This sequence comes from Alistipes sp., assembly GCA_017546345.1. Lineage (GTDB taxonomy): Bacteria > Bacteroidota > Bacteroidia > Bacteroidales > Rikenellaceae > Alistipes. The sequence continues at coordinate 1,927 of JAFYXB010000078.1, read as the reverse complement.
GGGTATTGGTACGCCCGAGGGTCAGCCGCTCAAGATTGGCGGAGAGATTGTCGAGGATGAGGATGGCAAGATGGTCGTGACACAGCTCAACGAGGCTCTTTTGCAGAGCCTTGCCGAGGCTACGGGAGGTATATACGTGCGTTCACGCAACGATAATTTCGGTCTGCAGAGCATTGTTGAGAGATTGGAGAGCATCGAGGCTTCGCAGATGGAGGTACGACAGTTCGACGAGTATGAGGAGCAGTACCAGTGGTTCTTGGGTGTCGCTCTTCTGCTGCTCATTGTCGAGATGCTTGTGCTTTCGCGCCGCAATCCATTGCTTAGGGGTGTTACGCTATTCGATGTTAAGCCCGTGGCTGAGAATAAGAGAGAAATCAATAACCTAAAATAAAATATTATGACTATCAGAGATTTACAACCAAAACTTATCTGGGAGCAGTTCGACGACATCACACGTGTTCCCCGTCCATCGAAGAAGGAGGAGAAGATTATCGAGTGGCTCGTAGCGTGGGCCGAGAAGCACGGCTTCGACTATAAGAAGGATGCTACAGGCAACGTCGTAATCCGCAAGGCGGCGACTAAGGGCTATGAGGATCGTCAGACTGTGATTTTGCAGTCGCATATGGATATGGTCTGCGAGAAGAACTCAGATTTGGAGTTCGATTTCGAGACACAGCCTATCGAGACCTATATCGATGATGGCTGGGTGCGTGCTAAGGGAACAACGCTCGGTGCAGACTGTGGTATCGGTATGGCAGCAGCTCTTGCAGTGTTGCTCGACGAGAGCTTGGAGCACCCCGCAATCGAGGCACTCTTTACCGTAGACGAGGAGACAGGCCTTACAGGTGCTTTCGGCCTTGGCGAGGGTATGCTCGAGGGTAAGTATTTGCTCAACCTCGACTCTGAGGACGAGGGTGAGATCTTCATCGGCTGCGCAGGTGGTATCGACACCGTAGCGACTATGGAGTACAACAAGGAGGAGGCTCCCGATGGTTATGCTTACGTGCGTTTGGAGGTTGGCGACCTTCTCGGTGGTCACTCTGGCGACGATATCGACAAGGGTCGTGCTAACTCTAACAAGCTTCTTGCACGCTTCCTCTACAACGCATGCGATACATTTATGATTGCTGTTGAGCGCTTCGAGGGTGGTAATCTTCGCAACGCCATCCCTCGTGAGGCATACGCTATCGTGGGTGTTCCTGCCGAGTCTATGGAGGACTTCAAGGAGCGCTATATGGAGTTTGGCGAGGCTCTCAAGGAGGAGTTCCGTCACACTGAGCCACGTATGCGCTTCTCAGTTGCTGATGTGGAGACTCCCGCAGAGGTTATGAACTATGATGATATGTGCGTTTTGTTGCTCGCTATCGTTGGTCTTCCTAATGGTGTGTTGGCTATGTCGCACGCTGTCGCAGGCCTTGTTGAGACCTCTTCAAACCTTGCATCTGTTAAGTTCAACCTCGAGGAGGCAAAGATTACAATCACCACTTCGCAGCGTTCGTCTGTCGAGAGCGCGAAGCTCTATGCAGCGCAGACTATCGAGTCAGTCTTCTACCTCTCGGGTTGCGATGTGGAGCACTCTGACGGCTATCCTGGTTGGACTCCTAATCCCGATTCAACATTGCTCAAGACCAGCGTAGAGTGCTACCGCCAGTTGTTCGCTACCGAGCCTAAGGTGCGCGCTATCCACGCAGGTGTGGAGTGCGGCTTGTTCTTGGAGAAGTATCCCCACTTGGAGATGATTTCGTTCGGTCCTACGCTCCGTGGCGTACACTCTCCCGACGAGCGTTTGGAGATCTCGACCGTCGATAAGTTCTGGAAGTTGTTGGTAGAGCTTCTCAAGGTCCTCAAGTAGGAGGCCTGAAGGCGCTACTTCGACACAATAGCTAAGCGAGAAACCGCAGCATACTTAGATGTTATGCTGCGGTTT
>JAFYXB010000077.1 GCA_017546345.1 Alistipes sp. | reverse complement strand
TGCAGCTTCATCCCGCAGGTATTATCGTGTGTGACGATCCTGCTGCGGAGGAGCTTCGTGTTGCAACGTACCGCTACTTTAAAGACATAGAGGGCTAAGAAGTTGTCTAACGAGGCAGCGTTGGCGTTAAACTCAAGCGAGAAATCCTCAGTTACCACAAAGAGTAAACTGAGGATTTCTCGCTTTTAGTTTGCCTAAAATCAACTCTTGTTATACAACTTCTTTAAGAGGTGTAAGTGTCTAACAGAACCAACTAAATAAAATATGGCTGTCCTTTCTGGGCAGCCATATTTGTTTATATGTCATAAAGTTTAGAATCTAAAACCGAGCGTAAGCACCGCAATATGACGATCGGTCTTAAGGCCGAATGTCTTGCTCTCGATAGTCTGCGCGGGATCGGTCTCGTCTACGGCATAGAAGCTCTTGAAGTCCGAGTATTTAGCTACGTTGTACTGGTACGCAAGGTCGATATAGCAGATGTCGAACTGTATGCCGAGACCTGCAGTGATATAGCTGTTTGTCGTAGCAATCGGATGAGTGAAGATAGCGTTCTGATAGCCATCGCGGAGTGTATTGCCGCTCCAGATATATCCTGCACGGAGAACAAGGAATGGCAAAACATAACCCTCGGCACCTACACGTACCGTATCACCGCCCTTGAATATCTCATCCATAGTGCTTGCGTAGCTAAGACCCTTGATAGGTGCAGACTGCAGATGTGTTGTCTGATACCAGCTGCGCTCATAGTCGGCCGAGATAATCACACGCTTAAGGAGTGTCACAGCACCACCGAGTAGCAGTCGTGATGGCGAGCGGAAGTCCCACGAGTAGGGACCGCTATCCTCCCATACGCCCGTATATGCCTCGTCATACATATATCCCTGAGGGCCAAGGTTGTAGCCATCGGGATTGTTGCCTGCGCTATATGTTTGCGACCACATCTCGGCATCGTAGCGCATCGCGATATTGTAGAACGTAGGTGAGTGGTAGGCAATACCGATGCGAAGCCAATCTACGGGACGTGCCGCAAGACCGAGCTTGATGTTTACGCCCGAACCCGAATAGTGCGTACGCTGCATATAGTTCATATAGTCGAGCTGGTAGGGCATCTCCTCGCCCGATGGGTAGCTCTTGTAGATGTAGTTCTCGCCGTAGAAGGTCTCTCGTCGATAATCCACACTCTGAATGCCAAGCGTAAGGCCGAAGAAGATTTTGTCGATAAAGTTCATACCCATAGTCAAAGCATACTCACCGATAGATCCTCGAGTCTTGATCGCTGAGTATTGGTCGATAGTGGCACCCTCGCCAATGCGGTCGATATACCAACCCTGGTCATCCTTGTTTGTCAGACCATTCTTATATGCCAATACAGCACCCCAATAGTATGGGTCGTTGCCAAAGGGCATTCTACCATCCTGATCTGTTGTCAGACCGTCGATATTCGAGAGCGTGCAGAATAGATTAGCCATCGTCTCGGTGTATGGATTGCCTGTCGATGCGCCCATGTAGTTCTGGTTGAAGTCGGCGATACGGTTGTAGACAATACCGAAGTTGATGTTCGTAAGTGCGCCCGTGCTACGAAATACGGGATATACCAGACCAAAGCTCGACAAGCCGAAGCGCTCCGAGTGATCCCTAAAATCCTGATCACGCTTTGCGACATTTGTGTAATATGGCTCGCTACCCTTCATCTCGCTCTTCGTAAACTGCATCATTGGCGATATGTTGATATCGCCCTGCGTGTACATACCGATACCTGCGGGGTTGAGCGTTGCTGAGGCCATATCTGCGCCGAGGGCCGTGAAGGCATTACCCATAGCCATCGAACGAGCTGTACCATAGTTATGCGACGTGAAGCTGAGGTTGTACATATCGCCCCAACCCAAGATGTCGTTATTGAACGTAGTGCCACCAAAATTTACCTGCGCCTGTGCCTCGGTAGAGAAAAGAGTGGCTACTGCGACAATAAGTGTCAAAAATACTCTTTTCATATACTAATAAGTTATGTTATTCAACTCCGTTATGTTGGTGATTATCTTCGTGACGATGTTGAGCCACCTATGCGACCACCACCACCGCTGCCGCCGCTAAAACCACCCGAACGAGAACCGCTGCTGCCACCCGAACGTATGTTCGTTGAGGTGCTGTTGCTTCGGCGTGTCGAGCTTTCTCCCTGTCGGAAGTTGCTGCTACGCTGTGTTTCGCCACCATTGTTTACACGTGTTCTATTGTTGTTGTCGCGTGTATTGTTCTGAGGCTTAACCACATCGCGTCCCGAATTGCTGTGCGATTCGTTACCGTTGTATATACCCGTAGACTTCGATCCCGAATATGCGGGGCGACCATTATTATTCGATGATCCGCCACCGTAGTTGCGATTCGTGGTTGGCGAGGTGTAGTGCGAGCCTCCGCCGTTGAAGTTGTGATTGTCACGACCGCCTGGTCTCTGCTGTGGATGATGCGGAGGTCGAGGGCCTGGGCCATGTCCTGGGCCGTAGCCAGGATGTGGCGGATGGGGATAGTAGCCAGGATAGTGGGGATAGAAGCCTGGGTAGTATCCAGGGTAGAATGGCGAAGGACCCCAGCCGAAGTAGAACGAGCTGTAACATATTGTCCAGTTCCAATCGAACCACGTGTAGTGAGGATAGCCCCACCACGCATAGTAGAACGGATCTACGAATGTTGTCCAGCCATACATCCAGGGCGATGTATATAGGCCGAAGGTTACGTTTGTTGCGCCCCACGATCCGAACATCGATGTAATATACTTAGGCTCAACCCACACCTGATCGCCCGATACCATCACATTGTAGAATGCGGGGTCGTAGGCCGATGCATAGTACATAGCATCGCTTGTAGCCATCGAGTAGTAGCTCGACGGCATCTTGTATGTTGGCGACTCGAAGCCATACAGACGACGCTCGTATGCCGTCTGGTAGTCGGTCACAAGCACCGAGTTGTAGTCCACATTTGCGTTCTGCTGCTCGGCCATCTGCGCTTCGTACTTGGCTTTGCGTGCTGCTATCACCTCGTTGCGCGCATTGATTTCCGCCTCTATCTGCTCGCGGTTGTCAGTCTTATAGAGGTCATTCGTGCCGTAAGAGGTGTTGAGTACTATGGTGCAACTCTGCATCGAGGTCACCACCAGTACCAATGCCACTATTCTTAGAAGGTTTTTCATATTCTTGTTTTCTATAATATTTACACTATATATCTCATACCGTTGTGGCATAAGCATACTCTCTCTACGTTACAAATATACATTATTTTTAGAAAAAATCGTGCAAATATCTGCCAATAGGTTAAAATATCGGACCAATCGCCATTTTATGTCGGTGAATACACTGCCATTATCGCAATGTTCGTGCTATTGGGAGATTTAAGAGCCATCGTAAACCCCTCATATATGCGCATATAGTGCCGCCGTATTACACAAAAATCCCCAAGAGTTTAGCGTAACTCTTGGGGACTATATTATTTTCAGCAGTGTAGACTGCCAGCTAAACCGTGAGCTTAATTAAAATTCCACTTAAGACCTACAGCGGGCATTACGCTGAATCCAGGCTTCACGAAGTTGTACGATAGCTCAACCTCGCCACCGACGCTGAGGCGCACCTTCTCCATTCCGGGGATCTGGTAGAGATTTACCCACAACTGAGGCTCGGCCATAAGGATATACTCCGTATTCTGCCAAGCACGAGGCTCGCGCCAGAAGTCCACAAAGCCATTGAAGTCAAGCCAACCCTTTGCGAAGTTGATGTTCCACACACCCGTAATCTGGAAGTTGTGTACCTGCTTGCTGCCGTTAGCGTGTACTGTGCCTGGAATTAGCTTATACATAGCCGATATCGACCATGTCTTGCTGAAATCCTTAGAGTGTCCCGAATATGTAAGACCTGCAAGCCATGCGTTGTTGAACGAGCCTGCCGATGTGTCTAGTCCACCGTCGTACTCCAAGTGGATAGACAACCAGTTCACCTTGCTCTGCTGCCAGAAGTTAAGCTCGCGCGAGATCTCCCAGTATGCACCCACAACCTTTGGGCTATAGTCCATATCGACGAAGAAGAATGTGCTACCGAATGAGTCGGGACGGAACATCTCGACAGTCGATGTTGCGCAGTTGCGACCTGTGTCGTAGAATAGCTGTAGGTTCTGGGCCTTTGCGCTCTGCACGGCGAGAAGGCCAGTTACCGCCGCAAGCATGAGGATAAATTTCTTCATATCACAAACTTTTAGATGGGTTATTTATTACAAAGTTACAATTTTTTTTCGAGTCTGCAATAGGGTGGCGCTTATGATAGAGGGGCTGGCTTCAAGAAACCCCCTCGATAAGCTCGGGATGACACACTAAATATATGCTCGCTAATTACTTCACAATCCTTCATCGTCACCGAGACCGAATTTGTCGAGTAGCACATCTCAATTTCTTGTTTGAAGGGCACCAGATTTGGCTATGACATGAAAAAGCCACCGATGGGTAGTACTTGACGTACGTCCCATTGGTGGCTTTGTATGAAGAGCCGAAGATGACTCCTTATCACAAGAGATTACACTGTCATAACCTCTTTCTCCTTCTTATCCAACTCAACGTCGATAACCTTGTTGAACTTCTCAAGAAGCTTCTGTGCCTGTGCCTCGCCATCCTTCTGCTCGTCCTCAGACATACCCTCCTTCTGAGCCTTCTTGAATGCCTCAACAGCGTCACGACGTGCGTTA
>JAFYXB010000006.1 GCA_017546345.1 Alistipes sp. | reverse complement strand
GGGTTACGAGGTGTGTAACGATTTCAGTTTCAGTTCCGTTATCGACTATCTTCTCTCTTAGCCTCACCTGCTTAATAAACCCTTAAATTAAAACTGTTATGACTGATTGTCAAGTGTCGAGTGCGCAGGGTAATCTGCCCTGCGCCTTTGTCGATTTTGCTCAGAGGGTATATCCCTTTTTGGAGCTTACGCCATTTCATCGCACCTACTACTCTGTGTTGGAGGCCTATGCCCAGGGGCGCATATCGAAGCTGATAGTTTCGGTGCCGCCACAGCATGGCAAGAGTGTGGGCGCTACAACGTTGCTCCCTGCCTATATGCTTGGTCTTGACCCAGATATGCGCATAGCTATAGCCTCCTATTCGGGTACGTTGGCCTCGAAGTTTAATCGTCGTGTGCAACGTATTATCGAGTCGAGGGAGTATGCCGATATCTTCCCCGAGACGACCATAAAGCGTGGTACGAAGCCGCCAGGATATATACGCACATCGGACGAGGTGGAGATAATCGACCATAGTGGCGAGCTACTCTCGGTGGGCCGCGAGGGTTCGCTCACGGGAAATAGGGTTGATTGTTTCATTCTGGATGACCTCTATAAAGATGCGTTGGAGGCCCAGTCGCCCGTTGTGAGGCGTAATTGCTGGGAGTGGTATACCTCGGTGGTGCGAACACGTATGCACAACACGTCGCGCGAACTGATAGTTTTCACGCGTTGGCACGAGGAGGATCTTATTGGCGAGCTTATGCGCTCGGAGCCGTGTCGTGAGCTGCACTCTATGGCTGATATTGATAGGGTTGCTGCTGGGGAGTGGCTCTACCTCAACTTCGAGGCGCTAAAGGCCTCGCCACCTACCGAGATAGATCCGCGCAGGGAGGGTGAGGCGCTCTGGCCCGAGCAGCAGAGTGAGGAGCTGCTAAAGGCGAAGCGTAGGCTCGACCCTGCACGCTTCGAGGCTATGTATCAGGGACACCCCTCCTCGGCAGATGGTATGCTCTATGGTAATAGTTTCAGGGAGTACGATGCTTTGCCACGCGATATTGTGCTTCGTGCGAGCTACACCGATACGGCCGATACGGGCGATGACTACCTCTGCTCTGTGGCCTACAGTGTAGATACCGATGGACTGATTTATGTTACGGATGTGGTCTACTCGAAGGAGCCAATGGAGCATACCGAAAGGCTTGTGGCTGCGATGTTTCGAGCTAACGATACACGTCGTGCCTATGTCGAGAGCAATAACGGAGGCCGAGGCTTTGCGCGTGCTCTGCAACGCCTATCGCCAACGACGGCTGTGGAGTGGTTTCATCAAAGCGGCAATAAGGAGGCGCGTATTCTGTCGAACTCGGCAACGGTGCTCCATATGCTGCGTATGCCTGCGGATTGGCACCTGCGTTGGCCCGAATTTTATGCCCATCTAACGACTTATAGACGACAGTTTAGGGCCAATCGTCACGACGATGCAGCCGATGTGCTGACGGGTATTGTCGAGAGGGAGGTGACACCCTCGTCAGGCGGTAGGTGGCATAGAGTGAAATTTATATAGTCATATGCGGTGTTGCGATGTGTAACTTCTATATACATAGAAGAGTGCAAAAATTTTGAGATTCCGACTATTTATCATATATTTGCGATGAGAAATGGTGTAGAGCCTTTTCCGCCTTGGTGCTAAGTATTTGATATCCGCGATATTTACAGTTGTGAATATCGGTTTTTTCGAGTCTTTTACGTTGGGGTGGCAGGGGCATTGTCTAATTATTAAACAATATAATTTTTTCTGCTTAATGGTGGAATTGGGAAATATCATCGAGATTAAGAATATCACCAAGAATTTTCCAGATAAGGTGGTGCTCGACGATGTAAGTCTATCGGTACGCCGAGGAGAGTTTCTCACAATCCTCGGACCTTCGGGATGTGGCAAGACTACGTTGCTACGTCTTTTGGCGGGCTTTAACTCAGCCTCAAGTGGCGAGATCAGTATCGACGGCAAGGCGATGACGGATATACCTCCGCATCTTCGCCCCGTGAATACGGTCTTTCAGCGTTATGCCCTCTTCCCTAATTATAATGTCTACGACAATATCGCCTTTGGCCTAAAGCTTCAAAAGGTCGATAAGAAGGAGATAGAACAGCGTGTAAAACGCGCGTTGAAGATGGTGGGTATGACCGACTATGAGCACCGCGATGTGCAGTCGCTCTCGGGTGGTCAGCAGCAGCGTGTGGCTATTGCTCGAGCTATCGTAAACCGCCCTAAGGTGTTGCTCTTGGATGAGCCGTTGGCGGCTCTCGATTTGAAGATGCGTAAGGATATGCAGATCGAGCTTAAGGAGATGCACCGCACGTTGGGTATCACCTTCGTCTATGTTACGCACGATCAGGAGGAGGCCCTCACTTTGTCAGATACAATCGTTGTGATGAACGAGGGTAAGATCCAGCAGATTGGCTCACCAACGGACATCTATAACGAGCCTTGCAACTCGTTCGTGGCCGACTTTATCGGTGAGAGCAACATTCTCAACGCTACAATGGTGCGTGACCGTGTCGTTCGCTTTATGAACCGCGAGTTTGAGTGTATCGACGAGGGCTTTGGCGAGAATGTCGAGGTGGATGTTGTCGTTCGCCCCGAGGATGTCTACATCATCCGTAATGCCGAGGCTGCGATGTTCAATGGCGTGGTGCGCTCGTCAATCTTCAAGGGCGTGCACTACGAGATGTTGGTAGAGACGCCTGATGGTTACGAGATCCAGATTCAGGACTACAATAGCTTCGATGTGGGCAGCGAGGTGGGTATGATGATCAAGCCTGCCGATATTCACGTTATGCGCAAGGAGCGTACCGAGAACCACGTTGAGGGTGTTATGGTTGATGCTACGCACGTATCGTTGCTCGGCGAGACCTTCGAGTGTCGCGAGGTTGAGGGTATCAATGCAGGCGATAAGGTCGATGTAGCCTTCGACTTTGGTGCTGTGGAGCTTACCGACGATGCCGACGATGGTACATCGTGGGGTACAATACGCTTCATCCTCTATAAGGGTGATCGTTACCACCTTACGGTACGTACCGACGATGGCGAGAACATCTATGTCGATACGCACGATGTGTGGGAGGATTTGGACGAGGTAGGTATTACGCTTGCGCCCGAGGCTCTACGCATCACACCGCTTAAGGAGTAACACTTGGCGAGTGTGCAAATGGCACTTTGCGGTGCTATGCTAAGATAAAAGTTATTGACCCAACGAAACATAGAAACGAAGAATATGTTAAAATTCTTTTCGCGCAGGCGCAGTTGGAGTATCCCCTATGTGATATTCCTCGCGGTATTTGTCGTAATGCCGCTCGTGCTTGTTTTGGTCTATGCCTTTCAGAGTGAGAGTGGAGGCTTCTCGCTTGCCAACTTCAGCAAGTTTATCAACCAGCCTGAGGCAGCAAATACCTTCATCTACTCGATTGGTATCGCCCTTATCACCACTATCATATCTCTGGCTCTGGGCTATCCCGCGGCCTACATTCTTTCGCGTATGCGTCCCGCGCGTGCGCGTGTCGTGGTGATGCTCTTCATCTTGCCGATGTGGATCAACGTGCTTGTGCGCACCTTGGCTACTGTGGCGCTCTTCGACTTTTTGACCCTTCCCTTGGGCGAGGGTGCGCTCATCTTTGGTATGGTCTACAACTTCCTGCCATTTATGATCTATCCTATCTACAACGTCTTGCAGAAGATGGATCCTTCGCTTATCGAGGCTGCTGAGGATCTGGGTGCAACGCCACGTCAGGTCTTCCGCCATGTTGTCTTCCCGCTCTCGATGCCAGGTATCGTAAGTGGCGTTATGATGGTCTTCATGCCGACAATCTCGACCTTCGCTATTGCCGAGTTGCTCACGATGAACAACATCAAGCTCTTCGGTACGACTATCCAGGAGAATGTAAATAACGGTATGTGGCACTATGGTGCGGCGTTGTCGCTCATTATGCTTGTTATCATTGGTATAACCACGCTCTTCGGCGATCAATCAACCGAGGATGCGGCAAACGATGGAGGATTGCTATAATATGAAGAAGTTACTATCGACATCATATCTGCTTCTGTTGTTGGTGATGCTATATGCACCTATTGTCATCATCGCCATCTTCTCGTTTACCGAGTCTAAGGTGTTGGGCAACTGGACAGGTTTCTCGACCGAGCTCTACGCCTCGCTCTTCTCGGGCGGTGTGCGCTACTCGTTGCTCGATGCTATTAAGAATACCTTTATCATCGCGTTTATCGCAGCTACGGTATCTACGCTATTGGGTACGGTTGCGGCTATCGGTATCAACGACTTGCGATATGGCAAGCGTAAGGTTATCAACTTCGTGAACAACATTCCGATTCTTAACCCCGATATCATCACAGGTATCTCGCTCTTCCTGCTCTTCGTATCTATGGGTATCACGCAGGGCTATACCACAGTGATTTTGGCGCATATAGCATTCTGTACTCCCTATGTGGTGCTAAGCGTTATGCCCCGCCTTACGCAGATGAACCCCAATATCTATGAGGCAGCCCTCGACCTCGGTGCAACACCCTTCCAGGCTCTGCGCCGTGTCATCATCCCCGAGATTCGTCCAGGTATGATTTCGGGCTTTATCCTCGCCTTTACGCTCTCGATTGATGACTTCGCTGTGACCATCTTTACCAACGGTACGGATGGCCTGCAGACGCTCTCGACATATATCTATGCCGATGCTCGTAAGGGAGGTCTTACACCCGAGTTGCGTGCGCTCTCTACCATTATCTTGGTCGTGGTGCTTATCCTGCTCATCGTGGTAAACTATCGTTCACACCGTCAGGCTCGTCGCGCCGAGCAGCAGCAGGCTGCGCTCAAGCCTAAAAACCCTATTCGCCGATGAAAAATATGGTATATAAGGCTCTGCACGTTGTGTGCTGCCTACTTTTGTGCGTGCTCTTTGTAGGTTGCGATAACTTCGAGCGTGAACATACACTCAAGGTTTATAACTGGGGTGATTATATCGACGAGGATCTCATCCTCGAGTTTGAGGAGTGGTATGAGGAGCAGACGGGAGAGCCCGTTACGGTCATCTACCAGACTTTCGATATCAACGAGGTTATGCTTGCCAAGATCGAGAATGGCGGTGCCGATTTCGATGTGGTATGCCCCTCGGAGTATATTATCGAGCGAATGTTGGCGCGTGAGTTGTTGCTCCCCATAATCACCGAGGAGTTCCTCGCCGAGATCAACGAGCGTGATATCAACTATCTCGGTTGCGTTTCGCCATTTATCACCAACCTCTTTACAACGCTCAAGGCCCCCGAGGGTATCAACCCTATGGAGTATGCCGTGGGTTATATGTGGGGTACAACGGGTATCTTGTACAATGCTGCGTTTGTCGAGAGAGAGGAGGCCGAGACGTGGGCTCTGATGTTTGATAAGAGACTCAGCGGTAAGATCCTTGTTAAGGATGCCTTCCGCGATGTATATTCGCCAATCCTTATCTATGCAAAGACCCTCGAGGCGCGCGAGGCGGGCCTTTTGGGTGAGGATGAGTATCTGTCGCTCGACACTATCCGAGAGCTTATGTACGACGACTCGGATGAGTCTATCGCCTTGGTCGAGAGCTACCTCAAGCGTATGAAAGAGCTTGTCGCAGGCTGGGAGGCCGACTTCGGTAAGGAGATGATGACGCAGAATAAGGCGTGGATCAACCTTATGTGGAGCGGTGATGCTGTGTGGGCTATCGAGGAGGCCGAGACTGTAGATGTCGAGCTTGGCTATGCTGTACCTCGCGAGGGTAGTGTCGTGTGGTTCGATGGCTGGGTGATTCCTAAGTATGCTGTCAATACACGTGCTGCACGCTACTTTGTCAATTTCATGTGCCATCCCGAAAATGCTATTCGCAATATGGATGCTACGGGCTATGTCAGCGTAGTCGCTACCGAGGAGGTTCTGGAGGCTATGTGCGACGAGGAACTCGATACGGTTTGTGATCTTAGCTACCTCTTTGTAGATGAGAATGGCGAGCCGTTGGAGGGTAGCGAGGCGGTGCATATCGACGATGTTATGTACCCCGACCGTAGCATTGTAGAGCGTTGTGGCGTTATGCACGACAGCGGCGACCGAACGGATAAGATGTTGGAGATGTGGTCACGTGTCAAGGGTGATAACCTCTCTGTAGGTATGCTCATAAGTATCGTCGTCTTCTTTACGCTGATGCTTATCTATGGTGTATGGCGCAAGGTGGATGCCTATCGCAAGCGTCAGAAGCTGCTCAAGCGTCGCCGTCACCACTCGGAGCGTAAGAACCGATAACGGAGTTTTCGGAGTATGGTGTGCGAGCTCTCTCGCAGTAGAAATATATGTAAATTACTAATTTAGATTAAATATTAAAGATGTTGAAAAGAGTTGCAATGCTTTGCCTTCTGCTCGCCGTTGCCTTTGGTGCTACAGCGCAGGAGCAGAACGAAAAGAAGGAGTCTAAGTTTTGGTTTGGTGTAGGCGCAGATTTCGCGTCAAACTATATGTGGCGTGGTTACGACCAGTCATATACGGGTAATATGGCCGATCCATCAATACAGTATGGCGTGACACTCGGTTACGGCAGATTCTACCTCGACCTATGGGCAAACAACTCGTTGATGAGTACCTATAACGAGTTTGATATGACTATCGGTTATGAGCATAAGGGTCTTAAGATCACGGTATATGATGTCTACTGCGGTCTTACGAAGGAGATGCCAGGTTTCTTCGATAAGGATACACACAACCTCACGGCGACTATCGACTACACCTTCTTTGATCGTTTGCGCCTACATTGGGGTACAACGTTTATCCACTCTTCTGATTTTATCTATAAGGAGGATGGCACACGTCGTCGCGCCTTCTCGTCATACTTCGAGGTGGCCTACACTCAGCCTATCTTGCTCATCCTCGACTTGGAGATTATCGCAGGTGCTTCACCATGGACAGGTCCTTTCTGGTGTGCCGGTCCTCGTGTATTGCAGGCTGATGGCAGCTATGCTCTCGATTTCGACAACCTGCCTCAGGGCTTCAATGTTACCAACCTTAGCTTGAACGTTAAGAGAGCTTTCGACCTCGGCATCTGCGAGATACCTCTCAGTTTGGGTTATACCTACAATCCGACGACGAATAGACATTATGCGTTGTTTAAGGCGGGCGTTTGGTTCTAAAATAGGAGTTGCCTAATTTGGCTGCTTTGGCGTTACACTTAAGCGCGAGTTCCTCACATACGTTTTAGTATGCTGCGGACTCGCGCTTTTCGTCTGCCTAAAATCAGCCTAAATTATCCAACTCCACGGACTCTGATAATATAAAGGTGTCGATATTCGTACAACGAAAATAAGGGTTGCCCGCGCGGGACAACCCTTATCTCATCGTCGCAGAGCTATCTTACAGCTCTACTTCGCCAACGCCTGCTGCATAACAGTAGTTGATGCTTATCTTGTTGTCGTTGTCGGCAACAACTACTGAGATGATAGTGCCGCCGCCCTCCTCTTCGTTATACGAAATCATATACTCCTCGGTGTATGACGAGTACTCAATAAGGTTGCGGTATATCAACGATGAAGTGCCTGTGGGGTACGATTCGTCGTAGCCATAGTACATAAAGTCGTTATATACCTCGCCCTTAACGGTGCTTGTCTTAGCCTCATTGATGCGGTGAAGCCATACGCCCTTAACATTGTCAGACTTCGATACGAGCGTAAACTTCACGGATATTGCATTCGAATCGCTATCGTCGATAACCTCTGTTGCGATCTCTACGACACCCGTGCCAACGAAGAACTTATCGAACTTATTGCCACTATCTCCGCCAGTCTCCTCCTTCTCCTCAACCTCGGAAACAGTTGTATAGTACTCCTTGCTACCACCAGCGAGCTGTGCAACATTGACCATAGGACCTGCCTTACCCTCCTTGTCGAGAGCTACGGCATAGATATAGTAGTCGGCGCCAGGGTGCGAAATAGCAATATCGACAAAGGCATAGCCCGAGCTCGATACCTCATACTCCTCGCGGTAGTTCTGGTACTCGTCCGAATCCATAATCTGCTCCATAGTGTCGGCATACGAAGCGTGGTCGGCAGCAGGAGCCGCATAGACACGTACCTTAGTAGCCTCGCTATCGGCTATTATCGTGATAGATAGTTCATCAATAGAGCTCTGATCGCTAATAAATGCATCCGTAATTGTAGCCTTGCCCGAAAGCGATGCAGAGGTTGTTGTGAAGATCTCGTAATCGACGTTTATAACCTCGTTGTTGGGGTCTACAGCCACGGCATACGCCACATACTTGCTATTTGCCTGTAGTGCCTCGCTGAGCGTATACTCCTTTGTTGCGCTAACCTCTGCAGGGATGCCTGCGATGTTTGTCATGATGTATGCCTTGCACTCCTCCGTGCTCTTGCCCTCGAACGAGAAGGCCTCGTCGCTAAGTGTCGATACATAGTCCATATAGCCAACAAAGAGCTTGCTGCCTGCAGGAGCAGCAACCGTAGCCTTAGCCCACGATACACCTATCTGCTCCTTGCTCATCGTAAGGTCCAGGCCAAACGATGCACCCTCCGTAGCTGCGGGTACGGTGTGCTCTATGGTGTAGAGCTCGCTGCGACCATCCTTATCCTCGGCATATACCGCAATAGTGTACTTCTCGCCTTGGATAAGCACCAAACCACTATTCTCGGTGCTATCAACCTTAGAGTTGCGCACGAGGTTCTGCTCGGTAAATGTGGCGCTCTCCGATGCGCTATTGTAAATAACCATAGGGTAGCTTGGGTCGGGATTGAGCGACGACTTAGCCTGCGAGGTAAATGTCTCGGTATCGAACGACGAGCTTGTAACACCACCCACAACATAGCGTGCGCAGTGCTCAGCCTTAGCTACAGCAACATCAAGCGTATAGGCCGTAGCCTTCACGATGCTCATCTCGACCATGGCTGGTAGTGGGGCGTCGTATTTGAACTCCACGATATAACCCTCGGCCGACTTGCCCACAGCATTCTCAGCGTGGAGCGAGATGTTGTATGTAGTGTCGTACTCAACGTCGAATGATAGCGTTTTAGGCTCGTTACCCTCTACTTCGTTGGTCTGTCCATCGGGGTTTAATCTCCAGAACCACACCGCAGTAGTTGCCGAAGGTGTAACATCGATAGTTACTACCATCTTCTCGCTGTCGAATACGGGGTCGGCAATCGAGAGTGCTGCTGCCTCGGGCTCGAAGTATGCCTCTACGCTCTTCTCGTCGCTCTTACCTGCGGCATTCTCGCTGTAGGCACGCACCTCGAACTCCTCGCCCCATGTGTAGGCGAAGCTGACTTCGGTTTGTGTGTTGCCCTCGACCTTCTGCCACTCAGCCTCCTCGATAGCATCCGTCTTAGCGGCCTTCCAATACCACGTTACGGTGAGTGCCGAAGGGTATATCGTGCATTTAGCCGTCATTGTAGCCTCGTCGAGCGTAACCTCGCCAATAGCCACCTCGGCAGCGTCGGGCATTGGGCAGTAATGCTTTGTTACAACCTCTGACTTACCAGCCTCGTTCTCGGCGTATGCTGCAATGGTGTACTCCACGCCATACTCAACCTTGGCCGATACCTCGTCAGCTGCGGCGCTTGCAACCTTAGTGTATCGAGCCTCCTCGCCCTGTGCCGAGATGCTCCAATACCACGCTGTAGCATCTGTCGAAGGAGCGATAAGCACCTTGAGTGTCATTGACTCCTTGTCGAACTCGGGCTCGTGTATTCCTATTGTTGGAATGTTTGCGGGAGGAGTAACATCGTCCTTCTCGCAACTCCACCCCATAAGTGTAGCCACCGTAGCTACACAGATAAGTAATAAATTCTTGAGTTTCATAGCTCTATTCGATTTTAGTATAATTCGGGAATTTCGTCAATGCGCTCAAACACCATTAGATCTGGGCCGCCGCGTGCGTGCCATTGCATGCTATCGCCATTGTTCATCATTTTCACCTCGTAGCTATAGCTCCAGTCGCCAACGCCATAATCATAGGTGCCCGATAGGGTATATGTGCCATCCTCCTCTTCGGCGATTGTGAATGTTCCTGTAGTGGGGGTTGCATACATCGAGTCGAAGTTGTCCCACATCGTAAAGCGTCGTTCGCTACGGTCGAACTCGATGTAGAGGAGACTATTCTCCTCCAACGACCCACCTTGCCAATATGTAAGCTGCCATGCACCGTCAAGTGCTGCATAGTTCACTACGATTGGCCTCTCCTCGGGAAGTGGTGCAGGCTTCTCGCAACCCACCGTGGCGAGAGTTGCAATTAGAAGTAGTGTTGTGAAAATCGGTCTTAATAGTTTCATACCTATCTCTTTATCGTTATCTTAATCATCCTATCTGTAGGGTGCGACTTGCCACACCCATCGATTATTACTATACTCTCAATATCTTGTACCGCATAGCTCGATGGCGTGTAGCTAATCACAATATCGCCCTCGCTATGTGGAGCTAACCTCTCGGGCTCGGTACGCAGTGTTATACCCTCTATCGTTGGCTGTGCGCTGAGCACAACATATTCGTCGCTCGTGTTCGCTACGGCTATTCTTTCGGTGAGCGTATTGCGGTCAAAACATACGCTTTTTCTGCTTAGGCGAAGCACTCCCATACTTATCGGTAGGTGTGACCACTCGTCGCTCGACTCTATCTCGCCGCAAAGGTTCAGTCGTAGGCTCGGTAGCTTCTCGTCCAGAGAGCTGTATACCAACAAATCGACACTAAATCTGTCACAGCGACCCGCAGGGTTGAACTCCACGCTAACACTCGCCTGCTCGTTCGAAGCGATGCTCTCGATACTATCTTTCACCTTCAGGCAGCTACACGTAGAGCGCAATGCCGTGATGTCAATCTTCTCGTCGCTCGTGTTACGGAGCTTAAACGTGGCACGACATATCCCCTCGTTGCTAATAGTGCCGAGGTTGATACTCTCCCTCTCGGCTCTGAGCACTCGGCTACCTATGCCCGATAGTTCGGGGTGCACCAAGCTCTCGAGTGCTGCACGCGAGAGCATAGGAATATCTTGCGCTATGACATGCACGGTGGCAAGTGTCGCAACGATCAACGATATTATCCTTTTAGCACCTCGCATAACACCTCGTCTATAGCCAGCCATTATCCGATGCGCCTTTGCGTACCGTAACCGTAATATGGTGCTCCTCGCTACCGCTGCAGCGAAGCGTTAGAGCGGTCTGGCCCTCGCTCAGTGCTGTGACAATAAGCATATTATCCTTAAGTTCGGCCTTCGCCACGCTCTCCTTCGCCACGCTAACACCCTCGGCCTTAGTCTTGATATAGCGATCGAGAGCCAACTCTTCGCTCGTGTTGGGCGCAAGGTAGATATTAGGTAGGCGCATATCGCGGCCACTGCCGTCAATAGCCTTTAGCAATGCTCCAGCATCGCTAAGACGTCCCATCTTACCACGATACTCGCTGAGGTACATCTTCGTAGGTGTTGCACCTGCCGAGGTGTGGTTCATATAGAATAGCTTTTCGCCCGTCATATACTGATCAATATCCTCTGCCGAGTCGTACATCAACTGTCGGAACTCTGCCGAGGTGAAGTGTCTCTGCTGCGACTTAGCGTATGCAAGGCCGAGAGCTGCGATACCCGATACGTGGGGACAGGCCATTGATGTACCCTCGTAGTAGCCATATCCCGCCACGCCATTAAGTACGAGTGTCGAGAAGATACCACCCTGCTCGCACATCACCCCCTGCTCATCATACTGAGCATCCTCCTGACCAGGGGTGCCATAATACTCCATATCGCCACCAGGTGCCGAGAGAAGCACCTCAGGGCCATAGTTCGTGTATGACGATGGTGTGTAGTCGGCAGCGAGGGCTGCAACCGAAATACACTTCGAATAGGCCGCAGGGAATGACGACTGAGCGGCATACTCGTTGCCCGAGGCAAAGATTGCCAAACCACCGTCGATAACACCGTTCGGCGAGCCTGCATTGTGGATAAAGTAGTCGAGCGACTCCTTCTCGAGAGGG
This sequence comes from Alistipes sp., assembly GCA_017546345.1. Taxonomy (GTDB): domain Bacteria; phylum Bacteroidota; class Bacteroidia; order Bacteroidales; family Rikenellaceae; genus Alistipes. The sequence continues at coordinate 13,514 of JAFYXB010000006.1, read as the reverse complement.
TATGTTGCGGCCCACTCCTCCTCAGTCGCAGGACCTGGAGTGTAGCCCATAAGGAGGTTGGACTTCGAAGAGTTGTAACCCCACGAACACTGCAAGATAACAGCTCCGTTGTCTGCGGCATACTTCATCGCACGCGCCTCCATGATGAGGTTGGCAGCATTCATACCATCGAAGATCTGGCAGCTCATAATCTTCACGCCGCCCTTGCCGCCGCGACCTCCTGCTATGCCCGCAACGCCAATGCCGTTGTCGTTCACCGCAGCAATAGTACCTGCGACGTGTGTGCCGTGGCCCGTGCTACCGTTCGTTGTCCACGATATAGCTGCCGTATTACGCACGAAGTTGTAGCCGTAGCGATCATCCTTATAGCCGTTGCCGTCGCTATCTTTGCCTGCGTGTAGCTCCTCGCCTTCGTTGATCCAGATGTTGTCGCTAAGGTCGGGGTGGCTCCACATCACAGCCTCGTCCATCACAGCCACGATGATCTCCTCATCGCCCGTGCAGAGCTTCCACGCCTCCTCGCAACCAGCATCACAGCCTGCAACAACACCTGCCCAAGGTTGTGCAAAGCTATAGTCGCCACGGTTGATGTAGCACCACTGACGATATAGACCTGGATCGTTGAAGGGCAGATTACCCTCGGTGCGTGTGGCGGTTGAGGCAAGCTCCTCGCAGCTTACAAAATGGGGTATTGCCTCGGGGTTGTAGCTACGGTGGATGGTGTGGTTGTACTGCAACTTATCAATCTCGCCAAGACACGAAAGGCGTGAGTATGCCATATTGAGATCCTCGCCCTCGTCGAAGCATACGAGATACCATAGGTGAAGACCTGCCTGACGAGTGCGCTCCTCGTGGCGCTCATCAATGGGGAATACGCGCTCGAAGGAGTAGGCTCCGAGGATGTCGAGAACCTCGTCAGTTGATGGTATGCCCGAACGTGTTGCCTCGCCCTCAGAGCGTGTAAACTGCGCAGCGAGAATATCCTCCATCTCGGGTTTGAACTTAATGATAATCTCGCCCGATGCAGCATCCTCGCCAGCAATAACCGTAGGCGTGCTCTGCTCGGGAGCCGTCATTGCATCTATATCCTTAACGCAAGCTGCTGTAACCAGACATAGTGCTACAATGGCTAAGTATCTAAATGTCTTTTTCATAACTCTTTACTCCTCCTCTATTTCGTCGTTAAACTCAAAGCGACCACGCATCAACGGATACTTCTCGAAGTAGTACTCCTGCGAGGTGGGAACATTGCTAAACGATGGCACATTGCCCTCTGTGTCGTAGCATGTCTCCTGCTGTACATATATAAATGTTGTGGGTGTCCACTCCAAGAATCGTGGGTGGTAGAGCAACCACTCGGGAAGCTCACCCGTCATAAAGTTGAGGTTGATGGCCAAGCGCTTCATGTTAGGAAGTACGCGTGGTAGTTTGCTCTCCACGGCCCACTGCAACGTGTCGCCACGCTCGCTAAAGTCGGCTGCGGTATATGCTCTTACGCCATCCTCGCCAACACGAAAGTCGGGTAGCGGGCCCTCGATATAGTTGTACGTGAGCGATAGCTCTTCGAGGCTCTCCCAAAGAAGCAAACGCTTCAAATCCTCCGTCTTGCGGGTGTCGATATGAAGACCTGGGCTACGCTCCATGGTGCTAATGTTTGAGAGGTTGCTAACCATCGTACGGCGGTTGCTCGCAAGGTTGAGCGACACGAGATGTGGGAAGTTCTCGGGGGTGAGTGCCTCGGGAACTTCGCTAAGGTTGTTCGAATTGAGGTCCAGCACCTCGAGAGTGTCGCCCAAGAGCGTGAAGCTCGCAGGAAGCGACGATAGACCGAAGGCTGCAACACGCAACGACTTAAGGTAGTCGAGTGTGCATACCTCTTCGCCCATATCTATCGACTTAAGCATGGTATTTACGTTGCCATAGAGCGATAGTGTCTCGAGATATTTGAGATACTTAATCTCCTGAGGGATACCCTCCTCGGTGTTGAAGTAGCTTAGCTCCAAATCGCGTACACGGCCTACAGCCTCGGCGGTGGGCAGCGAGCTATCGCCAGCCTCCCATAGACGTACGCAGCTCCAATTCTGCATCGGCTCGGTGGTCGATATGCCATTATCGCTCCAGCACTCCAAACGCTCAAATATCGTGAGGATGGCCAATGAATCACCCGTGCGGTTATCCTCGATAAGTGGTGCTGCAGCCTGACGTATGGTGATTATCGAGGGGCTCTCGAGCTCATCGCCACTATTTAGTGCCACAAGGTGCAGATGTGCTACGCGCTCGCGAGGCTCGGGGTTGATCTTCCAATTAACACGTAGCTGTGTGGTGCGAGGACGTGCTCCGCGATCGAGGTTAAGCTCGAAATTATCGACACTCAACCACCTATCCTCGCCATCATACTCGGCCTCCACCTTAAACTCGATGTTGGTCTCGATCTCGCTTTCGAACCATCTGTCGTCGCGTGATGCCGATGCTGCAATATGCTGCTCGGCCTCCTCGGGGGTGATATGTTTTGCAAAGCCTTGCTGTGTTACGGCCACTTCGCGGAGTATCTCGCCAGCCGACGAGAAGCGAATCATGCTGCTGCGTGTGTCGTTTACGAGCGTAGAGTCGATGCGCACCTTGCACTTAACCTCGCCGCGACCATTTGCGGGCGAGATCATAATCCAGGGCGACGATGCCACAGCTGTCCACTCCGCAGCCGAGCGTATAGCGATGTTGTACTCGCCACCTGCTGCTGAGGCCTCAATGGTCGAGGTGTCGGCCTCGAAGCCCTCGAGGGTTGCAGGGTCGTTGGTGCAGGCGCCAACGGATAGTGCCACACCAAGGAGTGTTAGGATGTATAGTCTAAATGTTTTCATTGCCTATCTGTTTGTCGTTTAGTCGAGGTTTAGTGCATCGCAGCCACGAATATCCTGCGTTGAGTCGTATATGAGCAGGTAGTAACCCATCTCGATATAGGCACATACGCTGCTAAGATCAATCGAGATATTTGGGTTATCCTTAATCTCGAAGAGCATGATATATGGCGATATGGTATCCTCAATCTTGCGTAGGTCGTTCGAGCCGATATAGAATGCCGACATCTTGGGGCATTGTGATAGTCCTGTGGGCCACTCTCTGAGAGTGCGATTTCCTGCCTCGTCGCGCTGCTGACGTATGCTCATCACCGTAAGTGTAGCGATAGAGAGCGGTGCGTAGGGGAACTCCGAGAATGAGTTGCTCGAGAGATCAATACCGTAGAGGTAGGGTAGGTTCTCGGCCGAGAAGTCGCTATAGGGCAGCTCCGTAAGTTTGTTATAGCTTAGGTCGATAGTCGTAATCGATGCGCTATATTTGTTTGTGAACGCACCCTCGGCAATTTTGCGCATACCGTTGCCGCTAAGCATCAATGTCTCGATGCGCGATCCCGAGCCGAGCAACGCCTTAGGCATCTCCTCGAGGCGGTTTGCTGCGAGGTTGAGTGTTGCGGTGTTCACACCACGCCACGCATCGCCATTCTGCAACGAGGCGATGTCGTTGTACGAGAAGTTTGCAGAGAGCATGCTATATACCGAGCGCGCTGTGAAGATGTCGGGAAGTTCGGTAAGACGGTTGCCACTACAAGAGAAGGTCTCCAACTGATTTAGACTACAGAAGTAGCCATCCTCGGCTGCATAGAGACTCTCGATGCGGTTGTTGTCGAGGTATATTGTCGTGAGTGCCACCTCCTTGCCAAAGGGGTGTACACGCTCCAAGCGGTTGTTCGTGCAGTCCAAAAGACCGAGTTTCGACATACGCTTTAGGTAGTCGTACGATGGGGTCTCGACAAGATTGTTATAACCAAGATACAAAATCTGGATTTTGTCACCCGACTCTCCATCAATAATCCTCTCCCAATCGGCTTTAAGCTGCTCACCCGTGATATTCTGATTCATCGCCAAGTTGAGCGACTGAATGTTGGGTAGGCCGCAGAGCATATCCGTAGGTAGCTGCTTGAGCTTTGGACAGTTGTATATCTCCACATCGGTCAGGGCGTTGAAGTTGCTCCAGCTCCATGATGCGCTCTCGGCAGCATATATCGAGTTGGGCTCAAGCTCGTGGATAAACTCCTCGCAGGTAATTGGCGAGTTGGCGATAAATAGCTGTTCGAGCTTGGTGAGGCGCATCACAGCACGCGATATTCCCGTAATGCCATTAGTGAGATTGCCGAAGGCAACATCCTTTTTCTCAATACGGCTCGAGAGGATAGGACGCTGTGTAGCATCGCTATTGATCACTCGCTTAAGCTCGGGCGAGAGTGCCTCGCGAGCATCGTAGCTAAGCACCTTGTTGTGGTAGTCCATAGCGTCGATGCGCGATGAGTGATTGTAGCCACCGATAAGCTCGTTGTGGTTGCCCAAGTAGAGCAGGCATAGCTCCGTAAGCTGGCCAATAGCCTCGGGTACAACACCCTCGGCGCCAAAGCCTGATAGGTTGAGGTTTACCACGCGGCCGTTGCCATCGAGCGTAACGCCTGGCTGATCACCCCACATATCCACATCCTTGTTGAAATTCCAATTTGCACCTGCCTGATACTCCTCGCCGTAGTAGCTCCAATTTGGACCATCCAAAGCAAGCCATATCTCCTTCAAGGCGAGGTAGTCCTTAATGTGGTCGGCACTCTGGCTAAGAAGCACGGGGACAGCTACATCACGAGTGATGGTGTTGTCCACGACGCTGAACGTAGCCTCTAACTCCTCGATTGAGCGGCTCTCGATAGGTGAACTTGCACGATTATCCGAGTAGGTAGTATAGCCTGTGATGGTGTAGTTGCCAGCCTCGACCCAGAGTGTCGTGTCGCATACGGCGCGCGAGCTGAGTCGGTTACGGTTAGGGTATAGTTCCTCATCGGTAGTGCCCTCTTCGAAATACTCCTCGTAGCTAACGGGCAACGACTTAAACGTCGTGCTCTTCTGCGTGAAGCTGTGACGCACGGTGATATCCACACGGCGAATAGTCGAGAAGTCGTAGCAACCCTCCTCGGAGCGTGTCAGCTCCTTGCATAGCATAAACTCTACCATACCGCGCGACACTACGTCTGTTGCGATATTGTGGAGCGTGAGTCCTCCAGCCTCTACCGTAAAGCTGCCGCAGCCACCACCCGAGAGCAACTCCTCGTCCATATTGTCGTAGAGATAGTAGCCGATGATGTCGTAGCTGCCGACAAGGAGGCGTAGCTTCTCGCTGCGCACGCCCCATTCGGCTGTTATGCTGTCGTAGCTCGATAGGAGCAATGTCTGGGTGATTGTCGAGCCCTCGTGCTGCATAACCACCGTAAGTTTATAGGCCTCGGCCAACGACTCGAGGGTTGCGCGGCTCGCATCGGCCGTTGAGGCGCTCTGCTTGACAACCTTGAACTGCACGTAGCCATACTCGGCCACGAAGCTCTCGTTGTCGCTCTTCTCACACGCCACAAGAGCTATTGCAGCGAGCAGGAGTGCCGAAAGTTTTATGATGAGTTGTTTCATAGTCATATCGTTTAGGCGTTGTTACTTTGTAGGAGGTGTTACTACCAACAGCTTCTTAGCTGTACCCTCGACCTTGAAGATAATATCTATCTCAGCATCGAATGCTACCTTAAGACCATAGAGCTGTAGGGCCAATACCTCGTTGGTATTCTCGCCAATCATATAGTTGGCCTCCTTAGTCGTAAGACGCTCGCCCTTGTAGTATAGCTCAACAGAGGCGTTGCCCGCTTCGTAGCCCAACGTATCCCAACCCTCGGTGCGAGGATCGATGATTAGACCTGGAACCTTACCCTCGATAGCCGCAGGGAATGGACAGGTGTAGGCCTCCGTAACGCCGTAGCTTGCCATCTTCTCAGTGTCGTTATACTCCGTGTAGAATACCTCGTAGGTGGTCAAAGAGTGGTATATGTACATACCTTCGTATGCCTCACGCTCCTCGAAGTCGAGCTGTGTGAACTCAATTACGACGAAGTCCTGATAGTCGCTCTTGAGCGTCTCGAGGTCGATACCCGTAGCGTTGTCCATCTCGAAGAGGTTGCCCTTGAGGTCTGCGCTCACGCTGTTGTATGTGTCGCGTGGAAGTGCCAATACTAAGCCATAGCGTGTATGCTCCGCTGTGTCGAGACGAAGAGTCATCGACTCCTTGTCGAAGTGAATCCACTCGGCGTTCTCGCGATACGAGGGCATACCGCACTCGATAACCTTCTCCAAGGCTACAATCTCGAAGTCGTCGTTCATCGCGACAATGGTGTACTTGAGAGGTGCATCGTACATAAGATAGTCGCCCGTCTCATCGCTAAGCTGTCGTAGCTGTTTGCCGTCGAGCGAAGCCTCCCAGTCGAAGTTGTTGTTTGATGGAGCTAAGATGGTGAGCTTGTCGCCACCCATACCATCGTAGGTGATAGGTATGCTAATTCTCACATTGCCCGACTCATCGCCAAAGGTTATGCTGTGGCCATCATCCTTGGTTATGGCGTAGCGCTCGCGGTAGCCGTCACGCACGATGCGCACCTTAGCTTCGACTCTTTCGGCAGCGTTGCCCGATATCGAGCCACCCTCGATATCTACCCACTCGGGAACATCGACGGCAGCAAAGCGGAAGTTGCCCTCGATGCCGAACGATAGATACTCGTCGTATCCGATGCGTATGCTCTCGGTCTTTGCTCCCTCGCTATCGTAGATGGTGATGATGCTCTTCTCGGCAGCACGCACGACAGTTGCAATTACGGCCTCTTTATCCTCCACCTTCATTGTGATAGTTGCGGTGGTAGCCTCCTTCTTCAGGTCAAGGTCGCTGATGCGCAGTGTTATGGTGTGAGTACCTGCACCGCCCGACATATCGTGCACTTCGCCTGCCGAGCTGAGAAAAGTGCACCAGAGAGCGTTTGACGATATGTGCCAATTGCGCTCCATCGTAAAGCTGAATGAGGGACGCTCACCCGCCTCGCACTCTATAGTTTGAGTGCTGGGGAATAATTTTACCTCGACGTGCTCTTTCTCGCATGCAACGAGTGCTAAGGATAGAGTGACGATTGCAATTAGGAATCGTAGATAGTTGGTTGCTGTTTTCATATTGTTGTGTCGTTTTATTCGTCGTTGTCTTGTGGGTTGGCTGTAGGTCTTATTGTGTTAAGTTGGAAGTTCTGTTTGGCTTGCAGTTAAATCTTATTTAGCTCACGTTATTTAGCTCACGTTATTTAACTCACGTTATTTAACTCACGTGTAAACCTCAATCAGCACACAACCCTCCCTGTAACTAAAATCCTTCGCGCATTATGCGTTCTGCTTCGTCGTCGGTTATCCACTCGAAGATGTTTACATATACGCCTACTGTGCCCACCTCCTCGACATAGAGCATTGCGTACTGCACTGCGAAGTTCTCGCATGTGCCGTAGTATGAGGTGTAGCCCAACGGTGATGCCATCATCAGCTTACCATTGCCGTATATAGTGCCGAAGGCCTCGCCTGTGAGTCCTGCCACCTGTGCATCGTAGTCGATAGTGGGGTTGAGGCGGTCGTCGGTGTTGAAGTGTAGCTTGATGTCATAACCGTCGTAGAACATATCTTCGATGATGATGGTGCTCTGCTCGGTTGTCGATAATCGTGTGCGTACCAGACGAGAATCGGTGTTGAGATACTGCATAAGCCACGATGAGGTAAGCTTGCAGTAGCCCGTGAATGCCTCTAAATTGACAGGGCAGCACTTCTGGAGGTTCACCTCGGTCTCTGTGCCGTAGATGTCCCACTCGTCAGCCTCGTCAAGGACAAGGCGGAGCTTTATGCTGAGTGCCTCGTTAGTCTTGATATTCTCGGATATACCTCTGATGCGCACGGCTGTTGTAAGCTCGCCTTCGGCAATGTGCAGCGTAGAGCTCTCGACGATGTAGTGGTAACCCTCGATAGCATTACTCTCGCTGTCGATGATCTCTACGCCGATGTTACGATCGCTATCCATAGGGCGTGTTGCCGAGATAGGTATCTCGAACCACTCCTCGCTATCGAGGATGCCAAGGGTATAGCTCTCCTTAGCAAACATTATGTAGTTTGCCCCCTCGTAGGTAGGGTAGTCGCTCTGGCACGCTACGCTGAAGAGTAGGATTAGTGCCAATAGCTTGGTGTTTAGTCGATTAAGTATCATAGTGTTTATGTTTTCTACTTGTTGCTGTCGTTAGGCTCGATCATAGCACCTGGCGACTCGAGCTCGTGCTGTGGTATCGGCCATACGAATAGCGGGTCGTCAGCCTCGATATGTAGTGAGCTGCCATTCTCGAGTGACTCGCTCTGTGGCGTGCGCTCGAAGCCCTTATGCCAACGCTTGAGATCCATAAGGCGGAAGCCCTCCATGTATAGCTCCTTGATACGCTCCTCCTCGATGGTAGTCAGTGCGTTGTCGTCATTTAGCGATACGCCACCGCCATAGGATTGATAGCGTGCCGCACGTAGTGTGGCGATGTCGGCAGCCGCAAGTGCATAGTTCGGTGTGTCACACTCGGCGTATGCCTCGGCACGTATGAGATACTGCTCGGCAAGACGCAATGGCTTGGGCATGAGCGTGTGGAGTATCTGGCTGTTGAAGAAGTTTTGGTTGCCGAAATACTTTACAAGCAGTGGCCACGTTAGGCCGTGGCTGTAGCCTGTGGTGTAGCTGTAGAAGTAGTTGCCGTAGCGTAGGTCGTTAGCGTCGTAGAGCGACAATACCCACTCTGCGGGTACGTAGTCGGGCTTCATCGAGCTGTAATCGTAGTTGAAGAATACACGGCCCAAGGCGCCACCGTATGAGTTTACGGTAAAGCCCACCTTCCAGATAATCTCCGTAGCATCGTCATACTGCCACATATACGTAAAGTGGCTCATATCTGAGGTGATAAGTTCGGTAGCAGACGATAGCATATAGAGGTTGCTATCAATAACCATCGATGCATACTCGATAGCCGTTTCGTACTCCTTCATATAGAGGGCGACGCGCGAACGTAGAGCGTATGCTGTGTACTCGTTGAAATATACGGCATTGTAGAGGTTGCCGCCCAATGCACTCTCGTCGATATCCATAAGGCGTGCCGCAGTGTCGAGATCCTCGATTACACGATCGTACGATTTAGCGAGTGAGGAGCGCACCATAGGCTCATCCGTATTATATTTCGTGACGATTACCACACCTGGGGTATTCTCGGCCTGCTCACGGCTCTCGTAGGGCTTGCAGAAGAGCTTGATAAGCTCCGAGTAGGCCAAGGCGCGTGCAAAATATGCCTCGCCACATATCTGCTCGTAGGTAGCAATCTGCCCATCGGTTGTGAGTGTCGCCTCGACACGTGGTGCATACTCCAAAAGGAAGTTGGCACGCGAAATTACATCGTAGAGTGCAGCGTAGGTTGCTGTAATCTCGCTATTTGTTGCGAGGATATCCCAGCGCCAGATGTTGCCATAGGTGTTGGTATAGCCATTCACGGCATAGGCTAAGTCGCACTGCAGGTCGGGAAGGAGTGTGAGGTAGCCGCTGTAGAGCGCACTGCTCTTGAAGGCATCGTAGAGGCCGATAGCCGCCTGATCGAGCTCCTCGAGGGTGTTGATAGCCTTGTCGGCAGGGATAGCATACTCGGGATACTTCTCCAAGCACGATGTGGCAAGCGTTGCTGCGGCAATCATAGTTGCTGCAACAAGCAACAGACTCTTTATCTTCGTAGTAAACATATTCATATCTCTATTGTTTCATTGCGTGTTGGAGGTTAGAAGCTGAGGTCTACGCCAATCGAGTATTGACGCGACATGGGGTATTGTGCCTTGTATACGTTGCTCGATGACTCGGGGTCAAGACCTGTAAATGGCGTGAATGTAAAGAGGTTTTGCGCCTGGAGGTAGATGCGTGCCGAGCTGAAGAACTTCGACTTCTTGAGTGCATCGGTAGGTATCGAGTAGCTGAGCATCAAATTCTTGAGGCGTAGGAACGAAGCATCCTCCAAGAAGCGAGAGTCCATCTGTGGCGTAACGCCATAGCGAGGTATGTCGGTGATATCGCCCGGCTCCTTCCATCTGTCGTAGAGCAGACGACGCGACTGGTTGTACGACGAGTACAGGCCGTTGCTCTCCTCGAAGAAGCGGTCGTTGTTGAACATCCAGCGATCGGCTACCCAGCTGAACTGTGCCGAGAGTGTAAGACCCCTCCACGAAAGCGATGTTCCGAAGCCTCCCTGCCAAGGTGCGATGTAGCTCTTGCCAATCATCACCTTATCGCTCTCGTTGAACTCCGTAGTTGTCTTGCCATCCTTCGTTAGCCATAGAGCGTCACCATTAGCGGGGTTTACGCCTGCATAGCGGTTGATGTAGAACTCGCCAACCGAGTGGCCAACAACAAGCTTGGTGCTTGTCGATGATAGCTCATACTCGTCAAGGCCGTTGTAGAGCTCCGTGATCTTATTCTTGTTGTACGATACGTTTGCAGAGAGGTTCCATACGAAATCGCGTGTGCGTACCACATCGGCGTTGAGCGATAGCTCGATACCGCGGTTTACCATAGCACCGATGTTATCCCAGCGGAAGCCCTCACCCTTATCGGCATACGACACGGGAACGCTCATAAGCATATCGGTAGTCAGCTTGTTGTAAAACTCCACATCGAGGTTGATGCGGTGTAGGAAGCCGAGGTGCAGGGCGAGGTTTGTCGTCCAGAGCTTCTCCCAGCCAAGATCCTCGTTGCCACTTTGCAAGGGGTAGATACCTACATTATCCATGTAGTTAGCACCTCCAGCCACGAGTGCCAAGTGGTCGTAGTTGGGGATAGAGGAGTTACCCGACGTACCCGTACTCAACGCTACTTGAGCATTTGTAAGCCAGTCGGCACCCTCCATAAATGACTCTTTGCGCATATTCCACATAAGACCTACAGACCAGAAGGCTGCCCAACGGCCACTGCGTCCGAAGCGCGATGATGCGTCGGCACGTACCGAGAGGTCGGCATAGTAGCGGTCATCGTAGCTATACTCGCCACGACCAAAGAACGATAGATAGCCGTACGAATCTGTAGTGTCGCTCCACGATATTGCGCGCGATCCAGATGAGAGTGTTGTTAGGAAGTCGTTGTTCTGTCCCTGTGTCACGGCCTGGAAGCCCTCGTAGCGGTAGTCGATACCCTCGTGACCGAGCATAAAGTTGAGAGAGTGCAGGTCGTTGATTGTCGTGCGGTAGTTGATTGTGTTGGTAACCGTGAGGTTAAGCGTGTTGTATGCCGCACGTCCCGCAACGCCGATACCATTGTTTGGAGCGTAGCTTGGCATAGACTGCACAAAGGCTGTGGTATTGGTGAAGTCAGCGCCAAACTGCGAACGGATAGATAGACCCTCCATGGGTGTAATCTCGGCAAATACGGTGGTTAGCACCTTGTATTTCTTGTTGAGCTGGCGGTTGTTCTCCATCCACTCCACGGGGTTCTGGCCTGTTCCCTTCCAGCTACCGTCGCTCTGCGATGCTACCGAGCCATCCTCGTTGTATGGATCCCAGTAGGGTAGCATAAAGCGGCTTGCCGAAATCGGAGAGTAGAGTGCATACTCGCCATCCTCGGCCTGCTGCACCTCCTCGTATACGGCCATAGTGTTGGTGCCGAGGCGTAGCCACTTCGAGGCGCGCACATCGGCATTAGCGCGTATGTTGTAGCGGCGGAACGTAGAGCCGAGAGCGATACCATCCTGATCGTAGAACGAACCCGACACATAGTAGTTCATCTTATCCGTAGCGCGACTAACCGAGAGGTCGTAGTTCTGAAGCAGTGCGTGGCTGTTGAATACCACGTCGAGCCAATTCACATCGGTCTGGCTTAGTAGCTCGTAGTTCTTGCCTGCATCCAAGCCAATCTCCTTCTCGAAGGCGATGCGCTCCGAGGTGTTCATAAGTTCCCAGTTGCCCAATGCGAGCTGTGACACACCTACCTGTGTGCGGAACGTAACCTTTGCGGCATCCATCGCCGTACCGCGCTTGGTGGTGATTACCACAACGCCATTGGCAGCACGTGCACCATAGATTGACGACGATGAAGCATCCTTAAGCACCGATACCGACTCGATATCCGAGGGCGATATGGCGTTGAAGTCCGAACTTGAGATAGGCACGCCATCTAGGATAAAGAGTGGTGCTGTGCCCGAGTTGATAGAGTTTGTGCCACGAATCTGAAAGGTGGCAGCCTTGCTGGGTTCACCCGAGTTCGAGAGTACCATAAGTCCTGGACTCTGGCCCTGCAACGCCTGGTCGAAACCTGCCGCAGGCACGCTCTCCAACTTCTCCGACTTCACGGTAGCTACCGAGCCAGCGATTGTTCCCTTCTTGCGTGTGCCGTAGGCCACGACAACCACCTCGTCCAACGTCTGGCTATCCTCTTCGAGTGCTACGTTGTGCACAACCTCTGTTGCACCTGCGGGTACAACCCATTCGGCTGTGCGGTAGCCGATGTACTGATAGAGTAGCGTCGTGCCCTCCTCGGCGGTGATTGTGTATGTGCCGTCGATGGATGTCGTGGTGCCAGATGTGGGACCCGAAACGATGCTTACGCCGATAAGAGGCATTGAGTCCTCGGCAGATGTTACAACGCCTTTGACAGTAACTCTACCCTGCGCTATGGCTGCTGCGGAGCTGCAAATGAGAGCTGCGCAAAGCGCTATCTTGAGGAGTGTGTGTTTCATTAGAAATCTGTTTATTTCGTGTGTTTATTACGCAAATATATGCATAATATCTCAGCTTTGCAATAGTTACAATATATTAATATTGCATTTTGTTGAATATTGACGGCCTTTGATGCATATTTATCCGTATTTAGTGGTGTGAATATCGTCTTTTTGATTTGTAAAATTGTTGAATATTTAGGACTTGATTTATGAGAAATGAAAGTTTATTTTGTAAATTTTTCAAAAAATATTTGGAGAATTAAAATAATTGCACTACCTTTGCAGTCGCAAATAAGAAAAATCGGTCACACGACCATTTGACGATACATCGCGGGGTAGAGCAGTTGGCAGCTCGTCGGGCTCATAACCCGGAGGTCGGAGGTTCGAGTCCTCCCCCCGCTACCATAGAGGACAAGTCGCAAGATTTGTCCTCTTTTTTTGTCATTGCAAATTCGTAACTACTTGACAATCTGAATAATAAATCAAAGAACTCATTACCACCATTGGTTAGAAGTCTGCGGTTTTCTTTGTCCCATTTTACCCCATCAGGGAAGGTTAATTTTTGTATCTTTTGGCATAGTCCAAAATCTTGTCTACTCCAATAAATGCTTAAATTACAAGCCATTGTAATTGTATCGTCAATGTATTGGGTAAGGTTCGAGAGGTTTACCGATGCTCGCTCCAACTCACGCTCTGCATTTCGCTTTTCCGTTTCCAAGTCAGCCATCACATCATAATAAGTTTCATCATCTACTTTTCCAAGAGCTTTATTCTTTTTAACCGTCTTGATTTCTGTTGATATAGTTGATATACGCTTCCTGATGTTACTTATATCCACACCCTGACAGCCCTCTTTTTCAGCGAATTTTCTTTTCAACACCTC
>JAFYXB010000076.1 GCA_017546345.1 Alistipes sp. | reverse complement strand
TGCTAAGTATGTAGCCGTGGAGCAACCACTCCTCGGCACGCTCCTCCGTGTCGAAGGTCTCGAAAGGATAGTCACCCAAAAAGGCTGTTGCAATCTCTGTAGCCTCCTCGTTGGGGCAGTGCAGCGTAAGTTCGGTATACTGTTTCATGGCGTAGTCTAAATAAATATTGTTTGGTTGTGAAGAAAAAGTAGTTCACAATCGCCAATATTATGTAAAATTTTCGTATCTTTACCACAAAGATAGCGATTATATGACAGATAATGCTAAAAAGTGGAATAAAATTAGCGAACGATATCGCAGATATATAGCTCTGGAGAAACGTCTTTCGGAGAATACTGTAGATGCCTATATGCGTGATTTGGAGGAGTTTGCGCACTTCATTTTGCGTACGTTTGACGTTGCTCCCGAGGCTGTCGAGCAACGTATGATCGAACGCTTTATGGAGTGGCTCTACGCCCATCAGCGCAGCAGTGCTTCGCAGGCTCGTCGTCTGAGCGGAGTCAAGAGCTTCTACAACTTCCTCCTCTTTGAAGATAGGGTGGAGCAGTTGCCCACCGAGTTCGTGTCAACCCCCAAGGCTCAGCGTCTGTTGCCTGATACGCTCTCGATTGCCGAGATTGATGCGTTGCTTGCAACATTCGATATCACAACATCGAAGGGGTGCCGCGATAGCGCTATTGTCGAGGTGTTGTATTCGTGTGGTTTGCGTGTCTCGGAGCTCACGTCGTTGCGCATCAACAACCTATTCTTTGGCGAGGGTGTAATTCGCATTACAGGTAAGGGCGATAAGCAGCGTATCGTACCAATCAGCTCTGCAGCGCGCGATAAGATACAGCTATACATGGAGTTTCGTCGTCCGAAGAGCGCCTCAGAGGCGGTGGTATTCCTAAATAATAGGGGCGAGCCGCTCACACGTGTCATGGTCTTCAATATCATCAAGCGTGCAGCGCGTGAGGCAGGTGTGGATAAGCCGATTAGTCCTCATACTCTGCGTCACTCCTACGCTACGCATCTGCTGGAGGGAGGGGCAAATATCCGTCAGGTGCAAGAGTTATTGGGGCACGAGAGCATATCGACCACGGAGGTATATACCCATCTGGATAGAACGCACCTAAAGCGTGTGGTCGAGGATGGTTTTTCGGATTTGATAATTTAATAATAAGGGCGTATATATGAGAAAGTTATATGTAATATTAATCTTTATGCTCTCTGCGGTTGTGGCCTTTGCTGCAAGCGAGGAGGTTGCAATCGAGCGCGAGTGGGGTAATATTTCGGCTACGTTGTCGCAGCCCGAGGGCGGTAGCTCCACGGCGGTACTTATCATCGCAGGCTCGGGGCCTACGGATCGCAACGGCAACTCGGCTCTGAACCTTGTTACATATTGCTATAAGATGCTCTCGGATGCTCTTGTCGAGCGTGGTTATGCGGTGCTTCGCTACGATAAGCGAGGTATTGGTGGCAGCACGCTTGCGAGTGGCTCGGCTAACGATGTGGTATTTGATGACTTTGTCGATGATGCTGCGGCATGTGTCGGCTATCTACGCGATAGGGGCTATGAGCGTGTGGTGGTCGCAGGACATAGCGAGGGCGGAAGCATCGCTCAGTGCCTGGAGCATAGAACCGATGTGTCGGTGGAGGCTTTGGTCTTGCTTTGTGCTCCTGGATACTCTATGGACGAGATACTCATTAAGCAACTTTCGGCACAGCTAATGCCTAATTATGTGGGACTTATGCTCTCGGCAACGAATATTATTCAGCAGCTCAAACGTGGCGATATGGTTGCCGAAGAGAGAGTGCCTAAGGAGCTTGTATCGCTCTTTCACCCTGTGGTGCAGCCCTACCTTATCAGCAGTATGAAGCATGACCCTGTGAAGGTTGCTTCGCAGTCGGCACTGCCTACGCTTGTTGTTACGGGAGGTCGTGATGTGCAGGTGTCGGTCGATAATGGCGAACGTCTGTCGGCAGCTGCAACGAACGCTTATCACAGAGTATTCGAGAATATGAGCCATGTGCTTAAGGATGCCTCATCGAGTGATAGGGTAGAGCAGCTTGTAAGCGTCTATGTAAATCAGAATCTACCTATTACTGAGGGCCTTGCTGATGAAATTTCGAAATTTATTACTAACCTATAAAGCCTAATACGATATGTCATTTCTATCAAAACTTTTTGGTTGCAAGTGCAAATCTACGCCCCAATATCCCAGCGATGAGCTGACGATTAACGGCCGTAAGCTTCGCCTCTATTTCTATGCTCACGCATCTATTGCTATCGAGTACGAAGGACGATTCATATATGTAGATCCCGTCGAGGGTAATGCCGAGTATGCTAAGCTGCCTAAGGCCGATATGATTCTGGTTACGCACTCGCACTACGACCACTTCGATATGGCCTCTATTGAGGTGTTGCAGAAGCCCGATACGCGCATCCTCTGCGATAAGACCTCGGCTGAGAGCTTCGCTGGTGACTGCTATACGATGCTTCCAAACTCGGTTGCTGAACCCTTTGCCGATATTCGTGTCGAGGCCGTTGCGGCGTACAATACCTCGGAACATCAGCTACAGTTCCACCCCAAGGAGAGAGAGGATTGCGGATATGTAGTAACGCTCGGTGGTGATGTCCGCATCTACATTTCGGGTGATACGGAGCCTACCGACGAGCTACGTGCTCTGAAGGGTATAGATATCGCCTTTGTGTGTGTTAATCAGCCATATACGATGACTCCCGACGAGGCCGAGGAGGCTGTTAAGGCACTTCGTCCGAAGATCTACTACCCCTACCACTATGGTCAGGTTGAGGAGCCTACCGATGTTGAGGCTTTGGCCGAGAGGTTGAAATCGGTGTGCGATGTCCGCATCCGTCCGTTGGCATAGGTGGTCTACTAAGGTGAGCACAGCGATCCTGGGGCGGCGACTGCGTGCCGTGCCTATGCTTGTTGTGCTCATTCCGTTTATCTGCGGCATTGTCGCTGCAGATAGTTTCGTTTTGCCCCTATATCTCGTGCTCGCGCTACTTATGACGCTCTGCGTTGTGGCGTGGCTTCTGCTGCCGCGAGGTGTGGCCTGGGGTTATGTCGCCATGGCTCTACTCTTGTTGGGCTATGTAGTTGCCGAGTTGCGCCATCCAGCCTCGAATATACCCTACGATACGAAGATGGATATTGTCGGCGAGGTGGTCGGCGAGGTTGTGTCGCGTGATGGCTATCGCATTGCCGAAGGTCGTCTACAGGCGTGGCGCGAAGGGGATGTCTGGCACGAGGCGGATGAGCGTGTGAGGCTATGGATACGTAGCGATAGTGTCGCTTCGGGCGATAGGTTTGAGGCATATACGCACTTAGTATCGCAAATATCACGCCATGCGGAGTATGACGAGTTGCTACACCGTCGAGGCTATGTCGGAGGTGTTGGCATCAGCGATTATAACATATCTTCGCTCGAGCATAACGGAGCGCATGGCCTACATCTGCGAGCGTTGAACAAGTTACGTCGTTATGTGATCGATACAGCATCGTATGCTACGGTCGAGGCTATGGTTGCGGGGTCGCGCTCGATGATGCCTGCCGAATTGCGTGAGGCATACTCGCGCACAGGCCTGGCGCATCTTATGGCTGTTTCGGGTCTGCATCTCGGTATTGTGGTGCTGCTGGCTATGGCCTTGTTGAGACCTCTGAGTCTTATCCATCGAGGACATATTGTGGCCAATCTGCTGGTTATCGTGGTGTTGTGGCTCTATGCTGTGGTAAGCGGTATGTCGCCCTCGGTGGTGCGTGCAGCTATTATGCTTAGCGTTTTTCAGCTATCGCGAGCCACATCGTCGCGCTATAACTCGATTAATGGTCTGTCGATAACCATATTTCTTATGCTTGTCGTTCATCCCGATAATCTCTACGATATCAGTTTCCAGCTCTCTGTGGCTGCGGTCTTCGGTATTTTGCTGTGGGCAGTCCCTGTGGTGCGATATTTCGGGTTGCGACGTGGTATCTTGGGCCTGCTGGCAACATCTATGGTCGTAGGTGTTGTCGCAACGCTTTGGACACTACCACTCATATCTAATAATTGGGGAAATATACCACTTATCGGCGTGGTTATCACGCCGTTGGCACTGATTACGGCATACCTAATCGTGGGGTGTGGAATGGCGGCATTACTCCTTCCCGATATGCTTGCATCGCCACTAATGTCGGTGGCTCACTGCGCTGCCTCGCTACAAAATGGCTTGGTTGAGATGGCTGCCGCTCCATCGTGGTGCGCCGTGGAATATCGCCTTGGAGATGGTGGCGTTGCGTTATGCTACCTGCTTTATGTGACAATTACGCTTGCTGCATGGAGCATAGAACGAAAAAAAAGAGTATCTTTGTCTCGTAGTTATGACACTTGAAGAGCTTGATATATTGCGCAGCGACGATATTCGCCGTGCCATTGAGGAGAACATAGAGCGCGACCCATCGGTTGTTGCGCTCGATAAGCGTGTGCCTCATGCCTCGCTTGTCGCCACACAGGTAAAGTATCTGCAGCGTGCACGCCGCAAGCTGCCCAGCCTCTATGCCGCAAGATGTGTGATCCCACCCCGAGCTTTCGAGCAGTGCTCGAGTGAGGAGTGTGCCGAGCGAAAGCATATCTCGGGAGGCTCGGTTCTCGACCTTACGTGTGGCCTTGGAGTTGATGCTATGGCTCTGTCGCGTAGGTTTGAACGTGTCGTGGCTATCGAGCGCGATGAGGTGCTTGCCGAGGTGGTGCGCTATAATATGGTGCTTCTCGGCATACGAAATGTCGAGGTTGTCACAGCCTCGTCGGAGGAGTATGTGGCGACAACAGCCGAGAGCTTTGATTGGGTATTTGCCGATCCCGATCGCCGCTCGTCGGATGGTCGTAAGATGGTATGTTTGGAGGATTGCTCACCCGATATGCTCTCGTTGATGCCCCGCCTTAACAGCCTTTCGAAACGTGTGGCGATGAAGCTCTCGCCGCTGTTCGACTGTGACGAGGCCTTCCGCCTATGTTCTCCAGCCGAGGTCGAAGTTGTTTCGGTTGGTGGCGAGTGTAAGGAGGTAAATATTTATACTTCAGCAGATTGCAACCTGCTACGCATTGCTGTAGTTGGTGGCGGTGAGTGGGAGTTTGCGCCCGAGGCGATGGCTGCAATGCCCTCTACTGAGCGTTTTGAGTCAGCGCAGTGGCGCTATATGCTTATCCCCGATGTGGGTCTGCAGAAGGGGCGTGTAGCGGTTGCCGCACTTAAAGCTCACGCCTCTATTTGGAGTAATAATGGCTATGCCTTTGCCCAAGAGCTTCCTGCCGTGGAGCTTCCCGTGAGGATATATCCTATTAAGTCCATCGAGCAGTATAATCCTCGTGAGCTAAAGCGTAGGTTTAAGGGTGTCGGCGTGGAGCTTCTCAAGCGCGATTGCCGCCTATCGACAGATGTGGTGCGCAAGGCTACGGGTATGAAGCCAGGCAGTGAGGCTATGGTGGCAATAACGACGATAGATAACAAAAATTGGGTTGTTGAGCTCGAACCAACACCCATAAAATAGCGATATGACTATGTGTGATAAGCAGCCGTTGTGGCGTGTAGTATTGGTTGGCTCGGGAAACGTCGCCGAGGCCTATGCACGCACTCTACCAGCAGTTGAGGGTGTTGAGCTTGTGCAGATATATGCCCGTAACGAGGTGCGAGGTCGAGAGCTATCGGCATTGGTCAATGTCCCCTGGTGTGGTACACCTGCCGATCTCGCAGCGGCCGATCTCTACATCATTGCCGTTAGCGACAGGGCGATAGGCGATGTATGTGGTGAGTTGCCATTCTGTGACGATGCTCTTGTGGTGCATACGGCAGGTAGTGTGGCGCTCGATGCTATTGCCAAGCGCGAGGGCCGACGCGGTGTACTCTATGCTTTCCAGAGCTTTACGGCGGGACGCGACATCTGTTTTTGTGATATTCCAATCTTTGTTGAGGCTGATAATGAGGCTGTTGAGGCGCGCATAAAGGCGTTCGCCTCGCGTCTATCTCGCAAGGTCTATGTCGCAAGTTCACAGCGTCGTCGCATGGTACATCTCACGGGTGTTATCGTCAATAACTTTACCAACCACCTCTATACGCTTGGTGGCGAGCTGCTGCGTGACGAGGGCTTCAGTTTCGAACTTCTCGCGCCGCTTGTTGCCGAGACTGCTGCTAAAGCCATAGCGAGTGGTAACCCGCATAGCGTGCAGACGGGTCCAGCGGTAAGAGGCGACAGAGCGGTGTGCGACAAGCATATCGAAATGCTTGCAGACCACCCCGAATTACAGCGAATCTATAACGTGATAACAGATAGTATATGGGAAATTTCAAAGAAGATATAGCTCGCGTCAAGGCATTCGTCTTTGATGTCGATGGTGTGATGACCGATGGCGGTATTATACCCACGCCCGATGGCGACTTCATCCGTCGCTACTACGCCAAGGATGGTTATGCTATGGCCTATGCCATTCGCGAGGGCTACAAAATATGTGTAATCTCGGGTGGCCGTGGCGAGATGTTGCGTCGCCGCTTGGAGATGCTCGGTGTGGAGCGTATGTATCTCAACTGCATGGATAAGATTACGGCTATCAAGGAGTTTATGGCCGACTATGAGCTTGCTGCTGAGGAGGTTATATATATGGGTGACGACATTCCCGATTTGGAGTGTATGCGCTTGGTAGATATTCCCGTATGTCCTGCCGATGCTTGCATGGAGGTTATCGAGGCCTCACGCTATGTGTCGGAGTACAACGGTGGTCACGGTGCTGTCCGCGATATTGTTGAACAGGTACTTCGTGTTCAAGGTCGATGGGCTAAGAATCTACAGGGTGTATTGGGCATTCCCTCCAGGTAATTTCTTGTGATAAGGGGGCATCTTCGGCTCTTCAATCAAAATGGCGAATGGGAAATACGTCAAGTATGTCCCATCCGCCATTTCTCATGTCATAGCCAAAT
>JAFYXB010000075.1 GCA_017546345.1 Alistipes sp. | reverse complement strand
CCTCTCTCTCGAAGTCCCAATGTTTTGCAAGTATAGACACATTAAGACTCTTGTAACTGCTTTTTCGATTTTGTGTGATGCGCAACATCAGAGGGTGTTCTCCATTTGCAAGAGTTTTACTTTTGTAGCAGATCACAGAAATAGTAGCTTTCATCTTAGATTTTGGTTTAAACACTGGTTTAAACATTTTGATTAAACCGCGATTAAACCGTGTCATCCGCAGAGTTGCATGAAAAAGAAAAAGCCTCGATAATCGTTTGATTATCAAGGCTTATGGTTAGTCGGGATGACAAGATTCGAACTTGCGACAACACGCCCCCCAGACGTGTACTCTAACCGGGCTGAGCTACATCCCGTGCTGTTTTGCGGTGCAAAGATAATAATAAATTTTCGAATTGTGCAAATTTATCGCGAAAAAAAATATAACTTTGTATCGTGAAAACCGCAATGCAAATATTATTATTTGTAGCAACACTCTTTATATTAGTGAGTTGTACAAGCCGTGGCGAAAAACGAGATTTTGCTACGGCCGTAACCATCTATCAGCCTGCCTATGCTTCGGGTTTCGAGATAGTGGCGGATGGTGAGCAGAACACCCTTTTGCGCGTTACTCGTCCGTGGCAGGGCGAGGCTATCGCCGAGCAGTCGTTGGCAATATTTGCGGATAAGGAGTCGGCCGAGGGTTATAGCGGTCAGCGTATTATAGGTCATGCTCGCAGGGTGGTCTGTATGTCTACGAGTCATATCGCTATGCTCGATGCCTTGGGACTGATTGAGGCTGTTGTAGGTGTGTCGGGTAAGCAATATGTGATGAATGAGTATGTCGCCCGCAATGTCGAGGTGGCAGATGTAGGCTACGATAGCAACCTCGATTACGAAAGATTGCTGCTATTGCGCCCCGATGTGGTGCTTCTCTATGGTGTCTCTGCGGAGAATACCTCGGTAACAACGAAGCTGCGCGAGTTGCGCATCCCGTATCTCTATTTAGGTGATTACGTGGAGCAGTCGCCACTCGGCAAGGCGGAGTGGATGGTTGCCGTGGCCGAGATTATGGGCTGCAGGGAGCGTGGCGAGGAACTCTTTGCTGATATCGTGGAGCGTTACGAGGCGGTGAAGAGTGGCATAGAGTATAAGGGTGAGCGTCCCAAGGTTATGTTCAATACACCATATCAGGATGTGTGGTATATGCCCTCGGATGAGAGCTATATGGTACGCTTGGTTGAGGATAGTGGTGGCGAGTATATATATAAAGGTCACAATACGAGTTCTGGCTCGGTGGGCATTTCGCTCGAGGAGGCCTATATGTTGGCTGCCGAGGCCGATGTGTGGATGAATGTCGGCCAGTGCTCAACGCTCGATGAGTTGCGTAGTGCGGCGCCTCATTTTGCAAATGTAGGTGTCGTCGTGCGTGGCGAGGTCTACAACAATAACGCACGTGCTACGGCGGCGGGAGGTAGCGACTTCTGGGAGTCGGCTATCGTTCGTCCCGATGTGGTGCTCGAGGATATGGCTACGATAATGCGTGGTGGCGAGGAGGAGATGTACTACCACCATAAACTGCGATAGATGATGAAACTTAAGAGGCTCGACATACTACATCCTCTGCTATTCTCCCTTTTGGGAGTCTTGATCGCTGGACTTTTTGTTGCCGATCTGTTGGTCGGTACTACGCGCATACCTTTAGATGAGGTGTGGGCTGCGTTGCGTGGTGTGGCCTCAAGTGAACATTACGAGATGATCGTGTGTCGTATGCGTCTACCGAAGGTCATTGTCGCGATATTATCGGGTATGGCTCTCTCGGCAAGTGGCCTGCAGATGCAGACGCTCTTTCGTAATCCATTGGCGGGCCCCTATGTCTTGGGTATCAACTCGGGTGCAAGCTTCGGTGTAGCGCTCTTTACTATGGCATTGCCCATGCTCGGTGCAGTGTCGGGCGGTTGGCTTATGCGTTTTGGTGTTACGGGTATGGCGTGGATAGGCTCTGCAGCAATTCTTATGATGGTTATGTCGCTTTCGCGTCGCATAAAGAATATCAACGTGATACTTATCCTCGGTATGATGCTTGGCTCGGCAATCTCGGCCGTTGTGGGTATCTTGCAATATATCGGTACGGAGGAGTCGCTCAAGGCCTTTATGGTGTGGACCATGGGTTCGCTATCGGCTGTGACTATCGACGATATGTATATCTTTGTGCCTGCGATTATCTTGGGCCTTGTGTTGGCTGTGGCTGTTGTCAAACCGCTCAATATGTTGCTTCTTGGTGAGGCTAATGCTCGCACGGTGGGTCTTAATGTGGTACGTTCGCGTGTCATCATCTTTCTCTCGACTACACTGCTCGCAGGTAGTGTTACGGCCTTCTGTGGCCCTATCGGCTTTATCGGTTTGGCTATGCCTCATCTTGCGCGTATGACCTTTCGTACGGCTGATCACCGTGTGCTCGTACCCGCCTCGATGTTGTGGGGCGCTGTGTCGATGTTGCTCTGCTGCTTTATTTGCGATGTCGTGGCGCATAATGGCCTGATGTTGCCTGTGAATAGTATTACATCGCTTCTCGGTGTACCTATTATAATCTTTGTCGTACTGCGTAACCGTAATCGCCGATGATCGAACTTCGCAATATATCGCTTGGCTTTGGCTCTCGAACGCTCATCGAGGGTGCTTCGACGCGCTTCGAGTGTGGTCGTATGATAGCCCTGCTCGGCCGTAACGGCACGGGAAAGAGTACGCTTCTACGTGCTATCGCAGCTCTTGGCGAGGCGCGTTGTGGTGAGATTATAATCGATGGTAAGCCACTGTCGGAGTATAACTCTGCGGAGCTGGCACGCAAGGTTGCCTTTGTGAATACCGAGCGTGTCGATGTCGAGGCATTGACAGCCTACGACCTTGTGGCTATCGGCCGTTCGCCCTATACAGGTTGGTCGGGCCGTCTTACCAAGGAGGATCGCAGCATCGTCGAGCGTGCTATGCAGATTGCAGGTGTGGAGGCTATGGCCGATCGTAGGGTGGAGACCTTGTCGGATGGCGAGGCGCAGCGTGTTATGATTGCCCGCGCTTTGGCGCAGGATACGCCAGCGATACTCCTCGATGAGCCTACGGCATTCCTCGATTTGCCAAATCGCTATGAGCTCTGTACGCTTCTTGGACGCCTGGCGCGTGAAGAGGGTAAGTGTGTTATCTTCTCGACGCACGAGTTGGATATCGCTCTGTCGCTTGCCGATAGTATTGCTCTTGTCTATACTCCGCGTTTGGTGCATTTGTCTACCGAAGAGATGATCTCGTCGGGTAACATAGAGCGCTTATTTAATGGTGATTACGCTGGTTTCGACGCTGAGAGCCGCTCGATACGCATATTTCAAGGACGATAGGGGCGCTTTTGTGCGTGATTTTCAAAATTTTTTATAAAAGATTTTGCCAAATAGAAAATTTTGCGTACCTTCGCACCGCTAAATTGCTCACTAAAAGTTGGGCATTAGTGGATTGGCCCGTTCGTCTATCGGTGAGGACGCAAGATTTTCATTCTTGAAAGACGAGTTCGACTCTCGTACGGGCTACACTTGGCGCGTTACACCTTGTGTGTGGTGCGTGCGGTAGGTAAGATTTTTTTAGGAGCGGGCTTTAAGCCTATCCGAGAGCGGTTACGGCCGTATTTACGATGCCGCCGACAGGCAGATGTGTAGCAGACTGCGAAGACTATCAGTAGGGTAGCGAGTAGATGTTACAAAGTCGGGAAAAATAAGTAAACATAAAAGTAAAAAATAAAAGATTTAGAAAACTATGGCAAATCACAAGTCATCAAAGAAGAGAATTCGTCAGACCGTAACAAAGCGTGCTCACAACCGTCTTTACCACAAGACTACTCGTAATGCAGTTAAGGCATTGCGCAACACTACAGAGCGCAGCGCAGCTGAGGCACTTTTGCCAAAGGTAAGCTCAATGTTGGACAAGTTGGCTAAGACTAACATCATCCACAAGAACAAGGCAGCTAACCTTAAGAGCTCACTTGCATTGCACGTTAACGCATTGTAATTTTAGTCTGATGACT
>JAFYXB010000074.1 GCA_017546345.1 Alistipes sp. | reverse complement strand
ACTCGAAACTCTTTGCACGCATATATCGCGCAACATCGACAACCTCGGCAGCACTTCGTCCATTGCGCTGCTCAGCTGCGATATGGCGCACGAAGTTCTGGGCATACTTACCATAGTGTTTGAAGGTGATACGCGACTGTGAATACTCCAACTTTTGGGGGCGTATCATCAAATCTTGGCGTGAAGGTTGTGGGTATGGCGAATCGACATCGAGCCTGAAGTCCGACATGATGAAGAGGTGGTCCCAGAGCTTATGCTTAAACTCGTCGGTATCGCGTAGCATGGTATTGAGGTTGCCCATAACGGCAATCACAGCCTTTGCCTGGCGTGTGCGCTCCGCGCGATCCTCGATTTCGAGCAGCGCATCGACCATCTCGTGAATATGTCGTCCATACTCAGGAAGATAGAGCTTACGACGTGTGTGGTTATAATTTTTTCTCATTGTCATGATAGTATCTTCTCTTAAACTTTCCATACCTCCACCGAGACCTTATCTGAGTCTTTGCCTACAGCACTTAGATATTTTGCTATTGATAACACAACCGGTTCATTCTGCTATTCGTAGCGGCTCATACTACATTTTGAACTTGCAGCATCGCTACAAATGATACATCTTTAGCCGATATTGCTGAACTAAGCCGCGTGTTGCATGATACGAACACTGCGGACAATACCATAGCATAGCTACGATTTTAATTCTACAAAGTAAATGCAAATTATTGACAAATACAAGTTATGACTAAAATTTTACTTATTTCGCGATCACAAAGTCTTATCAATTCTCTCAGCGAGCGACTGCACTTCGAGAACTTCGCAACCGAAAGTACGGATGATGCAAATGTAGCAGCTCAGAGGTGTCGCACGGAGCACTACGATGCCGCTATTGTCGAGGATCAGATGCAGCTCTACGACACCGGACTACCAACCATAGTCATCACCCGCAAACCCGATATCGACTCGGCTGTTGATGCCCTGCGGCATGGTGCTATCGACTATCTCTCCTCTCCCGTAGATATGAACCGTCTGTTAGCTACGTTGCGTTCCCTGAGCAGCGATAGCGAGGATAGCGAGCCGCAACGCATAGCATCAACCAATCGCAGTCGAACACCTCGACGCACGAATTGTGCCACGCAGCCCATCATAGGCACATCCTCGGCCATAGAGCAGGTACGCAATATGATACGACGTGTAGCACCCTCGGATGCTCGTGTGCTTATCCTCGGCGAGAATGGTACGGGCAAGGAGCTCGTTGCTCGCTGGCTACACCTCAAGAGCAACCGCTCTGCAGCCCCCTTTATCGAGGTAAACTGTGCAGCCATACCCGCCGAGCTTATCGAGAGTGAGCTCTTTGGCCACGAGAAGGGATCGTTCACATCGGCAGTAAAACAGCGTAAAGGAAAATTCGAGTTGGCCGACGGCGGCACACTCTTTATGGACGAGATTGGCGATATGTCGCTATCGGCACAAGCTAAGGTGCTACGCGCCCTACAGGAGAGTAAGATTACGCGCGTGGGTGGTGATCGCGACATTGCAGTCGATGTGCGTGTCGTAGCAGCTACGAACAAGGATATACGCCGCGAAATAGAGGCTGGCAACTTCCGCGAAGATCTCTACCACCGACTTAGCGTCATCGAGATAGATGTACCACCGTTGCGCGAGCGTCGCGATGACATTGCCCTACTTGTAAAGCACTTTATCGAGGAGATATGCAATCGTCACGAGATAGAGCCAAAGAGCATAGACAACGACGCCATAGCCGAGCTATCGCGTCGCGGTTGGTCGGGGAATATACGCGAGCTGCACAACGTAATCGAGCGGCTGATAATCCTTAGCGATGAGCGCATAACGCGCGATGCTGTGGAGCGATATTGCCACGCCTAATACCGTATAGATTAGTTGATTAGCAATGATCTGAGTTCCTCTACGTGGGCAACAACACTCGTAGCTCCCGCCTCATATAGTTCGTCGGCATAGCGGAAACCCCAGGCAACACCTATGGAGTCGATACCCGCAGCACGCGACGTAGCGATGTCGATACCCGAGTCGCCAACCATTACAACCTGCGACTTGGCGATATTGCTCTTAGCGATGATATTATCGACAACCTGTGGGTCGGGCTTAAGGGGCGCACCCTCGCGGTTACCCTCGATAGAGAGAAACTCCACATCGCCGAAGAACTTGGCGACAAGGCGTTCTGTGCCATGTTGAAACTTATTCGAAGCGACAGCCAGCTGCACACCGCGACTACGCAGGTCGTGTAGCAACTCAACCATACCCTCATACGGACGTGTATGGCGGTCGATATTATCTACGTAGTAGCGACGAAATTGCGTCACGCAGTCATCCACATAGGCATCATCCTTAGATAGCGCCTCGGGCAGAGCACGCTGCACAAGGCGACGTATGCCACCACCGACCATCTGACGATACTCATCGTCGGTATGTAGCGGAAGATTGCGGCTACGCATAACATAGTCCACCGATGCGGCAAGATCGCCTATCGTATTGAGTAGCGTGCCATCCAAATCAAATATTACAAGAGAATATCGCATAGTTATATGTTTTTCCGAGGTCAGACATACGACAACGTAGAGCCCCATCGAGCTCATCACCATAGCAAAGTTAGCTATTTTTTCGAAACGTCGGCGCACCCCACCCATTTTTTGTTTCTTATGCGAAATTTATTAACTTTGCACTATGATACGTTTATCGCTAATCATCGCAACATACAATCGCGCCGAGCAACTTATGATAACCCTTGACTCGGTAGCTCGACAGAGTGCCTCTGCCGAGATGTGGGAGTGTGTGGTTGTGGATAACAACTCCAAGGATAACACCTTGGAACGTGTCGCAACCTTCGCAGCAGCACACCCCGAGCTAAACATACGCTATGTATTCGAGGGTGTACAGGGTCTATCCGCAGCACGTAATGCCGGTATTAGAGCCTCGGTCGGCGAGATCGTTGCATTTATCGACGATGATGAGCGTATCGTAGCCGACTTTATTGAAGCATATATCCAACTATTTGACTCACTGCCTGATGCAGCATCAGCTGGCGGCAAGATTATTGCCGAATACCCATCGGGGCGACCCGCTTGGATGTCACGATATAGCGAAGAGCCCATAGCCAACCCCATGGACTTCGGCGAGGAGGTATCACTATTTCCCTCGCACCGCATACCCGGAGGAGGTAATATGGCAATACGCCGCAAGGCTTTAGACGAGGTGGAATACTTCAACCCTCAGCTCGGCCGCAGAGGAGATAGGCTTATCGGTGGCGAGGAGAGCGACCTCTTTGAGCGCCTGCGCCAACGAGGTATGCGTTGTTACTACGCACCACGTGCGGTAATGTATCATATCATTGGTCAAGATAAGCTAACGAAGGATTACTTCTGCCGTCTGTCCTACAACACGGGCATAAGTCAGCGAAGTCGCGCCGAGCTACACTCGCGAACTGCGCGACTCTACCTCTTCGAGGCTATGAAGTGGGCTGCTACCCTGCTTTTGTGCCTCTGTCACCGCCCTGCGCAGTCGAAATATCTACTACTTATGCGCTACCACATTTCGCGCGGTATACTGCAACGCAGATAGAGAAACCTTTGTTTTATCTAAAACATTCAAATGTAGTATAATATAAAAGAGATGGTGTCCGACCTATTCAAAGTCGGACACCATCTCTTTTAATCTATCTGCTTATAGCTCCGCTACCACGAAGTTGCTACCTCCGATGAAGATAGCATCGTTCTGCGTAGCAAGATGCTTTGCACGTGATACAGCCTCTGTAACGCTCGATGCGCACTCGAAATCGAGGCCCAAGCGCTCCGCTACAGCGGCGATATCCTCAACGTTGCGAGCACGCTCGATAGAGGCACGTGTGAAGATGTAGTGCGCCTTACGTGGCAAGAGCTGCATAATATCCTCCAACGCCTTCTCCTTAGCAAAGCCGATAACACAATAGAGTTTATCGCACTCCAAAGCCTCAAGCTGCTCAGCTACATAGCGCATACCTGCAGCGTTGTGACCCGTATCGCACACGGTATATGGCTCACGTGAGAGCACCTGCCAACGACCTGCAAGGCCCGTAGTCTCGGCAGTCAAAGCCAAACCCTCGCGGAAGGCACGGCGCGAAATAGTGAGTGGCGTCTGCTCGGCAAGATAGTCGACAGCAGCACATGCCGTAATGATATTATGACGCTGGTAGTTGCCCAAAAGGTCGATATCGAGCTCATAATTGCGGTTGTCACGCGTACGCTCCATGCTGAAGTGCTGATTGTGGTTATCGAAGTGCTCCACGCTATTCAACACCCACTCCTTCTCGGCATAGATAACACGAGAGTTAAGCTCCGCAGCACGCTGCTCGAAGACGTGGTTATACTCATCCGATGCCTCACCAATAATTACGGGCACACTCTTCTTAATGATACCAGCCTTCTCCGCAGCGATCTTCGCAATGGTATCGCCCAAGAACTCGGTATGCTCCATGCTGATATTTGTAACCACACTCAATAGCGGCGTAATGAGGTTTGTCGCATCCAAGCGGCCACCAAGGCCCGTCTCGATAATTGCCACCTCCACGTCGCTCTGATCGAAGTAGTCGAAGGCCATAGCCGCTGTCATCTCGAAGAACGAGAGATCCAACTCCTGCATCTTAGCATGGTGCTTATCTACGAAGTTTACAACCTTCTGCTTAGGCATCATCTCGCCATCTACACGAATACGCTCACGGAAATCGGCCAAGTGTGGCGATGTGAAAAGTCCTGTGCGGTAGCCCGCCTGCTGAAGAATAGAGGCCAACATGTGCGATACAGAGCCCTTACCGTTGGTACCCGCCACGTGAATAGTGTAGTAGTTACGCTGGGGGTTGCCAAGGTGCTGGCAGAACGACACGATGCGCTCCAAACCTGGCTTATAGGCCTCGGCACCTACCCTCTGAAACGAAGGCATAGCCGTAAACAAAAACTCGAGTGTCTGAGTATAGTTCATAATATATGTACTTAAAATTTATTGTTATTCGTTAATCTACAAGATGGTTGCGGCGACGTATGCGGTATGCCACATAGTTGAGAATAGATAGCAATGCAACATATATTGATATGCGGGCTACCCAATCGCCATATCTCACATAGGTTGTAATATCATCACGAAGCTCAACCTCCTCGCAAAGTGTACCCTGCTCATCCCACAGCAATCTCTCGCCGATGGTCTCGCCACGTGGCGATATGAATCCCGAGATGCCCGTATTGGCACTACGTGCAATAGCACGACGCGTCTCTACGGCACGCAGACGACAGAAGTCGAATAGTCGTCTATGGCCTGCCGTATTGCCCCACCAGCCATCATTCGAGATCACAGCCATAACATCGGCTCCCTGGCGAGCAAAATTTGTAAAATACTCACCATACAAAGCCTCGTAGCATATTGCCGGGCCGAGCTTTACATCTCCATTTTCGAAGACCTTAGCACCCTCACCCCAGCCAAGCTGTCCGGTGATACCGCCCAGGTCAATCTCGAATAGATCAAAGAGCTCCTTAAAAGGCACAGCCTCGACTCCAATCACCAACTTAGCCTTATGATAGGTGCTCTCGACCTCGCCATCTCGATTGGTAAGCAATGCTGAGTTGTAGCGATCATACCAACCTACACGCGAATGGTAATGCGCCGTAGATGTCGCCTGACAATCGCCATAGTAGCGTGTAGTAGATGCTCCGAAGACGAATTTAGAGGCTGCCAAACGCTCATCATGCAACAATCTCAACAATGGAGATATGCGCTCGTAGTTTGCCTCATCTACAGAGCCAATCATCGGCAAATAGACCAATGCCGATTCGGGAAAGAGTATAAATGAGGCCTCGGCAGATGTCTGCTCCACAAGCGAACATACATCAACCAATGGATTCATCATATCGGCCTCCAGACGCTCATCCTCGTAGCATGGTACATTGGGCTGAATGACTGCAATATCTGC
This sequence comes from Alistipes sp., assembly GCA_017546345.1. Taxonomy (GTDB): domain Bacteria; phylum Bacteroidota; class Bacteroidia; order Bacteroidales; family Rikenellaceae; genus Alistipes. Next base: position 1,104 of record JAFYXB010000074.1, on the reverse strand, counting down.
CGTACGCTCCGAAGGGGTATAGCTAAAATATAGCCAAAGCGAAAAGGCGATGGGCAACAAAACGATAAGCAACGCACGCACAATGGCCGTTGTGCTTTTGCTGCGTAGTATCTCGAAAATTGCAATATTTGATGCCAATACCCATAGTGTACCGCCAAAGATTCCTGTATATTCGTACCACTGCACAGCCCACACATCGCTCGAGAAACCGTTACCGAGCAATAACCAAGGGAAGGTCATCACATCGGCACTATTGTACGCATATTCTGTTGCTATCCAAAGTGTTACAAGGAGTGTATAGGCCGCTGCTCGTTTAGCACGCTTTGCGGTATAGTGGTAGGCCATAAAGGCTACGAGGTTGTAGAACGTACCTACAAGGGCAGCTGTAATTGGGCCTATGGGCGTAGCAATCCACACCCACCATATCGTTGCGGCATACCACAACATAAAGGTAAGTGCTGCCCAACCACACATACGCCACCAATCGCCACGCGAGTCGGTGTAGCTCTCGCTGATTATGAGTAGCGGAACAAGAGCAAAAAGGAGTGTTAGACCCGTTGCTCCCAACCATCCGAGCGAGAGGAGTAGAACAGAGAGTAATACAAGAATTATTCGTCTATTTGTGGCATTTAGCTTCATACATCTATCATAGGCTCTTTATGCGCTATATCGACCACAAAAATAGCAAACATTCGATAAATAACAATAGCTTATGGCGAAAGATTTTGCTTGCAGGAGGGTGTCGAGAGGTGTCGTTGGCGACAATGCTTTGACATCACAAAAAAAAGAGGGAGATTGTCGAAACAATCTCCCTCGTCCTGCGAGAAACAAGCAACTATTACTTGTTCTTCTTATCGTAGCGCTTTGCGTAACGGCTCATAAACTTATCCACACGACCGGCGGTGTCTACCAACTTCATCTTACCTGTGTAGAAAGGGTGAGATGTGTTAGAGATTTCCATCTTATACACGGGATAGGTTTCGCCGTTCACCTCGATGGTCTCTTTTGTCGAAACGGCGGACCTGCACAAAAACACGTGGTCATTCGACATATCCTTGAATGCCACTAAACGATAATTCTCTGGATGAATACCCTTTTTCATTT
>JAFYXB010000073.1 GCA_017546345.1 Alistipes sp. | reverse complement strand
ATGCAGAAACGCTTAGCACCCTCGTACCAGTCCTCGTGACGTGTAGCGATGAAACCACCCATGTTCACAAGACCGTCCTTCTTAGATGACATAGTCATACCGTCTGCGTAAGAGAACATCTCCTTGCAGATCTCCTTGATAGTCTTATCAGCGTAGCCCTCCTCACGAGTCTTGATGAAGTATGCGTTCTCTACGAAACGTGCAGAGTCGAATACAACGCGCTTACCATACTTGTCAGCGATAGCACGTACGTCACGCAAGTTCTTCATTGATACAGGCTGACCACCTGCTGTGTTGTTTGTTACAGTAACGATGATGAAAGGAATCTTCTCAGCGTTCTCAGCCAAAGCCTTCTCCAACTTAGCGCAGTCTACCTCACCCTTGAAAGGAATCTCGAGCTGAGTATCCTTAGCAGCGTCGATAGTGCAGTCCAAAGCTGTAGCCTTACGGAACTCGATGTGACCCTTAGTAGTGTCGAAGTGTGAGTTACCAGGGATGATATCACCAGCCTTTACAAGGTGAGAGAACAATACGTTCTCAGCTGCACGACCCTGGTGAGTAGGAATAACGTACTCGAAGCCTGTGATGTTGCCGATAGTCTCCTTAAGCTGGAAGAATGACTTTGAACCAGCATAAGCCTCGTCACCAGTCATCATAGCAGCCCACTGACGGTCGCTCATAGCACCTGTACCTGAGTCAGTCAAGCAGTCGATATAAACCTGCTCAGACTTCAAACCGAAGAGGTTGTAGTGTGCATCCTTAAGCCACTGCTCACGCTCTGCGCGTGTGCTCTTCTTCAATGGCTCAACCATCTTAATTCGATACGCTTCTGCAAATGGGATTTCCATAATAATGTTAGTTTATAGGTTATACAATAATTTTAATTATTTATTCTTTTTCTGTTGCACCTAAAGTGGTAAAATATCGCTTTTTTAGGCGTTTCGTTGCAAAGATATGCAAAAATATGGCTATTTGCAACTAAAAATCCAAAATATTTTTAGTTATGTTTCTCGCTTGGCGCAGCAAGAAAACCATATCCTTATTTATTAGCAACAAGAAGCTCCAATATCTGAATTGCATTTAGAGCTGCTCCCTTGCGTATCTGATCGGCTACGCACCAGAACGTAATACCGTGCTCGTTGCAGAGATCTTTTCTCACGCGGCCTACGTATACGGGGTCGCAACCCTGAGCATAGAGAGGCATGGGATAGCGCTTCTCGGCGGGCTCATCGACGAGTACAATGCCCTTAGTATTGGCAAAGGCCTCGCGTACGGCCTCGACGGTGAGAGGCTCCTCGGTTTCCACCCAGATAGCCTCGGAGTGGGCACGAAGTACGGGAACGCGGACACATGTTGCCGAAGTGCGGATATCGGAGTGCATAATCTTGCGTGTCTCGTAGAACATCTTCATCTCCTCCTTTGTGTAGTCGTTATCCTGGAAGACGTCGATGTGTGGTATGAGGTTGTAGGCCAGCTGATAAGCAAACTTTTCAACTTTAGGCTCACGTCCCTCGACCAACGCCTTGTGCTGCTCCTCGAACTCCTGCATAGCCGTAGCACCTGCGCCACTTGCCGACTGATATGTTGCCACGTGTACGCTCTTGATGTGCGATAGACGCTCGATAGCACCCAATGCTACGACCATCTGGATAGTTGTGCAGTTGGGGTTGGCGATAATGCGGCGTGGTGCATTGAAGGCATCTTCGCCATTTACCTCGGGAACGACAAGTGGAATGTCGTCATCCATGCGGAAGGCGCTCGAGTTGTCGATCATAAAAGCTCCATGCTTGGTGATTGTCTCGGCGTACTCCCTTGATGTTGAGGCACCTGCCGAGGTCAAAGCCACGTCGACATCCATAAAGTCGTCGTTGTGCTGCAACTCGCGTACTACGATATCCTGACCGCGGAAACGGTATGTCGTACCTGCGCTACGCTTCGAACCGAAGAGGCGAAGCTCCTCGATGGGCATAGGGTGATTTTCCAAGATTGATAGAAACTCTTGACCTACAGCGCCACTTGCGCCAACTATTGCAATTTTCATATGATTATACGTTTTAAGTTGTTATTACCTATTTATATATCAGTGGCGAGTTTAGAAAAACTCGTTGTCGTCGATAAGGAATGTGCTCTCCTCTTCCTCCTCTACGCTCTCCATATTCTCCGAGCAGCTGTAGTCGGGCACCTCGTCCGAGCGCTTGAAGCGATCGGTACGCTCCACACCGAGCGAGCCATCCTTGTAGACCTTCGTGAGGAACTTGCCCGTGATAGGTAGTGCTATGCGCGAGCCATCGGCATTGCGCGTGAAGTGGATGCTATTCTCCTCGCCACCTACCCACGTACTCATAACAAGATTAGGTACGGCACACATAAACCAAGCATCGACATTGTCGTTTGTCGTACCCGTCTTTGCTGCTACCTCCACATCGTTGAACTTAAATTCGTAGAGCATACGGCGTGCAGTACCCGTTGTTACGACCTTCTGCATCATTGTAATCATCGTGTAGGCTACGCGTTTCGAGAGTACATCGTTGCTCTTTGGCGTGAATGTTGCCAAAAGATTACCTTGGCTATCCTCGATGCGTGTTACGAAGATTGGGTCGATGCGCACACCCTCGTTTGCGAAGGTGCAGTATGCAGAAGCCATCTCATAGGGGTTGCTGTCGTATGAGCCGATACATAGTGCCGCCACAGGGTCGATGAAGCTCTTGATACCCATGTCGTGGATAAACTCGGCTACAGCCTCGGGCTGCTTCGCCTGCTTCATGATCCAAGCCGAATAGTTGTTGCGGCTTTGTGCCAAGCCCCAATAGAGAGGATGCACACCGCTATACTCCACCTCGCCAGCCTCTTTTGGTGACCAGATACCCATAGGTGTCTCGATAGATACGGGGAGGTTGGGTACGGGCGTGCAAGGTGTAAGACCGAGGTGGTCGATGGCGAAGGTGTAGATAAAGGGCTTCGATGTTGAGCCTACCTGACGCTTACCCTGCGTTGCTGCGTCGTACTTAAAGTAACGATAGTCGGGGCCTCCGACATAGGCACGTACATATCCCGAGTGGGGGTCGATAGCTACGAACGCACCACGCATTGTCGATTTATAGTGTAGGAGCGAATCACGAGGTGTGAGCGTCGTGTCGCGCACGCCACGGAAGGTAAATACCTCCATGTTGCGTGGGGTGTTGAAGGCTGCCAAAATCTCCTTCTTGCTGTGTCCTGCGGCCTCCATCTCCTTCCAACGATCTGTCTGGCGCATAGCTGTCTCGATACGCTGCTTCTCGTCCGCAGGCTCAACATCTACATATATCGAACCACGACTCTTAATCTGGCTATTCATGCGTGGCTGCACGATTTCGGCCATATGCTCCGTGAGTGCCTCCTCGGCATAGTGCTGCATGCGTGAATCGACCGTGGTGTAGATCTTAAGACCATCGCGATAGATATCATACTTCTCGCCATTAGCCTTGAGGTTCTTGTGGCACCAACCGACGATAGGATTCTCGTTATACTCCTTCAACGCCTGCTCGTAGTCCCACTTCGTATAGTAGTTACGGCGCTGAGGCTCGTGCATCATCATCGTGCGGCGCACCATTTCGCGGAAGTAGGTCGCCGAGCCCTCGTTGTGTGCATCACCCGCACGGCGATACTGCGAGAGGTCGATAGGTAGCTCCTTGAGCGAGTCGGCCATCTCCTGACTGATAGCACCTGCCACAGCCATACGTTGCAGTACGGTGTTACGGCGCTCGCGGGCTCGCTCATTAGGCTCACCACGACGCAAAGGGGCGTATGTTCCTGGGGCCTTCACCTGACCTGCAATCACAGCGGCCTCCTCGATAAGCAGGTCGCGAGGATCCTTGCCGAAGAAGTTGTTGGCTGCCGACTTGATACCGAAGTTCGAGTTGGAGAACTCTACGGTGTTGAGATACATAGCCACGATCTCCTCCTTGGTGTAGTTATGCTCGAGCTGCGTAGCGATGACATACTCCTGAGCCTTAGCTGCTAACGTGCCAGCATTACCCTCCAAGCCCTCCTTGTTGCGACGTGTCTTATAGAGATTCTTGGCAAGCTGCTGGGTGATTGTACTACCGCCACCCTGACCGCTCTGGCGCAGAATAACGGTTCTAATACCAGCACGTGCCGTAGCCTCGAAGTCGATGCCCGGGTGGTCGAAGAAACGTATATCCTCCGTAGCTAAAAGGGCTGCAACAATAGGAGGTAGCTCGTGACCGTCGATCTCGAGCCACTTCTCTCTATCCTCGGGGAATAACTCCTCGTAGGATAGGTATGTGCGGTTTTCGATAAAGTAGGTGCCGAGTACCTCGCCATCTGCTGAGTATATCTGTGTTGCGAGGTTGGTCTTTGGATTCTCCAGCTCGTCGAAGGTCGGCATAGGGCCGAGCACTTCGCTCTTAGCCAATGCGAAAAGCGTAGTCAGCGCAATTACGGCAAGGAGTAGGATACTCCACATAGCGATAATTACTCGTCGAAGCCACTTGCGGCCCCCGTTTTTCTTTAGGTTTGTTGCCATATATTTAAGCCTTTATTTTATTCTTCACGTAGTCTATTTTCGGTCATTATCATTCGCCTCGCTAAAATGGTAGTCCTAAGCCGAAGCCGAAGTGGAACTTGCCCGTCTGCTTAGGATCTATCCACACTCTGCGATATAACGAAAACGTTGCCGATATTGTTGCTGAGTCAGGCATGCCAAATAGCGTAAAATCGACACCAAGATCGAGACCATACGAGCCGATGTGTGCGCGTTGCTTTGTAATTATACCATCCTCCGTATTTACCGTGGGGCGGGCAAACGATGCGTAGTCGCCGCCAAGGTTGAGGCGCAGACGCTTGAAGTAGATGACGCCGTTGATACCTCCGTCGGGATACCATACGGGCATCTGATAGTTTAGCGACGAGGCCACATAGTGGTCGTTCGTAATGTCGTATGACGAGAAGCCACGAGGTATCAGTCGTGTCGACTTCAGCGCGAGGCTCGAAAGCACCATATCCGACTGGAAACCGCCCAACGATGTCTGATACGATACGGCTGCCGAGAGCGAGTGATGGCGGTAGAAGCCAGGGGTATAGAGCTTTCCGTAGAGCACGACGAGGTGTCCGAAGTCGTCGGTAGCGGGGTTTTGTGCATAGTTTACCGATAGCTGGTAGCCCCATGGTGGCAAGAAGTCGCGGCGAGCCTGGCGGACAACATCGCTAAAGGCAATGCCTGCGTTGAGCAGATGTACACCCTCGCTATAGCCTATAGTCGAGAGGTTTGTAACCTTGCCATTCTCGATCTTTATACGATCGACATTTGCGACCATGCCGTTCGAGTAGTTCCACGATGCCGATAGCGACAGCTGACGTATGTGGTATCCGCGCTCGAAGAGTAGCGGTAGCGTAGCTCCCGTGGTGATAGAGTAGTACTTTCGAGGCTCTGGTGCTGTGGGGAACTCCAACTCACCACTCTCGGGGTTGTAGACATATACTTTGTAGACATTCTGACTACCGCCATACGTGCCGCTTACCCATAGGCTTACGCCAAGACCATAGTAACGAATCGTACCCTTGAATACCGAGCCCTCCTTGTGGTTCCAACCCCATGTGAGGAAGCCCTCGGTGGTCGAGAGGATATTCTGCGACATGATCGTAGCGCCGAGATTGAACGATATCGAAGACTCCTCGGCAAGTTCAAACGGATCGTACGATGCAGGTGCCCAGCTGTGGATGTTGAAGGCGTGTGCAAAACGCTTGAAACGCTTAGCGGGTGTTTTGTGCTCGATGCTGTCGGCTATCGCCGTGTCGAAACGTACGGTATCGAGGTTTACTACATCCCAATGTTTAATCTCGGGAAGGATAATCTTTGCGGGATGAGGTGCATACTCTACCTCGATGAGCGAGTCTGTGCGCTGCAGTGCGGGTAGGTATCCTCGGCGGTCGTAGAGCGTAGTAAGCAGACCGCTATCGCAGGGCGTAGGCTGGAATGTGCCGTAGCGAGAGGTCGATACGCGATACTCCTTACCCGTAGCAATCTCGAGGCAGTGTATCTCGTCGCGTCCCGAGGCGATAGATCCAAAATATAGGCGACCATCTGCCGCGCGAAGGTCGCTCAGCGTGGTATATGCACTGCGTGTTATGGCCTCTACGCCTTGGCTGTCGATACGCGAGATGTGCATACCGTCGTCATCCGTAACAAGGATGTAGAGCGCCTCGCTCTGATCATCCCACGCCATGCCGTGAATCTCGATGCCGTAGGGTAGCGTTGTTGTACGAGGTAGCGAAGATGTGCCATTCACCACTACCGTATAGCGGCCGTCGATGTTATACTCCACCCAGGCGATGCCATGGCCCGAGGTGGGTGTAGGGTATAGAGCATTGTCTACGCCGCGTATGGTGCAGGGATGCTCGTCTGCGAGATCCATATAGTAGAGCTGCGAGCCCACCTTCTCCTGAAAGAGCATACTGCGGCGATACTCCGTCCACCACATACGTCCCGTAGATGATATTATCGGACGTGTAGATACCTGTCCCGTATGGCGTATGCGTCGCTCCTCGCCTGTCGCAGGGTCGATCTCGACAAATGCCGACGGCTTGTCGAAGTCGCTCTTAAGTGCGACAATCTTACCCGAGGGTGTCGGCATAGGGTAGGCGTATGTCGTATAGCTCGTAGGCTCGGGGATAGATATCGGTGTTGCGCTATTCTCGACACGCGACAGTGGCAACCAATGGTTGTGCAACGTGCGGAATGTGTCGTTGAACAACTGCTTCTTGCTGGTGCCGTATAGCTTTTTTAGGAACCACGATGCCGATACGAACATATATGGACGGCGTGTGGTAAGCATAGCCACATCGTTACCCATCACCGTTCCGAAACGGTTATAGCTATGACGACTTATCAGATAACCCAGAGCATAGTGGTCGGGGATATAATCTTTATACGAGCCACAGAACCACTTATCCGTACATTTGTAGACATCGGCTACGTTACCATAAGCGCGATAAGCCATCGTAAACGAGGGTTGCAAGCCACGACCAAAAGTAGACATCTCCGTCTCGGTCATTACGGCATCACCTTCGATAAGCCACAGAGGCATAACAAGCAGACCGATTGCCGAACCCTGCTGTCCGAGGATATAGCTCAGACCTTTGATAACACCGCGGTTGAGGTTGCTATATTGTGCAGCGTGGCGATACTCGTGGGCGATAAGCTGCTTGAGCCATGGCATAGAGTAGCCATTTTTTTCGGGCGTCGATAGGAACTCCACACGCTTAGGGAGCCACATCACAAGGCCATTAGAGCGGAAGTTTGCGGGGTGTACAACAAACGGAATAGACATCTGCTCATAGCGATAGCCATAGTCTATGTCTTGCTCTACGGCATTCAGGTAGCACATCATGCGCGAAGCGATATTTTGCACCGTATCGGGGTATACCACGCGATACTTATCGCTCTTCATCTGTTTCCAACGATACGATGTAGGGTCGGTACCCCAACTATAATACTGCGCCACCGCACTCTCTGTGCTTATTAATGCGCAGAGAGTCACTATGATAAGTATTACATATCTCTTCATCGTTGTCAATAGGTAACTATAACGTACAAATATACGAAAAAAAACTTAAAAGTTGTATAAATTGGTAATTTTCTCGTTGTGCTCAAGTTCGTAATCCTCACATACGTTTTAGTATGCTCCAGTTACTCACTCGTCGCACGCCCCAAAATAGCTCTTTTTCTAAAACTTTCAGGGTTGGAATATAGGTGCGTTAAGTAATGACGATACCTCAAACAAAAACAATGCCTACCCGACAAACACTCTGTCAAGTAGGCATTTACGCTTCGCACTTCGCTCTTTTACATCATCTGTGTAATATCCCAAACAAAGGCGCGTGAGCCCTGCTGCTTGGTGGTCGAGTCGATCTCGCGCACTGCATCCAACAACACGGGGATCTTCTCATCCTCGACGATAGCCAAGATCGAAGAGTTCATCGAGGGCCATGCGTGAGTGCCATAGTGGGGCTCGCCGTCGTATGTGCCACGACCCTCGGTCAAGGCCCAGCGTGTAAAGCCTCTTACGCCATGCTCATCAAGCATGCGGTTTACACGGTCGGTAACGGCCTGGTTGTATGATAAGAAAAATGCTTTCATCTCTTTTTTTATGATTTTGTTGGCAGGGCTGTTTGTTGCAGCCCTGCCACGTTAATTACTACTACTCGGCCAAAGCCTTCTTGCGGTTCTGCTCGCGGATGAAGTTCTCCTCCTCCTGCTCCAAGCGTGCCTTACGTGCTGCCTTGCGCTGATTGTGACCCTCGAGCATAGCGTACAATGCAGGTACGATGAAGAGTGTCAAGAGGGTTGATACCGTAAGACCACCCACAACCGAGATACCCATAGGCTGCCAGATCTCCGAACCATCGCCAAGACCTAATGACATAGGCATCATACCAAGGATTGTGGTGAATGAGGTCATAAGCACGGGGCGTAGACGGCTCTTACCACCCTCGATAACAGCATCGGAAACCGTAGCACCACGCTCAACGAGCAAGTTCATATAGTCTACGAGCACGATACCGTTCTTCGTCACAATACCGACAAGCATGATAGCACCGATAAGTGCGATAATCGAGAGCGGAGTATTTGATAACCAGAGAGCTACAAACACACCCGACATAGCGAACGGAATGGTGAACATGATGATAAATGGGTAGCTCAACGACTCGAACTGCGTAGCCATCACGATATAAACCAAGATGATGATAAGTGCGAGCAACATACCCATATCGCTGAAGGCCTCGCCCTGATCCTCGATACTACCACCCAACTCAAGGTCGATACCTGTAGGAATGTCGTAGTCTGCCAACATAGCATTTACCTCATCGGCAGCATCACCGAGTGCTACACCAGCACCCAACGAACCCTTAACGGTTACGATACGCTGGCGGTTCTCACGCTCGATCTTTGGTGATGAGAAGACCTCCTCGATGCGAGCAACATCCTTGAGCTTAATAGGACGACCCATAGCCGTATAGAGTGTGATATTCTCAACCTCCTCCAACGACTTGCGGAAAGGCTCTGCATAGCGAACAACAATGTTGTACTCATCGCCATCCTCGCGATACTTCGTACACTCGTAACCATAGATGCGATTGCGGATAAACTGCGCTGCAGTAGCCGAGTTCATACCGTAGTACGAGAGCTTCTCGCGGTCGAAGACAACGTTATACTCGGGCTGCAAATCCTCGCGTGAGAGCTGAACATCACGCATAGTGCTTAGCTGTGACACTCTGCTCTGAAGATCTTTAGCTACGGCCATAGCTACCTCGGTGTTGTGACCAAATACCTTGATATCCAACGTACTTGCGCCACCCATACCACCATTGCTACCACCTGGCACTACCGAAAACTCTCTAATCTCTGGAATTGCTGCAAGATCCTTACGGAGCATATCGGCAATCTGGAAGATTGTAGGACGCTCAATTTCGGTAAGACGTGGCATACGGATATTGTAGCTGATAGTGTGTGAGCCAGAATCAGAAGACTGCATAACGGCGAAGGCATTATCCGATGAGTTAGCACCCGAAGATGTCGAAACCATATTGATATATGGATACTTCTCCGCGATGATAGCGTCGATCTGACGTGCAATTTTGGTAGTGTAGTCTACGTGTACGTTCTGAGGCATCTTCACGGTCATCGTGATACGTGCGTTATCCGAAGGTGGGAAGAACTCGCTAGGCACCTTGCTGATGAGAATAAGCGATACACCGAAGAATGCCAAAAGTACGACAACGGCAGTCTTCTTCCAACGTACGACGAAGCGCAAAGCCTTCTCGTAGATGCGATCCAACCAACCGAGGAACTTGTCGATAGGCTTGTAGATGATACCGATACCCTTGTATGTGTGTGCCGCACCGTCGATTTTAAGTACGTATGCCGACATCATAGGTGTAAGCGTAATAGCCGCAGTTGTAGATACACAAACCACGATTGTTACGATCCATCCCAACTCGCGGAACATGATACCCGACATACCTGGAAGCATCGTAAGAGGCATAAACACGGCAACGACTACAAGCGTAGTGGCGATAACCGAGAGCCATACCTCGTTGGTAGCATAGATTGCGGCCTCCTTAGGCTTCGAACCACGCTCGATATGCGTAGTGATGTTCTCCAACACCACGATAGCATCATCCACAACCATACCGATAGCGATTGATAGCGCCGAGAGCGAGATGATGTTGAGCGTTGAACCTACAGCATATAGGTAGATGAAGGCACAGATCAATGAGATAGGAATGGTAAGGCAGATGATAAACGTCGCACGCCAACGTCCCAAGAATACCATTACGACGAAGATAACGAAGATAAAGGCGTACATAATGGTCTCAGAGAGTGAGTTGATAGCACTCGTAATCTCCTGCGAACCCTCGAAGATAGTCTCTACCTTACAGTCGGGTGGAAGTGTGGGGATAATCTCCTTTAGCTTCTCCTGAACGTCCTTGACAATCTGTACGGTGTTGGCACCTGTCTGCTTCTGTACGATAACACGTACACCCTGACGGCCGTTGATACGCTCGTCGAGGGTTGGCTTCTCCAACGTATCGCGAATCTCGGCAACATCCGAGAGCATCACGGTGCGGCCACCCATGTTCGATACAACGATGTCGTAGAGCTCGCGGCTATCGCTGAACTCCAAGTCCGACTTGAGGTTGAAGACCTGATCGCCTATATCAAGCGAACCCGCAGGAACGTTGATATTCTCCGCAGCGATAATCTGACCAAGCGACTCGATAGTTAGGCCATAAGCCTCCAACTTCTTAGGATCGACATTCACCTGCACCTCACGCTCACGAGCACCGATAACCGATACGGCACCAATGCCGTTGATACGGTTAAGCTCGTTTACCATCTTGTCGTCCAAGATCTTAGCCAGTGCCACGTAGCTCTCATCAGCCGTAATCGAGAGCATCATGATAGGCATCATCGATGTCGAGAACTTCATAACCGTAGGGTACTCCACCTCGTCGGGAAGCAACGACTGCGAACGACCTACGACATCACGCACGTCGTTGGCCGCCTCGATAAGGTCGCAACCATAGACAAACTCCATCGTGATAATCGAGAAGTTATCCGACGACTTAGAGGTGATCTTCTCGAGGTTATCCACCGAGTTGAGCTGATCCTCCAGTACTCGGGTGATATTGGTCTCGATATCCTCGGCATTACCACCAGGATAGATGGTGATAACGCTGATATATGGTATCTCGATATCGGGATACTGGTCAACGCCGAGCTTGTTCACCGAGAACAAACCGAAGACGATGACTGCGATGAATATTAGCGCGGTCGAGATAGGTTTTCGGACCGCTGATTCGTAAATTTTCATCTTACTAATTTGGTCTTAAAAGATTTACACTCGAAAGACTACTCGTTGATAATCTCTACCTCGGCGCCATCCATAAGGCGGTTGAACGAGGTGATTGCCACCTGCTCGCCCTCCTCGATACCGCTGAGAATCTGGAGCTTGTTACCCAAGTGGCGGCCATCCTCTACGAAGCGGTAGTCTGCCTTGCCATCCTTGATAATATATACATAGCGTGCCGATGAGCCAGCCTGCTTCTGTACTGCAACGTCGTTGATTACGATGCTCTCCTTCTGACCCATGTTGAAGGTTGTGCGGGCATACATACCTGGACGAAGACGCTCGTTAGCGTTGTTGATCGTAATCTCCACGCCGAATGTGCGTGTAGCAGCATCGAGTGCAGGGTTGATGCGTGATACCTTACCCTCGAACTTCTCGCCAGGGAAGATATCTACCTCGATATCAACGGTCTGACCAATCTTCACAACGGGGAAGTACATCTCCGATACGTTAGCCTTAACCTTGAGCTTGTCGATCTGCATGATGTGCAAGATAGGCATTGAGGCGAAGAGGTCGCCAGACTCGAAGTTACGTGCTGTAACCACACCCGAGATAGGTGACTTGATTGTTGAGTTCTTGCGCAAGTTCTCGACAACCTCACGCTGAAGGTCGAGCTGGTTCTTGAGCTGAATCATCTGCTGATCGGCAACGCCACCTGCCTGATGTACAGGCTTCATACGGTTATAGCTATCCTCGGTTGTTGCGAGGTTAAGCTCCTGCTGCTTGAGTGTTGTCTGATCCATTGTTACGATTACCTGACCCTCCTTTACGCGGTCGCCAACATCCACCTTAATCTGGTCGATGTGAAGACCCTGCACGGCGGGAGTGATATCGTTCTCCTTGTAGGCCATAATCTCCGAGGTGTAGGTCTCAAAGAGGTCTACGACTACGCGCTCTGCGGTCTCAACCTTTACGCTTACAGCGTTGTTTACGGCTACTGCCTCGCTGTTCTCTGTTGAGCTCTCGGTGTTGCAAGCAATCATTGATGCTGCGACACCCATAACAATCAATACTTTCTTCATAGCTATTATCTGTTTTTATTTTATTTCACTTCTCTTCCACTACTCTACGTTTGCCGAATCTACGTACTCCTCATTACCCAAAGCCTTCTTGTAGAGTGCCTCTGCCTCCAAGTAGTTGTAGATAGACTGTGAGTAGTTGAGCTGTGCCTGAGTGAGGGCAAGCTGCGAGCTGTTGAGCTCGAGGATGGTGCCACCACCAGCATTGTAGCGTGCCAACGAGATGTCGTATGCCTTCTGTGCCTGATCTACGGTGAGGGCGTTAGACTGCATATTCTCGCGTGCTGTGAGTAGCGTGTGGATAGCCTGCTGCACCTGAATCTTTACGCTCTCCTCGGCGTATGCGCGCTGCATGTCGAGCTGCATAATCTGGTTGCGTACCTCGCGGAGCTGATTTGTCTTCTTGAAGCCCGCAAAGATTGGAATAGAGATCTGAGCACCAATCGAAATAGGGTACTGCCACCAGAACTTCGACTGCTCGGCAACAGCCGCGCTTGCTGCCCTTGCACCGCCACCAAGAAGACCGCTAAGGTCTACACGCTCCTGACCGATATACGAAATCGAACCGAATGCTGCGATAGTAGGCATACGTGTTGTCTGGATAAGTTTCTCCTGGTGTGCAAGCAACTCGCGGTTGATATCCAAGCTCTTAAGTGTTGTATTCTCCGAAATATCTGTTGAGTAATCCTCGCCCAGCATCACCTTGTCGCGGAAGTCGTTAAGACGGCCGATTACCTCGATATCGGTATTCTCGGGCAACGAAAGGAACATCTTGAGCTGAAGCTTCGTGAGCTCGATAGCTGTCTTTGCCTGCAACACCTGAGGTGTGAGGTTGCTGAGCTGCACCTGAGCAGTGATGTAGTCATACTCGGCAGCCAAACCATTGTCGAACAAGTTTTTGGTGTTGTCCACCACGCGCTGTGTGGTAGCAACAGCCTCCAACAACACCTCCAACGACTGCTCGGCGAGCAACACGTTGTAGTATGACGAGCGAACCGATGCTACGAGGTCGATGCGGTTGGCGCGTGCGCTCTCCACGGCGGCCTCCATCTGTGTACGTGTCATCTTCATCTGACGATACACAGAAGGTACGAATAGAGGCAATGCGATGTTGCCAGCAAGGTTGAATGTGTTTTTACCGCCAAACGATAGACCCTCGGCCATCTGCTGCGTACGTACCGAGTAGGCATACTGACCCGAAACATCTACCTGTGGGTAGAGGTTGGCGATAGCCTGCTTACGCACGTAGTCGTAACGCTCGATCTCGAGGTTTGCGACCTTGATTGTTGGGTTCTCGCTAAGGGCAATCTCTATCGCATCGTCGAGCGTCAGCGTGATCTGCTGTGCACCGCTCTCCTGCGACTGAGCCTGAGCCTCGACCACACCGAGTGATAGAAGCCCAAATGTCATAATCAAGAATAATCTTTTCATCTTTGCACTTATGTTTTAATTACTTACTTATTTTCTTAAGTTTTTGGTCTATAGCCTCTCTTGGTTCACAATATTACCGAAATACTTACTGAACGTGCGGTCGATAATCTCCATGCCTTTTGCCGTACATAACCCTCGTATGAAGATAATCACCGAGTAGCTAACGTAGGATACCATATCGATTGTGTCGTAGGCATCGAACGTGTCGGAGTGGATTATGCCCTGCGAGCTCTCGACAAGGATTCGTACCACGAAGTCGCTGTCGGCCGTCGTCGTGAAGTAGCCGTCCGCAATGCAGTCCTTAATCCACTGACGTATCGTCTGGTTTTGTTGTACGTTAAAGTCGTGCTCCAATCTATTGAATACCGATGGGTAGAATCGCTGCATGTTGCGTCGTAGGCGGCTCGCTGTTGGTGCGTGCGACATCATGTCGCGCAGAGCGAAGATCATCGCTTCGAGGCGGTTGTCGATACTCTTTATCTGTTCCATGCGGCGTTCGGCCCCGAGCTTCGTAAAGCGTAGAATAGATTGGTATAGCAGTTCCTCTTTGTCGTCGAATAGCTCGTAAAGCGTTCGCTTCGAAACGCTTAACTCGCGTGCAATATCGTCCATTCGCACAGCCTTTACGCCCTGCTTAACAAACATATTCATCGCGTGATCGAGTATTACCTCTCGTTGTGTCATACCTCAGTCTTAGTTTTTGAGCCCTATTATACCGCGACAAAGGTAGTAATAAAACTTGAAAAACAAAAAAAGTTTTCAAATTTTATTGCGTTCTCGAACTCTTTTATAAATCTGCAAAAAAAGAAGAGCCAAACCCCGCAGTGTTTGACTCTCCTTAATTTCATTAAGGTCTTGCGCCTACTCGATCTCGATAGCGAAACCGCCGCCGGCTGCCATAGCGATATTAAGAACGGTGTCGTGGCTTACCTCCACCTGCTCTATCACATGGTCGGTGGGGTAGCTATCCCATCCTGCACGCTCGCCATCGCGATAAATCGTAGCACGATAACAGCGATCCTTATCCAAGAAGTCGAAAGCAACGCTTAGTTCGCGTGCCGTGCCGTCGGTGATGCCACCAACATACCATCTGTCGGAGTGCTTATCACGGCGTGCAACAACTGCATAGTCGCCAATTTTACAATCTAAGGCGCGGGTATCGGCCCAATCAACGGGCACATTGCGGATGAATGTAAATGCCTCGGGGTAAGCCTTGTAGTTCTCGGGTAGGTCGGCAACCATCTGAATAGGGCTGTAGAAGACAACGTACTGAGCAAGCTGGTGTGTGAGCGTAGAGTTTACGAAGAAGCGATAGTCGTGCTTCTCGTCCACCTTATACTCCTCGTTGGCGGCTGCTCGGTTGATGCTATTGTGGTAGCGAACATCGAAAATGCCAGGTGTAAAGTCCATAGCACCAGCTACATTGCGAGTAAATGGTAATGTGGGGTTGTGGTCGATGCAGTTACCCGAATTCCACGCCTGCCACTCCTGACCACGCATACCCTCGGCACTCACTAAGTTGGGGTATGTGCGGCATATTCCTGTTGAGTGTACCGGTTCGTGAATATCTACGGTGATATGGCGCTTTGCAGCCTCTACAACCGTGCGATTATAGTGGTCTACCATCTCGCGGCTGTTGTGGTAGCGGTTGGGTATGCGGCCCACATAGCCGGTCTTTACTGCTCCTACACCCTTGGCCTCGTAGTAGTCGTACGACGCCTCCATCTGCTCCTCGTAGTTCACCACGTTGGCGTATGTCTCGTGGTGGCCGATAAGCATCACGCCACGCTCGCGGCCGTAGGCTACAATCTCATCAATATCGAAGTCGGGGTATGGCTGGCAGTAGTCGAATCTCTCGCCCCAACCCCAGCCGATGTTCCAGCCCTCGACCAATACTCCCTCGAAGCCCGCCTCGGCTGCGAAGTCGATATAACGCTTAACATTCTCGGTTGTAGCGCAGTGGGGTGCTGAGCCGCCCATATCCCATGTCGAATTCTTGAGGTGCATCTCCCACCACACGCCGACATACTTCATTGGGCGTATCCACGATGTATCCTCCAAACGACAAGGGTCGTTGAGGTTGAGTGTGAGCGTAGACTCGATGAGCGCACCTGCTCTGTCGCCTACGATCACCGTGCGCCAAGGTGTCGAGAAGGGAAGCGTCACGTGGCTCTTAACCTCGCCTACAGCGGCCAAATCGCTCGTAAAGCTATTGCTCTCAGCATCATACTTAAGCGACATCGCGGGATACTCCCAGAGTGCCGCCTCGTGGATGGCGATATGTGTGCCATTAGAGGTTACCATAGCTACGGGAGTGTTCACCGCAGGGTAGGGTAGCTGGCGTGAGGTGTTGCCCGAGAGAGCCATCGCATCAAGCGTAATGCCACTTAGTGGTGTGTGCATATAGGCATACTCATCATCGTCGTAACTGCCTGCAATCCAGTGAGCCTCATAATCCTCAGCGGCTGCGAACTTGGTCTGCTCGTCGAGAATGTCTATCTCACCTTCACCCTCGAGTGTATAGCGTAGCGCAAGGCCGTCGTTATAGAGGCGCAGGTCGATATGTAGCACCTCGCCGTTGGTGCTACTAAGCGTAGCGCGCATCGCGTTGTAGTTGTCGCGAATTGTGGCATACTGACCCCACACGGGTTCCCACGTAGAGTCGAGCTTGCTATGCTTTACGCTTACAAGGCTAAGATCGCGATTAAGCTCTCCTGCGGTTGTCGTTATGCCGAGCTCGGAGGGTCGCAAGATCTCCATGCCGTCGAACGACAATGTATAGTAAGGACTACCTGCCTCATCTACCAAAAACTCAGCGCGAAGACGGCCATCGGGTGAATAGATTACGGGTTCACTTTGGCTGCATCCTACGGCAAACAGCAGCAGGATGGCGATAATGTTTCGTAGTTTCATAGGCTATTCTTCGAATTTGAATACAAACGCTGTGCGCGATGTATTATATATATTAATAGTGTAGTACTCCGAGCCATCCTCGCGTACGTGTGTGGTCGTGAAGTGGCTACTACCGCTCTCGGCACGCTCCGTGCCTCCGAAGCGCTTCTCGTCAGACGAGAGCAACATAGTGTACTTACCTGCCCAAGGCACGCAAAGCTCATAATCGGGAATTGAGGCCTCGGGATGCCAGTTGATAACAAAGAGGAGTCCGCTATGCGAATATACCATCGTCTTGTTATTCTCGTCCATCATATGGTTGTAGGGATAGCCGTCACCCAATACGCCATACTCCTTCACGATGCTTACCATAGCCTTGTCGAACTCGCCAAGGAACGAGTAGCGCAAGAAGCCATTTTCGGCCAACGACCACTGACGGCGTGCGTGCTTATACGACCAGCCGTTACCCTCGCGTGGGAAGTCGATCCACTCGGGGTGACCAAACTCGTTACCCATAAAGTTGAGGTATGCCTCGCCACCTGTCGTAATTGTCATCAGGCGTATGAGCTTATGGAGAGCCATACCACGCTCGACCATAAGGTTCTCGGAAGCGCGATCCATAGCGAAGTACATCTCCTTATCCATAAGGCGGAAGGCGATGGTCTTATCGCCCACCAATGCCTGGTCGTGCGACTCGGCGTAGGCCACCGTGCGTACCGAAGGCAGACGGTTGGTCATAACCGACCACATCTCCCATATATTCCAATCCTCGTCTCTCTGCTCCTTGAGTAGCTTGATCCAATAGTCGGGGATAGCCATACCCAAACGATAGTCGAAGCCCATACCTCCCTCCTCGGGCTTTACGCACGAGCCGGGCATGCCGCTAACATCCTCCGCAATAGATATTGCATCGGGGCGAATATCGTGGATGAGTTTGTTGGCCAATGTGAGGTAGACGATAGCATCGCGATTTACGCCCTCGTCGAAGAAGCGCTCGCGGCAGTCGAAATCGACATATCCGTTGTGGTGGTAGAGCATCGATGTAACACCGTCGAAGCGGTAGCCGTCGAAGTGATACTCCTCCAACCAATACTTCACGTTCGAGAGCAAGAAGTGCTCAACCTCGCGCTTGCCATAGTCGAATATCATCGAGTCCCAATACTTCTGATAGCCCGCGTCACCAGCCTTAGAGTAGTGGTGATCCGAACCATCCAGAGCGTTGATACCCTCATCGTAGTTCTTCACGTAGTGGGCATGTACCAAGTCCATAATCACGGCGATACCGAGCTCATGCGCACGGTCGATCAACGAGCGTAGCTCCTCAGCCGTGCCAAAGCGTGATGAGGGGGCAAAGAGGCTCGACACGTGGTAGCCAAACGAACCGTAGTAGGGATGCTCGGCGATGGCCATAAGCTGTACGGCATTATATCCCGCCTCCTTGATGCGTGGTAGGATCTCGTCGCGGAACTCTACGTATGTACCCACGCCCTCCTTCTCCTGAGCCATGCCGACGTGCGACTCGTATATAAGCAGCTCGCCAACCGCAGGTGCACGGAAGTCGTCGTGCTTCCAGTCGTAGGGCTTGTCGATGACAAACTGAGCTGTATAGTTCTTCGTCTCGTCGTCCTGCACTACGCGCTTTGCGTATGCGGGGATGCGATCTCTCCAGCCATTGTGGCCGTGAACGTGTATCTTATACAACGAGCCATCTGCGAGGCGTGCTCCATACAATGCATCGGGTAGGAAGATGCTCCACACGCCCTCTCTGTTGCGCTGAAGACGCAACTCGGTACGCTGCCAGTTGTTGAAATCACCAAAAACATAGACATCCTTAGCCTCGGGAAGCCACTCTCTGAACCACCAACCCTGCATAGCTTCATCTCTCTGCCAGCCAAAGTAGTGGTGGCCATTAGCATAGTCGGAAATTGAGCCTGCCGACTTCTCGATATCGGCTAATCTGTTGATGTAGAGTTCGTAACGACGATTTATTTCATCTTCTACGGGGTGGAGCCACTCGTCGGCGGCAACCATCGCAAGGCGGTTATTGAGCTCGTTCATGGAAATTTTGGTTTAATTATGACAAAGATACAAAAAAATATTCGTATCTTTGTCCAATATAATGTGTTATTTGAATAACAACTAACAATTTATAATATTAACTAACTAAAACTTTAATTTATGTTCAAAGGACATCCTAAAGGTCTGTTAGCTGCCGCCCTCAGTAACATGGGTGAGCGTTTCGGCTACTACATCATGAACGCTGTTCTCGTACTTTTCCTCTGCTCTAAGTTCGGTCTTTCTGAGGAGAAGAGTGCGTTGATTTACTCGTTCTTCTATGCAGGTATCTACATCTTGGCTCTTGTGGGTGGTCTCATCGCCGACCGCACTCAGAACTACAAGGGTACAATCATGGCCGGCCTTATGATTATGGCAACAGGTTATGTTGTTCTCTCTATTCCTATCCTTGCTACTGATGCAAATCAGGCTTGGCTTCTCCCATTGACTTGCCTTGCACTCTTTGTTATCGCCTTCGGTAATGGTCTTTTCAAGGGTAACTTGCAGGCTATCGTAGGTCAGATGTATGACAACTTCGAGGCTGAGGCAGCGAAGCAGGGCGAGGAGGCGTTGAAGGCAGCTAAGGATAAGCGTGACTCAGGTTTCCAGATCTTCTACGTATTCATCAACGTAGGTGGTGTTATCGCTCCTTTTGTAGCTCCTCTTCTCCGCGAGTGGTGGCTCAAGGCTCATAACATGCTCTACAATGCACAGCTCCCAGCACTCTGCCACGAGTTTAAGACTACAGGCGAGGCTTCAGAGCGTCTCGTAGAGTTGGCAAATAACGCAACTATCGGCGAGGAGGCTGTTGCTGATATGGCAACATTCGCAAGCGACTACCTCCAGATCTTCAACGAGGGTATTCACTACTCGTTCATCGCATCTGTAGCTGCTATGCTTATCTCGCTCACTATCTTCATCGCTACACGCAAGACCTTCCCAACACCCGCGAAGAAGGCTGCTGCAGCTAATGCTGACTACACTCCCGAGGAGCGCGTAGCAGCTGCTAAGGAGATTAAGCAGCGTCTTTACGCTCTCTTTGCAGTGCTCGCTATCGCTATCTTCTTCTGGTTCGCATTCCATCAGAACGGTACTTCACTCTCGATGTTCGCACGCGATTTCGTGAAGTCTGACAGCGTAGCTCCCGAGGTATGGCAGGCTCTTAACCCATTCTTCGTGATTGTTCTCACACCTATCGTTATGTGGGTATTTGGTGCTCTCGGTCGTCGTGGCATCTACATCTCTACACCTCGTAAGATTGCTATCGGTATGGCTATCGCAGGTACAGCGTACCTCTTCCTCGCTGGCTACTCTTACATCATGGGCTACCCATCAGCAACCGAGGCTCGTGAGTTTGGCGTAACACTTTCAGGTCCATGGGTACTCTTCGTGCTCTACTTCTTCCTTACTGTTGCCGAGCTCTTCATCTCACCACTTGGTCTATCATTCGTATCGAAGGTTGCTCCTAAGCACATGCTCGGTCTTTGCCAGGGCTTGTGGCTTGGTGCTACAGCCGTAGGTAACCTCCTTCTTTGGATTGGTCCTCTTATGTACAACGCATGGCCTATTTGGATGTGCTGGACAGTATTCCTTGCAGTATGTCTAATCTCTATGGGTATCATGTTGGGTATGGTTAAGTGGCTTGAGCGCGTAACCAACGCATAATTTCTTGTGATAAGGGGTCATCTGCGACCTCTCAATCATTGCCCCAAATGGGAAATACGCTTGGTATGTCCCATCTGGGGCAATTTCTTTATCGAGGCCACATCTAACCACTTCTAACAAGAAATTTCCTGTGATAAGCCGCAATCTGCGCCCTTATTACAATAAATTAGGGTTGTGCAAGTAGGCACATTATTGTTGTCCGCGCTCCCCATAAAGCAAGCTCTGCTTGCGTCCCCATAAGTGCTGAAGGCACGATCCCCATTAAGCGAAGCGCCCCCACAAAAAAATACCTCCCCATCTTTCCTATCTCTGCCACGCCTAATACACCTAAAATGACTGATCTAAAACACTTTCTGCACTATAAAAAATGGCCCATATAATCGAACTATGCATAATATCCAAAAAATATTCGTATATTTGCGGCTTGTGAAGTGTTAATCGAATAACAACTAACAATTTATAATATTAACTAAAACTTTATTTCTATGTTTAAAGGACATCCTAAAGGTCTTTATGCCTTAGCCCTTGCAAACACAGGTGAGCGCTTCGGTTACTACACGATGTTGGCAGTATTTGCACTCTTCCTCCGCGAGAACTTCGGTCTCGAGGCGGGTACTGCAGGCGCTATCTACTCAACTTTCCTCGGCTTGGTTTACTTCATGCCTCTCGTAGGTGGTATCTTGGCTGATAAGTTTGGCTTCGGTAAGATGGTAACCATCGGTATCTCTGTAATGTTCGCTGGTTACATGTTGCTCTCATTCCCTCTTGGTGGCGATATGATCGCGATGATTGCCATGATGGCTGCGTTGTTGCTCATCAGCCTTGGTACAGGTCTCTTCAAGGGTAACTTGCAGGTTATGGTGGGTAACCTCTACGACGATCCTAAGTATGCCGACAAGCGCGATTCTGGTTTCTCGCTCTTCTATATGGCTATCAACGTAGGTTCGTTGTTTGCACCTACAACAGCTATCGGCATCAAGAACTACGCTATGAACGAGCTTGGTTTCTCGTCTAACGATGCTTACCACTTCTCATTCATGGTAGCTTGCGTAGCATTGGTACTCTCAATCCTTATCTACTACGTATTCCGCTTTACGTTCCGTCACGTTGAGGGTGGTAAGAAGAAGGGTGAGACGGCTCAGGTTGTTGATAACCTCACTCCTGCCGAGACTAAGCAGCGTATCATCGCTCTCTGCCTCGTATTTGCAGTGGTTATCTTCTTCTGGATGGCATTCCACCAGAACGGCTTGACACTCACATACTTCGCTGATGAGTTCACTGCGACTAACGCATTTGGCTTCGAGACAATGTTGTTCAACGTATGGAACCTTGCTCTCGTTATCGTTGCTGTATATGCTACATTCTCAATCTTCCAGAGCGAGGGTGCAAAGGCTAAGATCTTCTCAGGTGCTATCAGCACAGTTGTTTTGGCATTCCTCGTATACCGTGCTATGGGTATCGAGCCTACAGCCGAGATCGCAGTTGCTGCTCCTATCTTCCAGCAGTTCAACCCCTTCTACGTTGTAGCTTTGACTCCAGTTTCAATGGCCATCTTTGGTGCTTTGGCACGCAAGGGTAAGGAGCCTTCAGCACCTCGTAAGATTGCTTACGGTATGTTGGTTGCAGCTATCGGCTTCGCAGTTATGGCATTTGGCTCACAGGGCCTCAACACACCTAACGAGCAGGCACGCGCTATCGCTGTAAACAAGGCTGAGACATTCGCTAAGGAGTGCTACGCTGTAGCTGCTGATGTTGAGACATTGAAGGAGGCTGATGCTAAGGCTAATGCCGATGTTAAGGCTGCTCAGGACTTCATGGGTAAGCTTTCAGAGAACACTCGTCCTGTATTTGCTGAGGTTTACAACGCACAGTGCGCTGTTCTTGCAAGCGAGGATGCAGAGGTTGTAGCTGCTGCTGAGGCTACTTTGGAGGCTGTTAAAGCCGATACAAAGAGCGAGAAGCGTACATCGCCCTACTGGTTGATCTTCACATACCTCATCCTCACCTTCGCTGAGCTCTTGCTCTCACCTATGGGTATCTCATTCGTATCTAAGGTAGCGCCTCCAAAGCTCAAGGGTCTTATGATGGGTGGTTGGTTCGTGGCTACTGCTATTGGTAACATGCTTGTTGCTGTTGGTGGTTTCCTCTGGGCAGGTCTTCCTTTGTGGTCAGTATGGACTGTATTTATCGTTCTCTGCTTGCTTTCAGCACTCTTTATGTTTGTTATGATGAAGCGTTTGGAGAGCGTAACAAAGTAATTTCTTGTGATAAGGGGTCATCTTTGACTCTTCAATCAAAATGGCGAATGGGAAATACGTCGAGT
>JAFYXB010000072.1 GCA_017546345.1 Alistipes sp. | reverse complement strand
AGCTGTTGAGGCTAAGGGTGAGGTAGCACAGAGCAATGAGCCTCGTGCCGAGAAGCCCGAGAAGCCCGAGAAGCCCGAGAAGGCAGAGCGTGGCGAGCGTAATAATCAGCGTCGCCAGCGCAATGACCGTGATCGTCGTAGAGATAACAACCGCGAGGGTCGCGAGAATCGTGAACCACGCGAAAATCGTGAGCCTAAGGAACCACGCGAGAACAACCATCCTGCAGCAGAGCCACAGGCGACCGAGGGTGGTAACAAAAACGGTGGCAGCGGCAATAATGGCAACAACAATGGCGGAGCGCGCAACGAGCATCGTCGTCGCAACAACCGCCCACGTCGTAACAATGGCGAGCGTGGTGGTCGCGAGGAGGGTCGCACGCCCAAAGCCGAGGAGTAGTCAATAGATAATAGAATGCAGAGGAGTATGCGTTTTCTGTTAAGAGCTCTATTCGCAGTTGTTGTAGTTGTGCTGATGGTGGCGTGCCGTGGCCAGCAGCGTAGTGTCGAGGTGCACGACCAGCCTACAGCGGGCTGGGAGGGTGTCGAGGAGTTTACATTCGTAAATGAGGATACGCTCTCGATGCGCGAGATAGCTGTTGTGTTGCGCTACGACCGTAAGGATGTTGTCGATACCTTGTCGCTCAACATCGTGACCATATCGCCCGACTCGCTTGTCTTATCCGAGAATATGACACTTCGCATCCCGCGTCTTGGCGATATGCGACCTGCCGAGCAGAGTTTCCCCTATCGCCGTGGTGTGGTGCTTCAGCGCAAGGGCGAGTACCGCTTCCGCCTTACGCCAGGTATGAAGGCCGATGGTGTGGGCTCTGTAGGGCTACTAATTACAAACCAGAGTGAAGAATAACTAAAATATGGGAAAGGATAAATTGCGTAAATTCGCCGAAAACTTAACCTTCGGCTGTATGGTACAACCCGAATTTGAGGAGATATTTCATAAGGATCACAAATTGAAGGGTAAGTGGCACAAGGAGTTTTTCCACAACGACAACCCCATAATCTTGGAGTTGGGCTGTGGTCGTGGTGAGTACACTGTGGCATTGGCCGAGCGCAACCCCGATAAGAACTACATCGGCATCGACATCAAGGGTGCTCGTATGTGGCGCGGTGCAAAGACCGCTACGGAGCGCGATATGAAGAATGTAGGCTTCGTGCGCACACGTATCGAGTTCATCCGTTCGTTCTTTGCCGAGGGCGAGATTGCCGAGATATGGATCACCTTCCCCGATCCTCAGCTCAAGAGCCGCCGTGCTAAGAAGCGTCTTACATCACCTCTCTTCCTTGCCGAGTATAAGCGTATGATTGGCTCGGAGGGTGTCATCAACCTCAAGACCGACTCGAAGCACCTCTACGCCTATACAGCAGCGGTTATCGAGCGTTTGGGCCTCGATGTTGAGGTACAGAATGACGATATCTACGGCTCGGGCTATGCCGACGAGGTGTTGTCCGTGAAGACGGCCTACGAGACAAAGTTTGTGGCTATGGGTCTGCCTATCACCTACACGCGCTTCCGCCTTGGTGAGTGCGAGGACTTCGAGCATTTCGAGTGGGAGGGCGACGACGTATTGGAGAAGGATGCCGAGAGCAATAGAACAAAAGCGTTTTAATTATGGGAAAGAGAAGAAAGGATTACCCTCTTATCGAGGGTCTGCATATCACCACTTTGGCTGCCGAGGGTAAGGCTATGGGCAAGGTGGATAATCAGGTTGTATTTGTGTCGATGACTGTTCCTGGCGATGTTGTCGATGTGCAGATACGCAAGCACCACCGCCGCTATATGGAGGGTACTGTTGTCCGCTTTGTCGAGAAGTCGCCACTGCGCACCGAGCCCTTCTGCAACCACTTCGGCATCTGCGGTGGTTGTAAGTGGCAGAACCTACCCTACGACGAGCAGCTAAGACAGAAGACCAAGCAGGTTGAGGATCAGCTCGTGCGCATCGGCCACCTCGAGATCCCTGAGGTGCGTCCCTGCCTCGGCTCGGCACGCACGGAGGAGTACCGCAATAAGTTGGAGTTTACCTTTGCCGACCGTCGCTGGCTCACCTACGAGGAGATCGCTGAGGGTGGCGACATCGAGCCAAAGCCCGCTGTAGGTTTCCACATTCCTGGTTGCTTCGATAAGGTACTCGACATTGAGAAGTGTCACCTTCAGAACGATATCAACAACCGCATACGCCTAAGCATCAAGAACTTCTGTGTCGAACATGGCTACACTTTCCACAATGCACGTGCTCACGAGGGTTTGATGCGTACTATGGTTGTGCGTACAGCCTCTACGGGCGAGATTATGGTCATCGTAGTCTTCAACGAGAACGATAAGGAGCGCATCAACGCCCTTATGGAGCACCTCAAGGCTGAGTTCCCCGAGATTACCTCGCTTATCTATATGATCAACGAGAAGTGGAACGACTCGCTTGGCGACCGCGAGCCTATCTGCTACGCCGGCAAGGATCATATCATCGAGCAGATGGAGGGCTTGCAGTTTAAGGTAGGTCCTAAGTCGTTCTACCAGACCAACTCGGAGCAGGCATACGAGCTCTATAAGGTTACGCGCGAGTTCGCCGACCTTCAGCCTACAGATGTCCTCTACGACCTCTACACAGGTACGGGTACTATCGCCAACTTCTGCGCACGACGTGCCGCAAAGGTTGTCGGTGTGGAGTATGTTCCCGAGGCTATCGAGGATGCAAAGATCAACTCTATGATCAACGGTATCGAGAACACTACGTTCTACGCTGGTGATATGAAGGATGTGCTTAGCGATGAGTTTGTGTCGCGCAATGGTCGCCCCGATGTTATCATCCTTGATCCACCACGTGCGGGTGTCGATGAGAAGGTGTTGGAGGTTATCAAGCGAGCAGCTCCCGAGCGTATGGTATATGTTAGCTGCAACCCTGCAACGCAGGCACGCGATCTTGCAATACTTAGCGATATGTATGAGATTCTTGCGGTGCAGCCTGTGGATATGTTCCCACACACTCATCATGTTGAGAATGTGGTTAAGCTTCGCAAAAAGTAATTTCTTGTGATAAGGGGTCGATTGCGGCCCCTAACAAAAAATGGCGACAATGGGACGTACATCAAAGTACTACCCATCGTCGCCATTTTTGCCGAGTGTAGCACTCGGCACCCTTCTAACAAGAAATTTCCTGTGATAAGGGGTCATCTGCGACCTCTCAATCATTGGCTCGAATGGGAAATACGCTTAGTATGTCCCATCCGAGCCAATTTCTTTATCGAGGCCACATCTGACCCCTTCTAACAAGAAATTATGGTGTGCAGGGAAGAATGGTGATGTTTTTCATCTCAATCGTTGAGCATCTGCGCCACCTCTAAAACCTAAATCCTACCGAGAGGTAGATCATTCGTGGGTAGGCGTATGTGAGGCGGTTGGCAAAGGGTGAGATATATAGCTGGCCTCCGATTGTTGAGCGCGATATGCGGTTCTGCTCATATCCACGGGCGATAATTTGACTACCCAGGATATTGCGTAGCGACAAACGCACGTAGAGCCTCTCGCCGGTGCGAAACTTAAATATCTTACCCGCACCGATGTCTACCATCACTGCGTCGGCAAGTCGCTCTTGGTGCATTAGTGCTGCGCGCTCTTCGGGCGATGAGGCGTAGGATAGTGTGCGAAGGCTGCGGCGTGGTGCCGAGGGCTCGATGTGTCGAAGACCCCAATAGGATGCCGAGAGTGTTGCCGACCAGCCGTTAGTCGTATGGTACTCCACATCGCCATAGAGCGTTATGGCGGGTGTTGTTGTCCAAGTGCCCTGCATCAGAGCCGTAGTCGAGGCAAGTAGGCGGTTGTCGGTGTCGGCATATATATCTACGTTGGCATCATCGGCGTAGCGACCTAAGGTTGTGGTTAGTGCGAAGGTAGAGCTAAGCGTGCGGCAGTAGCGTATATCGGATGATAGTTCCAATCCGATGTTTAGACGGTCGATATCGCTGATTACAACATCGGCATACTCGCCTGCGAGGTCATCGTAGTAGTGTAGCACCTCCGACGCTCCAAAGTCGTAGTTGCAGAAGGCCGTAGCTGTCAGTGAGAGGATATTCCCTATGTAGCTATATGTAAACTCTGCGGCCGCGGTGTGGCATAGCGACGGGCTATCCACCGTGCGATTATTATACTGTTTCTGTAGGAATAGGTCCTCCAAGGCAGGGCTCTCGCCACGCATCATCACAGCGGCACGTAGCGTATGGCGCTCGAGGAGGTAGCTCCACTGAGCATTTACAAGATATGGCGCAAGGCTGACTACGGCCGAGCGACCATAGGAGCCATTGCCAGCAAATAGCTCCTTTTCGAAGAATCCGTGGCGCAGGCTCTGTTCGCCGCCTATGCGCAGAGTTGCAGATGTGGACATCTGCTCATTGTGCCACTCCAGACCGCCGTATAGCGATAGGCTGCGGCGTGTAAGCATATAATCATATCCAAAGCGCTCGCCCTCGTGAGTTATCTCGTTGTCGTCACGCAGATTGTTGCGCGTGCGGCTCGAGTAGGTATCATCGTCGATAAGAAAGTAGTCCATATCCTCCACATAATCTGCTCCAAGTAAATCATCGACCACCTTAAACTCCCTATCGCTATGCCACATCGCCTTCAGGCCATAGCGCAGCGTAATATCTTGTAGGCGACTCTCGAATAGGGTGTTGAGCGCACCGTGTAGTCTATTATTTCGTCTATTCTCGACAATGTATGCTGCCTTGCCATTGCGTTGCAGGGCGTTTGTATGATACATCGCCTCCCAATCGAGCTGGGTATATCGAAGGTCGTTCCTGCGCCACGCCTCCTCGACCTCGCGTCGCGAAGCTTCGTCGCGCTGATACGAGGGAAGGTAGCGATAGTTGTCTGGCTCGGGAGTCATAGCATCGAACCACGCGAGGGCGGTATTTCCGCCAAACTCGTAGTATAGGTCTGCCGTTAGGTGTAGTGTCGTTGCGGCACTAAGTCGCTGCTGCCACGATACTAAGAGTTCGGGGCGGAGCGTTGTGGCCACGCGTGAGTTGCGCATACGGCCACTCTGCATACCCCACGAAGGGTTGTATCGTGGATCTGCAGTTAGGGTATAAGCCTCCTCGACCGATGCGCGGCGTAGACCTCGCTCCGAGGCGGGGAGAAGTAGCGCAATGCCCAAGGAGTTGTTGCGGCGTGTGCGGCTGAGGAGTGCGGCGATGTCGGCGACATAGCTGTAGACGCCATCTACATATATATCGCGTCCGGCGCGTGCGCGCGTATATACGCGTGCGCACCAATCGGAGTCGAGTGCAGGGCGATTCTGTGGAGTAAATGTTGCCGAGTAGCTAATACCTCCCAGGTATCCCTTGCCAGAGAACTCTCCGCGGAGGAATTGTTGGTTGTAGCACCTCTCTGCATCGGTGGCGAGGGTGTAGCGCGTGGCAAGGGCTATACCGCCACTATATGACGAGTGACCGATGCCTGCGCCAATCTCGCTGTAAAGGCCTGCGCTGCGTAGGATGCGCGCTGTGGAGTAGTCTACGCCGAGGTAGTCTACGACGTATCGCTCCTCGCCATAATCGCTGCCACGTCGAGGATTCTCGACTGTGGCGAGAGCGTAGCGTATTCGGGTTAGAGGATCGCTGAAGTAGCCATTTGCCGAGTTGTTGTAATATGGCGTATCTACAGTGGGGTAGAGCGGCTCGACTTCCTCCTCGTCGTAGAATTTGTAGTTGCGATAGTCATACTCGTCGAACTGCTGTGCCGAGGCCACGGTGCAGCATAGTAGCGATAATATTAGAGTAATATAGTTATATGTGGCTCGGCAACTCATTGCAGGGGCTTTTGATAGAAACAAAGATACCAATTTTTTTGTCAAATAGCTCAAATTGCCATTGCATTTTTATTTACGGGTATCTCTTTTTGTGTGGTTGAGGTGTTGTTATGGCTGAAAAAAGACGATATTTATTCCGTGTGTAATTTTATTGATGCATACTTATCGCATATATGTGCAATGTGGTATCTCGCTCGGAAATGAGGGGTGTGTATGATAGGCAAAAGTGGTAAAAGGGTGGAAAAATAAAGATATTTTTGGAATTTTTGAAAGAATATTTTGCAGTTTGGAAAAAAGTATATAACTTTATAATCCGCAAAGCTCATTAAGCCTATGTGACGGCCCGTATGCGAGCCGAAAAGATAGGCAAAGAGTGAAGAAAAAACCTAAAAACTATTATACTTATGAAAAACTATTCAGCAAAAGAGATTAAGAACATCGTTCTTATTGGTGCGCCTGGCACTGGAAAAACTACCCTTGCAGAGGCAATGGCTTACGAGGGTAAAGTTATTGACCGCAGGGGTAGTATCGAGAATAACAACACTCTATCGGATAACACCGATATCGAGCATGAGTATAAGCGTTCTATCTACGCTACAACCCTCTTTACTGAGTTTATGGATCGTAAGCTCAACATCATCGACTGCCCAGGATCTGACGACTTCTGTGGTTCGCTCTTCTCGGCATTCAAGGTAGGTGACGTTGGTGTTATGGTACTCAACGCCCAGAATGGCTGGGAGGTAGGCTCAGAGCTTCAATCACGCTATGCACGTATCCTCAATAAGCCACTTATCGGTTTGGTAAACCAGCTCGATGGCGACAAGGCTAACTTCGAGGCTACAGTTGAGGGTATCCGCGCTAACTCTTCAGTTAAGCCAGTTATCGTGCAGTATCCCGTAAACCAGGGCGCAGGCTTCGACTCATTCATCGACGTATTGATGATGAAGATGTACAAGTTCGTAGACGAGAACGGTACACGTGAGGAGCACCCAATTCCTGAGAGCGAGCTCGAGAATGCAAAGGCTCTCAACCAGGAGCTTGCTGAGGCAGCTGCTGTATATGATGACGCTCTTATGGAGCTCTACTTCGAGAAGGGTTCACTCACTCAGGACGATATCCGTGCAGGTTTGAAGCTCGGCGTATCTAAGCGTGATGTTATGCCTATTTTCTGTGCATCAGGTAAGAAGGATATCGGTACTAAGCGTCTTATGGAGTTCATCATCAACGTAGCTCCAGGTCCATTGAAGGCACCTGCATTCCTTTCAACTGAGGGTGAGGAGCTTTTGGCAAACGCTGAGGAGCCTACAGCAGTATTCGTATTCAAGAGCCAGATTGAGCAGCATATCGGTGAGATCACCTTCTTCCGCGTAGTTCGTGGTAAGATCACCGAGGGTATGGAGCTTGTTAACTCACGTACAGGCAACAAGGAGAAGATTTCACAGCTCTTCGCTGTTGCTGGTAAGAACCGTATCAAGGTATCTGAGCTTTCAGCAGGTGATATCGGCTGTACAGTGAAGCTTAAGGGCACACGTACAAACGACACTTTGGCAGCTCCTGCTAACCCAGTATCTGTTGAGCCTATCGTATTCCCCGAGCCTCGCTACCGTGCAGCGGTTAAGGCTAAGGAGCAGAACGATGAGGAGAAGCTCGGCAAGTTGCTCAACGATGCTAAGTATGAGGATCCTACAATCCTTGTAGAGTACTCTAAGGAGCTCAAGCAGACTATCATTCAGGGTCAGGGTGAGCACCACCTCAACATTTTGAAGCACCGTCTATCTACAGAGCATAAGATGGAGATGGAGTTCTTCGCTCCACGTATCCCATATCGTGAGACTATCACTAAGGTAGCTCAGGCCGACTATCGCCACAAGAAGCAGTCTGGTGGTTCTGGTCAGTT